>NZ_JBHYJA010000013.1:24774-86508 GCF_042740355.1 Streptomyces sp. NPDC059010
GTTTTAAACCTGGGTTTCACATGGGGCCACCCTGTGGGGTGGGCGCCTTGTGGGGGGGGCGGGGGGGGGGGGGGGGCCCCCCCGCGGCCCCCCCACACCGCTTGGTGCCTACTCGCTGTCGTGCAGGTTGCCGTCGCCACCGGGCCACGGCGCGTCGCCGGAGCTGCCCTGGTTGTCCGACCGGAGGCTGTCGTAACGGTCGTGGACGGCGGTCAGCTCCTTCACCGCCACCAGGAGGCTGCTCCGGGCGGGAGGCGGTGTCGTGGGCTCTGTCACCTCGTGCTCCTTCCTTTTCGGTTCTCCCGCCAGGGCTCTGGCGGGAGGTTGATGGCCGCTCCACGGCCGTGGGAGACGTGAGTTGCCGTGGGGCGGCGGTCATTGGACGTGCGATGAGCGGCAGTCCGGCGCCAGGGACAGGGCGGATCAGCGGTGATTCGGAAGACCGCCGACGTCCTCGCGCATGTTGATCTCCAGAACACGCTGGTCCAGGTCATACAGACAGGCACGGCAGGCGTAGAGGGCCGCGTGCATGCCGCTCGACCGGACGGGCCCGATCCACGTCACCTCGACGTCGTCACGTCCGCACCACAGCCAGCACTCGCCGCGGGCCTGCCATTCGTGGCGATCCCATAGCGCGTAATCAGTGGGCTGCCTGGTGACGGGGTCGATGTCGCGGCGGGTGGGCCGGAAGACCACGTCGGGATCAGGAAGTGGATTCGCTCGTAAAGCGTGCCGTCCCATCACGCGACCGCCAGAGTGAGCGGACCAGGCTCGGCTACCACGCCACGCTTCGGCCGTGCCGCGAATAGCCTGCGCAGAACGGCTGCGCGGATGACGGGGGCAGCCTTAGGAAGCGCGATCTCCGCCCATACGCGCTTCCCCTGGCCAACAGGCTCCCAGGCACACCGAGAAGCGAGAAGGTCGACCAATACCAGGCCGCGCCCGCTCTCGTCGTCGGCCTGGGCACAACTCGTCTGCGGAGCAGCGGGATTGTCATCGAGCACGTCGATCACCAAGCGGCCGGGGCGGTGGTACAGCGAGACGGTGACGGGCCCTTCCCCATGGATCACGGCGTTGGCGATGAGTTCGGATGCGACAAGGCGGATCGCGTCAGCTGTGTCGTCGTTCAACGGCACACCCCACGCACGCACCTTGTCGACGACCGTGCGCCGGGCAAGGGAGACTTCCCTTTCCTCACCCGCGAGGACGAACCGATGGGCGAGCGTGGGCATGGCGGACGCCTCCGAGGAGTTGGAGAGCGGCTCCGCCCCCGACGGGGAAACAGGAGCGGAGCCGCCGACTGAGAACCGTTACGTGAGCTGTCGCGATCGCGGGGCTCCGTGGACGGCTGATACTCAGTCAACGGCCCTATCCAGCAAGGCGGAACGTTTCTAGGGGGTTCCTCATGGGGACGCCCACCCCGTACGCGGCCACGCGAAGTAGCCTCCCCAATACGCCGCGAGGAGAATGACGGGAGTGATGACATGCCTGGTGAACCGTTGGCGGCCCACCCGCTGAGCTTCCTCCGCCAGACGCGCGGATGGGGGAAGGCGGAGTTCGCCCGGCTCATGCAGGCACACGGGAGATCGCTCGGAATCCCACTCGCCACCAACCGGACCACCGTCTGGAAGTGGGAGCAGGGGCAAGAGCCGGACGCGGACGCCCAGCGCGTACTCGCCGACCTACTGTGCGTCCCGTACGAGCAGGCGCGGAGGGAAGGATGGCCCCGGTGGCTGCCGGTCTGGGAGGTCACGGGACTCACCGCCCCGTGGACCGAGGCCGGTACCGTTGAGGCGTTGTCCGAACTCGTGGGGAGTGGCCGCATGGATCGCCGGGGCTTTCTCACCATCACCGGCGTTGCCCTGACGGGCCTCGCGGCGAGCTGGGTGGACGCGCCGTCCGCCTTCGCCTCGGCCCTGGGCGGGGATCAGGTCACGGACACGATGGTCTCGACGATCGAGCAGCGCATCAGCACGCTGCGCACCCTCGACGACCAGCTCGGCGGCGCCACACTCCTGGAACAGGCACGTGGCGATCTCGCCCTCGTCACCGGCCTCCTGAGCACCGGCAGATACACGGAGAGCATCCGAATCCGCCTCTATGCCCTGGCAGCCCGGGTGTCCCACCTGACCGGCTGGATGGCCTACGACGCCGGGCTGCGCTCCGTCGGCCAGCGCTACTACGTCGGGGCCCTGCGCAGCGCCCGTACGGCCGGAGACGACGCGTTCGGCGCCTTCATCCTCGCGGAGATGGGAGTCCACGTCTCTGAGGCCGGACGGACCGCCGAACGCGTCGCCCTCATCTCCACCGCCATCGACAACGCCCCTCGAACGCTGTCGCCGTACACCCAGTCCTTCCTCTACCTGCACAAGGCCGAGGCGCTGTCTCGCGACGGTGACCACGCGAAGGCCGGAGCAGCGCTCAACCGCGCCGTGTCCCACTGGGAGCGCCACACGACGGAGGAAGACCCGGACTGGCTCGACTGGTTCGGCGAGGCTCAGCTGAAGTCGACCGAGGGAAAGGTCCTGCTGCGGTCCGGGCAGGTGGAGCGCGCGACGGGCTCCCTGGAGACCTCCGTAAAGAGCGCGGCCCCTCGGGACAAGGCCGTACGCTCCAGCCGCCTGGCCGAGGCCCGGCTCGCCGGCGGCGACCTGGACGGGGCGCTCGACGCCGCGAACTACGGCACCGAACTCCTGGAGAGCAGTGTCAGTTCCGTACGGGCGCTGGACCGCTTGAAGGAGTTCTCTGCACACCTCGAACCGCGCAAGTCCGTCCCCGCTGTCCGTGAGTTCCGCGAGCGCCTTCAGGCCGTGCCCGTCGCGGCGTGACCGTCACCTCTCGGACTTCGAGGCCGAACCCACCCCCTCGGAGCACCTAGTCCGAATGCCAGGATGGACGGCATGACGACGATCCACGGTGAGGTCGCGGCTGGGTTCGAACCGGTGCGTGAGGCGTTCGCGGCGAACTTCTCCCAGCACGGGGACATCGGTGCGGCGGTGTGCGTGTACCAGTACGGCCGACCGGTGGTGGACCTGTGGGGCGGCGTCGCCGATCCCGAAACCGGACGGCCGTGGACACGGGACACCCTGCAACTCGTCTACTCGGCGACCAAGGGAGCCACCGCGACCGCAGCACACATGCTGGCCGAGCGCGGTGCGCTGGACCTGGACGCGCCAGTGGCGAAGTACTGGCCGGAGTTCGCCGCGAACGGCAAGGCGGACATCCTGGTGCGCTGGCTGCTGACCCACCAGGCCGGCTTGATCACACTGGACCAGCCCGTCCCGCTGGACGAGGCGTTGGCCTGGCACCCCATGGCAGCCGCACTGGCCGCTCAGCGCCCCCAGTGGACTCCGGGCACGGCGCACGGATACCACGGCCGGACCTGGGGCTGGCTTGTCGGCGAAGTGATCCGCCGGGTATCCGGCCAGACGCCGGGCCGCTTCCTCACCGACGAGATCGCCGCCCCCCTCGGACTGGACTTCTTCATCGGACTGCCAGCGGATCAACGAGACCGGGTCAGCCGCATGGTGTACCAGCGACCGGCCGTCGACCTCACCGCCGTACCCGCCGAGTCGATTCCTGAGGAACTCCGCGAACTCGTCGCCGCCTGGCGGGACCCCAAGTCGTTCAGCAACAGGGCGTACGCAGTCACCGACCCAGCCGAGATCGACTTCGATTCGCCCGAGGTGCAGGCCGCGGAACTCCCAGCCTCCAACGGCGTCGGTACCGCACGCGCTCTGGCACGCATGTATGCCGCGCTGATCGGCGAGGTGGACGGCCTGCGCCTACTTACGCCGGGAAATCTAGAGTCTGCGACCAAGGAGCAGGCTGGCGGGAAAGACCAGGTATTGCTGATCCCCAGCCGTTTCAGCACCGGATACATGCTGCCCACCGAGACCAACCCCATGACTGGCCAGAATGCCTTCGGCCACACCGGCCGGGGGGGCTCACTCGGCTTCGCCGACCCGGAACATGGCGTCGCTTTCGGTTACGTCATGAACAACATCATCGGCGGCGACGATGTGCGTGCGGCATCGCTGGTAAACGCAGTGCGAAGGGCACTGCCATAGCCCGTTCGGGGCAGGTCCTTTACTGTCCGATACGGCAGGAACATGACCGTGGCGGGGTAGATCGCATTCTCCCGGCTGACGGCCAGGTATTCGTAGTCTTCGATGTGCAGCGTCTGCAGTAGCAGCGAGGTCCCGGCGACTACCGACTGCACGTCCATGCCCGCGGCCGAGATACCGCAGTCGACCTCGCCCCCGGCAGAGAACCTGGTGATCCACACCCGGGTCACCCTCACCGCCGCCGAGGGCCGGGGGAGGTCACCGAGTGGTACCTCGTCCGGGCCTGGTCGGCACCCGCCCAGGCAGCGGCGGTGATGCGTACGGAGCGTCAGCCCGCAGCCGCTGAGCATGACTGACCCGTATGCCCGCCCACCCCTTTCGCGTGGGTGAGCAGACACGTCTGGACCCGGCCGAAGTCACCGGGCTCTGGGCTGCGCAGTCGGAGTCTGCGCCAGAGCCGCGTGAGGCCTGAACTGGCTCCTCGGGACATTCCAAGGTCCCAACAGGCTCAAGCTAACTGCCTCATTTATCAGGTATGCACCGCGCGCTCGCCACGAAGCTGCTCCATGCTTCCGCTGATATAGCAATAAGGGGACTTTTTGAGCGCTTAGAGTCTCGTATCAGCACGCCGACGGGGATGACCGCGGCCTCCACACACTCCGTCGCGTTGCCACCGCTGTACGAGGACTTGAACCAAGTCAGGCCGGAGATGGTGTGGGGATCGGCGGGCATCTACAACTCCTTGCGGGCGCGATGGATCACGGCGGAGGAGGCCTCCATGTCCAACGCTTGTGCCCGGAGGTACTCGAACGCAAGTCTGTATCGGTCCAGTTCCTCGTCCTTCTCCAGGAAGAGGGAGCCGGTGTGGAAGTCGACGTACACCACGTCGAGAGCGGGCTCAGTGCCACCGATGATGACGAAGCTGCCGAGCGCTGCGGCATGGGCGCCCTTGGAGAAAGGCAGCATCTGAAGCGTGATGTGAGGAGACTCGTTCGCTTCGAGCAGCCGGTCTAGCTGTTCCTTCATCGTCTGAGGTGACCCGACGACACGGCGGATCACGGACTCATCGAGGATCGCCCACAGGTGAAGTGGTTTCGGTCGGGTAAGAATCTCCTGGCGCTTCATGCGGATGTCGACGAGCCGCTCGATCTCGGCTGCCTCCAGCGGTACTTCGTTGGCTCTCTGGAGTGCTGTGCTGTAGGCGCGTGTCTGCAGGAGACCGGGAACGTAGACGCAGGAGAAGTGACTCTCTCGTACCGCTTCGTCCTCAAGCGTGAGCAGCAGGTTCATACTCTCCGGAATGGAGTCGGCGAATGAACTCCACCAGCCCTGCTGTTTGGCGTCCTTCGCCAGCCCGACAACTGCCCCGCGTTCGGCATCAGTTGCGCCGTACTCACGGCACAGCGCATCCACAACGATCCACTTGACCGGCCCGGCTTGCGTCTCGTACCTGCTAACCGTCGCCTTGGAAACGCCGACAAGGCCCCCGGCCTCCTCAAGGGTCAGCCCCTTGCGGGCTCGCAACTTGCGCATCATCGCGCCAAGTTGACGGCGGCGGGTCGTGGTCCGTTCGGACATGTGGCTCCTTCGCCATGAGCCGGGCAGCAGGCCCGGAGATGCCCATCAGGCTAGGCAGCGCCGAAGCAGACCCACCATCAGATTCACCCGATAGATTCTCATGAGAAGTTACACAGTGAGAGTTCTCTATGTCATGCTCGCTCACAGATCGCTACGCAATGCAGCCGTACGGATACGGCAGGCGCAGCATGTGCGTGGCTTGGGAGGGAGGAGTGGCCATGCGTGGCTACGAAGTCACCGGTTCCCGACTCCGCTGTGTCCTGCCTTTCGAGGCGGCGCCGACCGAAGTGGGCCTGCTGCGGAGAGCTACCGCCAAGCAGCTGAGCCGGTGGGGCATGCCCGTGGCCGCCGACGAAGCAGAGCTGCTCGTCACGGAGTTGGCCACGAACGTCGTCAAGCACGTCGGAGAGGGCGTCTCGGCGACCTTGATCCTGGAATGGAGAGGGGAGCGGCTCCGCCTTGAAGTCCACGACAAGAGCCGGGTGGTGCCATCGCTCACCATGGCGGGCGGCGATGGGGAGCGCGGCCGCGGCCTGTATCTGCTTGCGGCCGTTGCGCTGGATTGGGGCACGACGCTGACTGCGGCAGGTAAGGCCGTCTGGTGTGAGATCGCGACGGGGGAGAGCCGTGTCTGCCGACGTCTTGAGCGCGCCGCCGAGGCGCTGGAGCAGTACCAGGGGGCAAACGGCGGCATTGCTCTGCGAGGCAGGGGGCGGGAGGCGGGTCTTGATGAGTCGGCGGTCGAGTTGATCGCGGACTTGCTTCACTGGACCGCCGCCCGGGGGCATGATCCTGACGACATTCTCGACCGCGCTCAAATGCACTTCGAAGCCGAAGCGGACGCGGCCTAGTCGTCGTAGGCCACAGGCGACAATCCGGACGGAATGCTCCTCTCGTGGAGCATTCCTCTCCAGGCAATCTAGCCTGCTCCCCACCTTGCTACTGTGCCAGGGATGATCTCAGGATGAGATCGCACGAGTCCAGGGGGGAGCCGGTATGGAAGATCCGGCACTGATTCAGCGGTTCCACGCTTGGCTTCAGCCCGTGCCGTCGCCACAGGACACCGCACGCCTCGTCTTCTTCCAGGATGCTTTGATTGTTCTGGACACCAACGTGCTGCTCAGTCTGTACGAGTACACGGCAGAGTCCCGAGAGGAAGTCCTCACGGCCCTGAGTCAGGTCTCGGAGCGCCTGTGGATGCCATACCAAGTGGGTCTTGAGTTCGTCCGCGGACGCCGTGGCGTACTGGAATCGCGTAAACGGGTCCTCGGTGACGCCGCGAAGTCCGTCAACGCCAAACTGACAACCGCATGCCAGGCGATTATCGCAGCGAAGGACACCGTGCGGGCTCAGCTTGAGAAGTATGCGAGAGCGCCGGGCGAGATCGAGGCCCTGGAACAGTTGGTTAGCGAGGCGGCTGTCAACGAGCACCTCACCGTGTACCGCGACGCGTTTAAGGCTCACTTGGACATGCTCAAAACCGGGCACGATCTTACACCCGTGAAGGTCGATACGGCCGATCCGATCCTGCCTCAGGTCGCGGACCTCTATGGGGACCGCGTCGGTCACCAGCCCGATGACCAGTTGCTCCAACAGCGACTGGATGAAGCCGTAGTTTTCAGGTTCCCCAACCAGATTCCGCCGGGATTTAAGGACTTTGGCAAGGGCACACCGCTGAAAGCGGCTGGCGACTTCCTGATATGGGAGGAAGTGATCGAGCAGGCTGCACTCCTGCCGGAGGGGAGTCGCCGCGTGCTCTTCGTGTCCAACGATGTGAAAGAGGACTGGTACGACACCAGCAACGGCAAGCAGCGCCCCTGGCCGGCTCTGTTGGACGAGATTCAGCGCCGAGCCGGCGCCGAGCTACGCCTTGAGACTCCGCCGGACTTCTATGCGGGTGTTGGCGAGTATCTGAATGCGGAGCTTGCAGAGGACACTTACGCAGAGATCCGGCGCGTGTCCGAGACGTTCACCCCACCGGGGCTGGATGACGGCACAGTGGTCACGGCAAGCGCGGCTGCGAAGATTGCCCCGCCCGGCGGATTGCCGGTCACTGCCTATCGGTCCGCTGGACTCGCCTCCTCGGTTCTACGCACCAAGATGGAGTCTCTGGAACCAGAGGATCGCCTTGCGCAGTGGTGGCTAATCGGTGTCACGGCACAGCTGCAGCGGCGGCAAGCCACCGACGGGGAGCCTGAGGTCGACATCGTTGCGGCCACACGGGGCGGCGACGCACCAGCACCTGATTGGAAGCCCGGCACGGTGCTGCCATCCGGGGAATGGATCCATCGCGAGTCGTCGTGGATCTCGCCGTGGTTCCTCGATCTGCTGGGCTCCTCGCCGACGGCTGATCGTGGAATCCTGAGCGCGCTGGCCTCCGAGCAGGCCGCAGAAAACCAACGCCCAACGCATTGACCGAACTTGCGGGGGCGGATCCCCGATGACTGATTACGGGCGGACTGAAGATCGGCGCATGGGCTCACTGCCTCGCACCGATCGTCGTCGTCTCCGCTCCCACGACGAAGAAGGGATGCTGCTGTGCCTGCAGCGAACGAGGAGCAGTATGAGGCGTGGAAGAGTCTCAAGCCGACGTCGGCCTTTGCGGTGCGGGAGCTGAGGTCTGCCTTCGAGGATGACGGCTCCTCGCCGGACGACCTCATCGACGCCTATCTGTTCGCGAAGCGGCACCTTGCTCAGTCCATGCAGGCTTTGCTGCTGTCGCAACTGCCCTCTGAGTGCCTGGAGTTCGCTGAACTACGGGCCCGCATTGAGGCAGAAATGAGGAACCGTTACGCCGACAGGGTTCCTGAGCGGTTCCTCAAGGTCCCCTACGGCAGCAACGTGCATGAACTCCTGTTCATGATCCTTCTTCGTGCTCTCGGCGCGCCAGTCGACAGCGACAGGCTCCGCGTCGTGACCGGGGACAAGACCCATTCAGAGCGACGTGCGAGAGAACTTCGCGAGCTGGGCTTCAACCTCACGACGTCTGAGGTGGATGGGAGCCAGTTCTACACCTTGGTCGACTTGGAGATCGACTACACGAAGGTGCCGGAACTCGTAGCGAAAGTCATCAACAAATCGACCCTTGCTCAGGCACAAAAGAACAGCTTGATAGCCAGGCTCACCGACTAGCCCCTCCAACTGCGGGACGGTGCCCTTGCCTAGCGCTGTCCCGCAGACACCATTATTAGCTGATCTTGGCCCGGTGCAGGGTGAACAGATCGTGCCGCTGATGGTCGTCCTGGCCGGTGAACGCCTTGAACTCACCGAGAGCGTAAGCGATGGCACCGTTGGAACGGGGAGTCATCGTCACCGCAAAGTCGTGAGCGAGATGGTTCAAGCGCCGTTCGACGTCCGGCTGCTCAAGGGCAGTGCCCAGCTTGGCGAGCTTCTCGATGATCTGGTCGACAGTCAGAGGGCGGTCAAGACCACGGAGCAGCTTGTACACGGGATCCAAGACCCGGTCGGTGTTCTCTACGAGGGTCTTGCGTTCGCCCTCCTGGTGGATGGCCTTCCGGACAGCCACTCCAAGTGCTTTGGCAACGGGCGGAGGGAATGCGTTACCGATCTGCCGATACACAGAAGTCTTACGCCCATGGAATCTCCAGCGGAACTCGCCGTTTGCGGCCGAGCTGTTGTCCGCAGGCGGTTCGATGTCGTGCCAACCCTGGATTCGGGCAACCATGTCAGTGGTGAGCTTGGGGCCCGGGACTCCTTCCGGAGCCCGCCACCCTCTCTCTGGGGCTGCGTTGGCAACACCCATGGCGTCCACACCGAGCTCTGCCCACGCCCGCTTGGCCCGGGTGGGACCCAGGTCCGCACCGCCGTGTTTCTTGGAGCCGCCGACGATCGTTGGCGCGATGTCATTGGCCTTCTTGACCCACTCGGAGACTTGGTCTTGCTCCCAGCCGTTGCTTGCCATGAGGTCTTCGAGGAGCTCCCCCACAGTGGGTGGCCTTTCCTCGTGTGGCGTCGGCCACTCAAAGTACTCCGCAAACTCCCGTTTGAGAGCAACCAGCACGAATCGTGGCCGCAATTGGGAGACGCCGAATTCGTTGGCGTGGAGAAGTTTCCAGTCACCGATGTAGCCATACTCGTGCAGCCGATCCAGTACATGCTGCCGATAGGCCGTGAACCGATTGGCGCTGAGCCCTCGTACGTTCTCAAGAAGGAGAGCCTTCGGCTGGATTTCGCCGCAGAGTTCCACTGCCCAGGCAAAGAGATCGCGCTCGTCGTTAGCGCCCAACTGCTTGCCTGCGATACTGAACGGTGGGCATGGCACACCGCCAGCGAGTAGATCGATTTCCTTGTCTTTGTACTCTGAAGGCTTCCAGGTGCTGGGGTCTGCGACGTCGCCAACCGCTACCGTGTCTGCCGCCTCCTCTTTGCTGTAGCCGAGGACTTCTTGCAGATTGCGGCGCAGCGTAGTCGCGGCGTTCTCATCGAGCTCCACTGCGACTCGGTGGCGAAATCCTGCCCGCTCCAACCCTAGGGTCTGGCCTCCGGCGCCCGCACAGATCTCGACGACCTCGAGCTGCCTGTCGCGCTCTGGCGCCGTCATTCGATCTCCTTTCAGGCGCGCCGGCCAGGCCAGCGCGGTGCCGAGTATCATGCGCTCGGCTCACTATCACAGGGGGAACCCGCTTGAACACAGATCCAGCAGCAGCACCCTAGCCGCCGGTCTTCGCTGACGGCACCTGGTTGGGTAGGTGTGCCAGATAGAAGTGTGAAGTCTACGGTGGCCCGCTGAGTCACAGGACACCCACCTGTCCCAACGGTTCCCCCTGCAGCCGAGAAACGATCACTCTTCCAGGGCGGCCCGTACTTCATCGCGGGCATCGGCCGGGAGCCGCCGGTAGGAGTTCCAAGCCCTATCCAGTGGAGTGGAACCACGCCGTCCGCGCTCGATCCACCGGAGTAGTCGCCTCCGTTCGCCTGGGTCGAGGTCGAGGATATCGGCCACGATTTCATCGGCGCGGGCAGGCTGGCCGCTACTTCCCGCGCGGCATCGCTTGCATTCCGTGACGAGCAGGGTCTGCTCCCGGCCATCGGGAAGTACGGTCTCGCGACGGGTGACGGAGAGCACAGCAGTCTGGTTCGAGTCGTCCAGGTAGGCCTCGCCGCCAGAGATACCGCAAATACTGCACATGTAGTCGTCGCGGGCCAGGACCGCCTGCTTCTCCTTGTTGGAGATGGCCTTCTGCGGTGCTGCGGCACGGCGGGCCGCATGATCCCAGACAGGGACACCTGCCTTGACGAAGCGCTGGTCCTCAGCGGCCAGCCTCGCATCGTCGGAGTTGGTGAAGAGGACCCAGCTGTAGTCGCGGAGATCTCGTATGCGCCGGTCAGCTTGCGAGATCCCCGGAAACGCCTCGCGAACCTGCTCCTTGGTGAAGGTGTTGCCCTCGCCGACCACTTGGACGAGCCAGAGAGCTGCGCGGACCATGGTGCCGGCCTTGAACTCAGGGTCGTTCCAAGCAGGCAGTGCCACCTCGGGCTCCGTTCTCCAAGTGATCGAGAAGTCGATTGTGAGGCATGGGCACACCGGCTGTCAGCCGGTGCTGCCATGATGCTGGGACACACTGCGTCTGGTTCCTGGAGGCTCTGGCTATGGCTGTGAAGTTCGGCGTCCCGCCCGAGGGCGAGAAGATTCGCTCACTGGTGGACGAGCGGCTGAAACAGGCCATGGCCGAGGATGGCGCGAAGGTCAGCGTGGAATGGCGCGGTGAGCAGAAGCACCTGCACGTCATCTCGATGCCCGTCGACATGCTCTACTTCAACCCAGACACGCACCGCATCCGGGCGCAGCGCACCCTGAACCCGGAGCGCAATAGGGTCCTGGAGGAAGAGCCGTGGAGTGAGGCCGGGCAAACGTATCTGCACGACCTGCTGCGTTGCCGCCCCTCGAACCCGAACCAGACTGACCCTGACTACACGGCGCTTCAGGACGAGCTCGATGACGTGGGGCAGCGGGAGCCCGGAATCATTAGTCCGGATGGCATCCTCGTCGACGGGAATACCCGCTGCGCAGCGCTGAAGGACCTGGGCATCAGGGATATCCGGGTTGGTGTGCTCCCTGCGGATACGTCACGCCGCGATATCAACAGCGTTGAGCTCGCACTGCAGCTGCGCCGTGACAAGCGTCGCGAGTACTCGTACATCAACCGTCTTATTGCGATCGAGGACGAGCTTGCGGACGGCCGCCGCGAAGAGGACGTGGCACGTGACTTCAACATCAAGAAAACCACACTCCAGCAGGACCGCTGGGTCTACCAGTTGATCAACGATGCGATCGACCGCAGCCGGACGACGAACGGCGCTGTCCTCCGGCTCGTCGACTTCGAGGACCACCAGGAGAAGCTCCGCGAGCTGCACCGCGACTACACCAAGCTCGCTAAGACAGACCGTGATGCTGCCGAGCAGCTGAAGGAATCGCGCTTGGCGATGGTGGTCCTGAACTACGCCAAGACGACTGTGCGCCTGGCAGAAGCTGACTTCCACAGCCGCTATCTGGAAGAGCGGCTGCCCGCTGAACTGAGGCCCGCAGCCCAGGAGTCTGCCGCAGTGTCGATCCCTGGCCTGGCAGGTGTTGCGATTCCAGATGCCACTGCAGCAGTGAAGACCACCCGTGCGCTCACGGATGCCTTGCTCCAGGCCAAAGCAGCGGCGCAAGCTGGCGACACTCTGGACGCGGTGGCCGTGACACAGGCTGATGCGCTCATCAAAACGGCACGCAAGACATTCGACGCTGCCGTCAAGCTGGCTGGGGCGAACGCAGAACTCCAGAAGCGTCAGGTAGCCGTTCCAGAGCGTCTGACAGACGCTGCTGATTACGTGAATCAGTGTGCCGCCGAGTTCGCCGAAGCCAAGGCCAAGCGTGCGCTGGACGAGGACGCGTTTGACGATGCGCTCCTCACGCTCAAAGCCAGCCTTGCCCGGCTCGCGAAGCAAGCTGGGCGCACCTTCAGCTCCCCGGGCAACGGAGTCGCCTGGCTGCTCGACTCGACGCGGGAGAACTGATGGCAGGGCAGTCCCCTGCGCCAAGCCTGGAGATTGGGTTCGGCGACGGTGTGACCCGCGCGCGGCTCCGGGCTGGTACTGGCTACGAGGGTGAGCTCCGCCGTCTTGCTCTTCGGTTCCAGAGCAGTGTTCAGCGCTCGCCAGGAACCATGGAGGTCGAGATTGACGACCTCCTGACGAACCTGGTGGCACTCGCTACCTGGCCCGAGCCCAACCGTGTCACCTGGGACCCTCAACTGGCGGCACTGGCGACGGATTCCGCTGTCGACGCGCAGACCGTCGCCAAACGTCTGGATCCGACGGCAGGTCCAGACGGGGAAGTCGACCCTGACGAAGTCGATAGTCGGCTCGGTCCCGAGTGGGTAGCGGATCTCACCACTTTCCAGCGTCGGGACATCGCCAAGCTGCTGTCCTTGCGCCATGGCGCCAATTTCTCTGTCCCCGGCGCCGGCAAAACCCGCGTCGGTCTAGCCATTTTTCATGCACTAAGACGTGCCAAGGGCATTGAGCGACTTCTCATCGTCGGTCCGAAGTCTTGCTACGAGTCCTGGGTGTACGAGAACCAGCAATGCCTGAGTGATCCCCTGCGCATGGATGTGTTCTCCAAAGACGCTGATCCGGCCGCCGATGCCCTCATCGTCAATTATGAGAGGTTGCGCCAGGACGGCGTCGTAAATGAACTCGGCCAATGGCTAGCTGCGCGACCGTCCATGTTGCTGCTCGATGAAGCCCACCGGATGAAGCGAGGAGCAGACGGAACGGATGGCGCAGCTTGCCTCGCACTCGGGCCGCGCAGTAGGCACCGTCTGATTCTTACTGGTACGCCGGCTCCAAACGGTGTCAAGGATCTGGAGAACCTGTTCGGCTTCGTGTGGCCAGGCCATGGGCGCCAGAAAGTCATCCAGGCCGTGGCCGGCGGGGACCTCGCCAAGGCAAGCCAGGTCCTGCGCCCTTTGTTCACCCGCACCACCAAAGGTGAGCTCGGATTGCCGCCTGTGTCCACGAACTTGCGGACAGTTCCTATGCCGCCCCTCCACCAGGAGGTTTACGAGGCGCTCGTCGGCCGGTTCTCCGCTCGTGCTGCTGGCGCTGAAGGCGATTTCCTTGCACTCGGCAAAATCATCGTTTACATGCTGATGGCGGCAACCAGCCCCGCGCTGCTTGCTGTCGGGACCACACGGTATGAACCACTGTCGTACCGAGTACCTCCGCTCTCCGTGCCTGAGGGCACACCGCTCTTCGATTTGATGCGGGATCTTCCGAGTTACGAGATGTCACCGAAGTACCGTGAGGTGCTCGCCATCGTCAGCAGAAACGCAGCTCAAGGACGTAAGACGCTCGTCTGGTCAACTTTTGTGCGGAGTCTCAACACGCTGGAGAACATGCTGAGCGAGTATTCGCCTGCCTTGGTCTACGGCGGTATCGGCGACACCGAACGTGAGGAGGCTCTCAAGCGGTTCCGGCAAGACCCTGGCTGCATGGTCCTGTTGTCCAACCCAGGCACTCTCGGCGAAGGCATCAGCTTGCACCACCACTGCCATGACGCCGTCTACGTGGACCGCGATTTCGCGGCTGGCCGCTTCCTCCAGAGCCTCGACCGTATTCACCGGCTCGGTCTCGCTCCCGAAACGGAGACGCGAATCACGGTGCTGGCTTCAGAAGGCACGATCGATGAAATTGTTGATCAACGGCTCAGTGACAAGCTGAAGTTCATGGGGAGCATCCTTGATGACCCTGCTGTGCAGCAGCTGGCCGACCTTGAGGAAGAGCCCGCTGTCGGTGGTGGCCTGGACCACCGAGACCTTCAGGCGCTGATGGGTCATCTCCGTGCCCGTGCCGCCTGAACCAGTCCTGCGTGCGGCCATCCGCTGGCTGGAGAGGATCCCAGCCAGCGGCGTTGCGCGTGTCCGTGCCCTGTTCACTACGCACAGCGAATTCAGTGATATCACTCCAACTCAGTACGACGCGGCCTACACATGGATCCGGGAGACGGGGCTCCTGGAGGTGCCTCACGGGGGCGTACCTGTGCAATTTAGGGTCTTTGATGCCGCAATAGCTCATAGCGGCGTGCCCTGGTTCCAGGATGCCGACCTTCTCGTTCGCAGACCGGACGAACTACCCGAGGATGCTCTCCGTGCTGCGGAGACACTAGGCCTTACGCAAGAAGAGGCATACGCGCAGATAACTGCCGTGTGGGGCAAAGTTGACACCGAAAAGCGTTCGCAAATCGGCTCAGCCGGAGAACTCGCGCTTGTTGAACTGCTCTCTGAGTCAGCTGAAGGCCGGGTGGAACACGTCGCGGCCTGGTCCGACGGTTACGGCTACGACATCTTTATTGATGCATATCGGCACTCCGCTCACTTGGAAGTGAAGACTACGGTCCGCGTAGGTCGGCTCACCGTCTACATCTCTCGCAACGAGTACGAGACCATGTTGCGTGACCCGGCTTGGGAGCTGGTGACAGTCCGCCTGACTCCGGAAATGAAACTCGCGGCGGTGGCCGCATTGCCAAAGGAATGGATTGCTGATCACGTCCCCTCGGACCGCACTGCCCGGGGGCGGTGGGAGTCGTGCCGACTCGATGTGCCGCCAGAAGTACCCGTTCCGGGCATCCCGAGCATCGCGCCGATACTCGTCGCAACCGCGCCCGCTCTGCTCAGGGGAGCGCCCGTACGCTAGCTGGTGTGCTGCTGACAGTGCTGTCGGTGATGGAAGTTCAGGCCTCATGCACTCCTGCGTCTGAGAGGAGAAACTCGTCCGGTTTGGCAGGCCATTGGTCGTCATCGGGTTCGGGGCACTCAGCTAGGGACTGCGCATCCTCGAACGCGTCCTTGACCGCAGTGCGCCACTGATCGAGCGACCCGCGGATGACGAACGGTCCGAGTCCGAAGGTCACGCTGCCCTCATCGTCGATACGCAATGGGGCAGTCTCACCGCCGACGGGGACATCGCTCGCCAGGCCAGTGGCGGCAGCGTCAAGCGCTGCTTCGAAATCCGTGGGGTCAATCCATCCGATCCAGCTCTGCCCGTCGACTTTCGCCTCCGCTGCCAGCACGCTTCGGCCAGCTCCGGTATAGCCGGCGAGTACGAGCGACTGCGATACGGAGGCCTGGGCTGCCATGTCGTCCTCGACCAGGAAACCTGGACGGAACCGGTCGAGCAGCGCAGTAATCCGTTCTGCCAGCAGGGCCCTTCGGGCGGCCAGAAAGTCCCGGTATCCCTCGGCTTCCAGAACGGCAGGGTCGTTCGGAATTACATGAGCGGTGCGGTCGCTGGGCCCCACGCCCTGCATGTAGGCAGCGGGAGAACGGCTGCCGATGATGTTCTTCGCTGTCTGCTCAGACACGAAGACGACGTTTGCAAGTTCGTTTATCTCGGCGGATGAATATTTGCTGCTGTGGTTTCGCAGCTTCGTGGCGGGGTGCACAAGGCTGTATTGCGGCTTGCCGGACTTATCGACACTCTCCGAGATGGGGCCGCCATCCCACCAGTCAGTAGCGCCTGCATGGGCTGCCGCTAGGTAGCAGAACATCAAGTACGGGCTTTGGTGGTTGCGGCCGGCCAGGTCGCTGGCGGTTATAGAGAGGCCACGATCGCGGATTCCCAGGTTCGCGAGCAGCGCTGCTACAGGATCTTCCGCATCGAGCATTCTGATGTCCTGGGTCAGCGTGGTGTCTGTGGAACCTCCGTACCGGTTGCGGGCGGTAGCAGCTAGGAACCAGTACAGAAGGCCATTTTCGACTTCCTTGGCGACCTTTGCCCCGTGAGGCTGTTGCCCGCAGTAGAGGATCAGCGGATGGAGCGCAGCCAGTGACGGGATCAGGGCTGTCGTCGGGATGAGGAGGTTCTCCTCAAGGAGTGGCACGACATGGGCAAGCCCTCGTTGGACCTTCACCCATCCGGCCTCGACCGTTTCCCTGCTGGCAGCGGTTAGCTTCGCCACTGATGCAAGTCGCGTGCCCGTTGTTGACAGACTCAAGGTCAGAGCCTTGATGAGGAAGTTGACGTCGAGAGCTCCGTACCCGCGCTCGGCCCAGCGAGCTGATTCCGCTTCCAGCTGTCCTAGGAAACCGGGGGTGCGTGCGGAGAGTGTCGCGAGCGCGAGGTCCGTGGTCTTGAGTGCTCGTCCACCGCTATTCACGCGGACGAAGATGTCGGCGACTTCCTCATACCCGAACTCGTGCAGCACTTCCATGTGGAAGTCACGCTGGGTGATCTTCTGCAATGCGCTGAGCCGACGCCCGATCTCCGGCTCGGGGATAGCGAGCCCAGCCCCCTTCAGCTCGCCATGAATCGCGAACATGTCGGCATCGGGACCAACGACGTCGTAGACCTTAATCCACTTTCTGTTCCGCCGGGTAGCGGCACTCTGGTTCTGGAAGGCCTCTGATTCGATGTTGAAGACGACCTGGGCTTCTGGATGATCGGTCAGGACCCGGAAGAGTGAGGTGAGCCGCTGCTGCCCGTCCAGCAGGTAGAGGGGCATGACGCTCGGCAGGGCTTGGGGCGCCCCAATCGCGGCCTCCCGGGTCTCGGCGAGCTGGTCGGTCTTCCAGAAGAGAAGCGAGCCAGCCGGGTACCCGCGATACAGCGACTCGATGAGCCTGGCGACCTGCGATGCCTTCCAAACGTAGCCACGCTGGATCTCGGGGAGCATGATCTCTCCGGCCGCGATCTGCGTGATGAGTGTCCGGACGTCGCGGTTTGTGCGCTCAACCGCCACCTTGCCCCCCGGTGTTCCGCGCGGTGACGACTGGACAGTCAGCCCTCACTCTGCCTCGATGCGAGCCCGGCTGGCCGACTTCCCCCACAGAAGCCGCTTTTGACACCGCGCTTGCTGGAGACAGCGTAGGGGAGGAAGAAAGGGGCTGTGGCCTGGACTCTTACATCATTTGCGAAGCAATTGGATGGGAGGCGCTTGGCTGGAGAGCCCGTAGCCGCTGACAGGAGCTGGCTGCGTCAACGCGACGCCTTGCGTTGGCTCGTCCTTCTGTCAGCCACTGCGTTGTAGACGGCGAGTGCGCAGCCTTCCGCCGACTCGTGTTCCCAGAAGCGGAGCACCAGCCAACCCGCATCCGTGAGCCGCTGATCAGTGTCCCGGTCCCGCTCCATGTTGCGCAGGACTTTCTCGGACCAGTAACCAGAGTTTGTCTTCGGCGGGACGTAGTGATCCGGGCAACCGTGCCAGTAGCACCCGTCGACGAAGACCGCGACTTTGGTCGGGCCGAACACCATGTCCGCGGTCCGGCGAAGGTCTGGCAGGGGACGTGCACCAACGCGGTACCTCAGCCCACGAGCATGGACTAGACGTCTGAGCAGTTTCTCAGGCTTCGTGTCACGGCTTCGGATCGCCTGCATATTGCGGCGCCGGGCTGCGGATGAAGCCCAGGAACCTTCTGGTGCTACCCACACAGGATCTTCGGACACACCAGAGAGGGTAGTCGGGTGTGCGGTGTATGGGTGCGGGATCCCGCAGGGGCGACTGCATGGTCCTGAGGCCACAAGTCACTACTGATGTTGTTGGCGCCGCTGAGAGCCGACCACACCTGGACAGAGATCTTTGGTGCCGTTGGGGCCGCCCGCTTCTTGGTCAGTGTCGTGCTTCCGCGGGCCGCGTCAAGGGCGCTTCACTCCGCTTCACTCCGCTGCGCTGCGTTCCGCGTCGGCTGCGCCGATGGCCCTCTGGGCCACCCTTGACCCGGCCCGCTCCAGCACGGGAGAGAAGCGAGCGGGCGGCCCGGAGGGGCGGGTGGCCCAGGTTGGTTGGCGGGTTGGGTCGGCTGAGCGGTGGGGCGGGGTTGGGGGCGCGTCCGTGTCTCGGGGGCACGCCGGGCTGGTCAAGCGGCGTGCGGCTGGTGGGTGGGGTGGCGCGATCGCACTGGGTGGCGTTCGGTCGGCCTGGCGGCAGTCCGTCGGTGGGTGGGCGCGGGTGACGGGTGGAGGGGGCCTGGTGGACTGGCGGCATTCCGTTGGGTGTGGCGGCCCATGGCTCGGCGGGTGGGCTGGGTCTGTCCGCGTCTGGGATTGGGAATGGTTCACCCTTTCGGTCATTGCATTGACCTGGCATTATCACTCTGAGTAAGCGACAATTGCAGTGTCGATTCGCTGGGGCTTGTGGCGAGTTTGGTGTGCCGTAGTGGGGCTGGGAGCGGGTGGTGTCGTGCTGTCCGGGCCGTTGGATGAATCGGTGGCGGGGCTGCGGGAGCAGGGGCCGTCGGCTCAGACCGCGGGGCTGCTGGACGGGCTTGATCCGGCGAAGTTGTCGGCTCGGGGGCGGATTGATGCGCTTGTCGTGCTGGAGCAGCATCTCGCCTGGCTGCAGGCCATGCAGGTTCAGGGGCTCGCTGCGATCGCCGCGCACAGTGAGATCCCCGAGGAGATGATCCTGGCGGCGGGCGGGAAGCTGCATGACGTGTTCGCCGCTGACTGGGACACGGCCGTGGAGGACGTGGCGTGTGCGCTGCGGTTGGCCAACCTGACCGCTGCGCGGCGGCTGGAGGCTGCTGCACTGCTGGCTGACCGGCATGAGACCACCACCCGCCTGCTTGCCGACGGGCAGATCTCCTACATTCAGGCGCAGACCCTTGCCGAGCAACTGGCAGTCGTCGACGACAGCGTCGCTGATCAGGTCGAGCGGGTCATGGCGGCCAAGATACCCAGCCAGGCCGCCGGACAGACCCGGGCCGCGCTGCGCAGGGAGATCCACCGCGCCGATCCGGAGGGGGCAGAAGAGCGTCATCAGCGGCGGGTGCGTGAGCGGGGTATCAGGCACTATCCGCAGGATGACGGAATGGCGCTCTTCGGGGCGGTGCTGCCTGCCCAGCAGGCTGCTCTTATGGAGCAGGCCGTCGAGAACCGGGCCCAGGGTTACGTCGAAGACGGGCGCAGCCTGGAGTAGAAGCGGGTCGATGCGCTCTTCGACCTGGTCGTCAATCGGCCCGGTGCGATGGGTGGTTCAGATGCGGGGAGGGGAGGTGAGACGGGGCGGTCTGGTGTTGTGGTGCAGGTGACGTTGCCCTTCGACATCCTCGTGGGGGATGAGGACGGGCCCGCCGAGCTCAAGGGGTACGGGCCCATCGCCGCCTCGCAGGCCCGGGCGCTTGCCTTTGCTCCGGGCACTGTCTGGCGGAGGTTGCTCACCGCGCCCGAGACCGGGCTGCTCATCAAGACCGACCCCACCACCTATCGGCCCACCGCCGAGACCGAACGGCATGTGATCGCCCGGGATCAGCACTGCGCGTTCCCCAGCTGCCGGATGCCTGCGCACCGTTGCGATCTTGACCATGTGCGGCCGTTCGATCATCGGCATCCGGAGCGTGGTGGGCAGACCGTGCCGGACAACTTGCAGCCGCTGTGCCGTCGACATCATCGGCTCAAGACCCACCATCCAGGGTGGAGAGTCACCAGGGATGCGCACACCGGGACCACCACTTGGACCGCGCCCACGGGGCACACGTACGCCAACTCGCCGCCGGTCTACCGAGAGTGAGTCGGCGTGCGTGCTATGAGCGAGGAGCGACGTCGGGGAGTGGGGCAGCTACCTCAGCCTTGCAGCTCCGCCCCATGACAGCCGCCGTACGTTTCCCCCGACCCACACCAACACCCCGCCCCCCGCTGCGGCGGCCAAGCAACCGCCCGCCCCCGCGCCGCCAGCGTCGTCGCGTACTGCGGCAGCAGTGTCGCGTCGTCCGGCGATGCCCCCTCCGACGCAGCGAAGGCCTCGTACGACGGGACCGTTCCCGTCACGATCCCCAGGTTCGGGGTGCCCGAAGACGACAGCTCTCGCAGGGACGCCTCTATCGTCGCCAGGTGCTCCTCATGCGTGAGGTACTCGGCCGACAGCGACGGGTACGCCGTCACCAGTTCCGCCAGCTCGCCCGCCGTCCAGTGCAGCACCGCCACCGGGAACGGGCGGGACAGTGCCTCCCGATACGCGCCCAGTTCCGCGCGTAGCCGTGAGATCTCCGCCTCCAGCTCCGCCGGGTTGTCCGAGCCCAGGGACCACACCCGCTTGGGGTCGTGGAGTTCGTCCAGGGAGACCGGCATCGAGTGGAGGGTGTCGGCCAGGGCGTCCCATTCGTCGTGGGGCAGGCCCAGCATGCGGCGGACCCGGTGGCGGCCGAAGAGGAGGGGGTGGGTGGCGTACGGGGGTTCCGATACGTCTGTCAGGAGGAGCCGTGCGCCCTCCGTGAACGTCTCCTGTGCCTGCTCAAGCTCGTCGTGGGACTCCAGGGCCTCCGCGACGATCACCCACGGTGCCGGGTCCCGGGGGGAGGCCGCTCGGACGCCCTCGATGATCGCCCTCGCCTCCGCCTCGTGGCCGTACTCCCAGAGGTTGGACGCCTTGAGGGCTCGTACCAGGTACGGAGTCTCCAAGGTGACGGAGGACGACAGCAGGCGGTCGTAGAGCGCGGTCGCGGCGGGGCGGTCGCCGGACAGTTCCAGGTGGGCCGCGGCCTGGAGGAGCAGGGCCTCGGCGTCCTCGGGGTAGAGGCCGGCGGTTCGCTCCAGGCGTGCCGCTTCGGCGGGGTGGTCGACGTTCTCGGCAGGCGTGTCGGGGCGCATGAGGGACACCGTACTGCCGGGCGGTGACAAAGGGAGAGGTATCTGCTGGCCAGTGCGGTCGGGGGGTGGGTTGGTGGGCTGGTTCGACTCGTTCCGCCGGCGGGCTGGGGCGGTCCTGGCGGACGTGGCCTCCAGGCTTCGGTTGCCGGTTGCACCGGCGGTCCTCACCGTCCTGGTGCTCGGGGCGGCCCCGCGGCGCGCCTGTGTCGCTCAAGCCTCATGCCCTCGGGCCCGCGCCTGCTATACCCGTGCCTGCTACACGAGGTGGTTCACGCTTGAGTCACGCCTGCCGTCGGGGCGGCCCGACTCGCCGGCGTCCGGTGCGTCCGTCGCATGCCGGGCGCCCGCGCCGTAGTGCCGTCGCGGCATGGAACCGGGGCGTCCAGTACACCGTGTACCGCCTGGTGAGAGCCCTTTGACCGCGGGTTCAGAAACGGGGAACGAGTGTGTTGGACGAGATGGTGTTCCGGAGTGACGAAGTGGCTGTGCCGGACCGGTTCGACTACTGGGTCGAGCTGTTGGGCCGTGCCCATGCCCCCATGGAACTGCGCAGCGACCACGCCGACGACTTCCGGGCCTCCCAGCGTGTGCTGGACCTCGGTGC
The DNA here is from genome assembly GCF_042740355.1 of Streptomyces sp. NPDC059010. Taxonomy (NCBI): domain Bacteria; kingdom Bacillati; phylum Actinomycetota; class Actinomycetes; order Kitasatosporales; family Streptomycetaceae; genus Streptomyces; species Streptomyces sp. NPDC059010. The sequence goes on from NZ_JBHYJA010000013.1 coordinate 46,609, forward strand.
CGTCACCGTGTGGTCCGGAGCCTTCCAGTCGCAGGTCTTCCGGCGGACGTCGAAGCTGATCCGGCAGTCCGACCCCGAGGCGTACAACTTGTCGTTCATCCTCCACGGGACCGGGACGGGCATGTGGCGGCACCGGGAAACCCGGTACAAGCCGCACGACTTGTTCATCACCTCCACCTCGCTGCCGAACGAGATCCACAGCAGCGGGGACCCGGTCACGACGGTGGCGGTCGAGGTTCCCAAGGCTCTGCTGCCGCTGTCGCGCGACATGGCCGGCCGGATCGTCGGGGCGCCGGTGTCGGGCCGTGAGGGGATGGGTGCCCTGCTGGCGGGGTTCCTCACCCAGCTGACCGCGGATACGGCCGCGTACCAGCCCGCCGACCGGCCCCGGCTGCGCACCGTCCTGGTCGATCTGGTCGCCGCGCTCTTCGCCCACCTGCTGGAGACCGGCGACAGCCTCCCCCCGGAGACCCGCCAACGGGCCCTGACCCTGCGTATCCAGGCGTTCATCCGGGAGCACCTGCACGACCCGCGCCTGACCCCGGCCGGGATCGCCGCCGCGCACCATATCTCCACCAGCTATCTGCACCGGCTCTTCCGCGGGGAAGACGCCACAGTCGCCGCCTGGATCCGCCGCCTGCGCCTGGAGGCGGCCCGCCGAGACCTCACCGAGCCGGCGCTCCACGCCACCCCCATCCACGCCATTGCCGCACGCTGGGGATTCCCGCGCGCGACCGACTTCAGCCGCGCTTACCGCGCCGCCTATGGCACGACCCCCCAGGATCACCGGCACCAGGCCTTCCGGGGGGACGAGTGAACGCATTGCCAACTCGGTTGTGCACGCTGCGCTCACGACGCACCGGCCGCATCCCGGCATCCTGGAAGGACGTTCACCGATGGCTCGGAGGCCGCCCCGGTCCAGCCGGCGGCCACCGCCCACGACTTCACGACTTGATACGGGGACAACCAGCTATGGCATCCATCCTCGCGCGTACTGCCGCTGTGGCAGGCGCCGCAATCATCACCGCCGCCGTCTTCACCTCACCCGCCGTCGCCGACTCCAACCGTCCGCTTGCCCCGAAGGCCGCGGCCGGGATTCCCGACGTCACCTTCGGTTCCCGCGCCGAGCAGCTCGGCGACGGCACCATCTGGGCCAAGAACCGCTACGGAGACGTCATCGCCGAAGCCCACTGGCAGGCCGACCCCGGCGGCACCATGTACCCCAAGGGCGACACCCTCTACGTCTCCGACTTCATGTCCGACGGCCTCGACCCGCGTGGCGAGGCGTCCATAGGCATCAAGATCAGCCCCAGCGGAATGGGCGACCGCGTCCAGAAGACCAAGGACGTCAGGGAAGGCACCAGGCTCTCCATCAACCTGTGCATCTCCAACTCCTCGACCACCCTGTGCTCGCCCGGCCTTGGCGTGAACGCCTAGATCTGGTGGGGGAGCGGCGCCTGAGCCCTGAGTGTCCTGCCGTACGGCGGCATGCAGGGTTCGGCGCCGGCTCCCTGCTCCGTCCTCAGATTTCCGACACTCAGATTTCCGACACTCAGATCTTCACCCTCGGATCCCCGACTCTCAGATCACGACCCCGTCGATCTGCAACGTCTGCACGGCCTTCGCCGCGAACGGCACCGCCACCGACTTCCCGCTCAGGAAGGTGTTGGAGTACGACCGGTACTGGTCCCCGCCCGTCGTCACCGTGTTCCAGCGCGGGACCAGGCCGCCGGAGCCGCCGGAGACCGTGGTGAAGCGGGACAGGTCGAAGGTGAGGGTCTGGGCGGAGGTGGAGGTGTTCACGGCGACGATCACCAGGCGGCGCGCGGACGCGTCGTAGGCCGCCGCCGCGTAGCTCACGCCCGTGTCGAGGATGCGCATGCCCGGGCGGATGTGGCGGCTGAACTGCGCCATCACGTAGTACTTGGTCTGGACGGTGGTCGGCTGGAGGGTGTTCGCGTCGTACGCGATCATCGCCCAGCCCGTCGACGGGTCCATGACCTGCCAGTAGCACCAGGCCGTCGGGTGCAGCCAGCGGAAGTCGTAGCAGAGGTTGGAGGCCAGGGTGAGGCCGCTGCCGTCGCTGTCGCCCGTCTCCGAGTTCCACAGCTTCTTGCCGGACGTCGTCACCACGTCCGTGTAGAGCAGGTCGCGGCGGCCGCCCGAGCCCTGGTAGCCGTGCACGTTGACCTGGTTGACCAGGGCCTTGGTGGCGGAGTTGAAGGAGGACCAGGTCGAACGGGCCGTGTCGTAGTTCGTCTCGTCGGAGGCCGAGATGCGTACGCCCGTCAGGCCGCGCTTGTCCAGCTCGCTGCGCATGTACGGGAGTACGGCCGCCTGGACCGCCGGGTCCATGTGGCAGCCCTCCTGCGTGCCGGTGGCGGTCCACCAGCTGGAGGCCGGCTCGTTGAAGGGGTCGACCGTCGCGAAGTTCACGCCCCAGTTCGACTTCGCGTACAACGCCGTCGCCGCCAGATGCGACGCGTGCTGGCGGTAGTTCCAGGTCTGGAGGTTGTTGCCGCCGCCCGCCGCGCCGGACGGGTTGTGGTTGGAACACATCCACCACATGGGGGAGTTGGCGAACAGCTCCGTCGTCGCGCCCCGCTGCGTCGCCTTCACCAGCATCGCGCGCTGGTTGGCGTCCGCCGTCCACTTCCAGGCGGAGGAGGTGGGGTCCTCGTTGTTCCAGTCCTGCCAGAAGCCCTCGATCTGCTTGAAGCCGGGGATGTTGGCCGACTCGGCCATCGACTCGCCGTTCACCGTGTTCCAGCTGCACGCGCCGAGGTTGTAGCGGGCGATGTTGAGGCCGAGGCCGGGCAGGGTCGTGCCGTTGTAGGTCACCGAGTTGGTGGTGAAGAAGGCGTCGGCGAAGTCGTTCCGGTTGCCGAAGACGTTGGCCCACCAGGCCAGGGACGTGCCCCAGCCCTCCCAGGTGCCGTACGACGTGCCGGGGTTGACGGCGATCGTCGCGTCCGCGTGTGCGGTGCCCGTCGCCAGGGCGCTGCCGACAAGTGCGCCGCCGGTCGCCGCCAGCAGAGTTCTGCGTCGGATCATGACTTCTCCGCTTCGCTCAACGGCCGGTCGTCGTCGTACCGGCGTCGTGGCCTGTCCCGTACATGCCGACAGGAAGCATCGGGTGTGGCGCGTGAGGTTGTCGAGGGTTCCGACAGCCCTTTCTCAAACCTGTGGAGGAAGTGTTCGAAGGGCCGGACGCGCAGGGCTCCGATGCGCGGCGGGCTCGCATGGGTGCGGCGGGCGTGCATGGGTCTGGAGACCTCGGGCTTCGGCCCTTATCGTGCGGGCGGCCCCGGTGAAGGAGGCTCACGGATGGTGCGGGTTCGCGTCGTGCGGCACAGCGGGCTTCGGCGGCGTGCGCTGCGGCGGCGTGCGCTGTGGGGTGGCGGGGAGGTGCTCGTCACCGTCGGGGTGGTGCTTCTGCTGCTGGTCGTGCATCAGGTGTGGTGGACCAACCGGGAGGCCAGGGCAGGGGCCGACCGGGAGGTCCGGGCGCTGGAGCGGGCCTGGGGCGGCGGAGGAGGCGGAGGCGGCGGCGACGGCGATTCCGGTACGGCCGTACCGGCGACGTCGGCCACGCCCGTGCCCTCGCCCGACAGCGCGCCCGGCTCATCCGGCTCGGCCGGGTCGTCCGCCGGCACCGGGCGTCGCTCCGCCGCCGAGTCGTCGCCGACCCCCGACTGGTCCCGGGCCTACGCCATCCTCACCATCCCTCGCCTCCACCTCCGCGTCCCCGTCGCCGAGGGCGTCAGCAAGAGCGGCGTCCTCAACAAGGGCTACGTCGGCCACTACCCCGGCACCCAGCAGCCGGGCCAGGCGGGCAACTTCGCCCTCGCCGGGCACCGCAACACCCACGGCGAGCCCTTCCGGTACGTCAACCGGCTCGCTCGCGGGGACACGGTCAGGGTCGAGACGCGGAGCGCGACGTACACGTACGCCGTCGACCGGACCCTGCCGCAGACCGCCGCCCATGACGGAAGCGTCGTCCGCCCGATCCCGCGCTCCACGGTCAGGCCGGGCCACGGCTACACCGAACCCGGGTACTACCTCACCCTCACCACCTGCACGCCGGAGTACACGTCGAAGTACCGGCTGGTGGTGTGGGGGAAACTGGTCTCCATGCGGCCCCGGTAACATCGGGACGAGAACACCAGGGCGAGACGGGAGGGGGGTGCCGATGATGCGGAACCGGGCGAGTGTGCGTCCCGCCGCCGTGATGGTGCTGCTCTTCCTTGAGATCCTGCTGCTCGACACCGGCAGCCTCTCCGCGACCGTCGCGCTCGCCGCGACCGCCGCCGCGGGTTCCGCGTTCGCCGCCTGCTCCCTGCTGGCCTCGCGGGCAGCGCCCGCGGTGCCGCCCACCCGGGTCCGTACGGCCATCCGCGACCGGGCCCGCCGTACGGCCTTCCTGCCCCAACGCGACCCCGACGCCTCGGGCCGACCACGGCCCAGGGCACCTGGTCACGCCCTCCCGGCGACCGTCGCGTAGGGGCACACACGCACGTACGCACGCACCGAGACAGCTCACACCTGCTGTACCTGTCGTACGTGTCTTTCCTGTCATACCTGTGACCCCCGCGCGGGTCGTCATGCCGCCATGCCGTTTCCCGGCAGCTCTCTCCATTCCGGCACGACGAGACCCCCGGAGGGCTCACCCATGTCCGTTTTCGCCGACCTTGTTCAGCAGTTGGCCGACCTGCTCCAGCCGCTGTTCGGCGCCTCCGCGGCCGCCGCCGCGATCGTCCTGTTCACCGCCCTCGCACGACTGCTCGTGCATCCGCTGTCCCGGGCCGCCGCGCGCGGGCAGAAGGCGCGGGCCGAGTTGCAGCCGAAGGTCGCCGAGCTGAGGAAGAAGCACGGCAAGAACCCCGAGAAGCTCCAGAAGGCCGTACTGGAACTGCACGCCGAGGAAAAGGTGTCGCCGCTGTCCGGGTGCCTGCCCAGCCTGTTCCAGCTGCCCGCGTTCTTCCTGCTCTACCACCTGTTCTCGAACACGACGATCGGCGGGAAGGCGAACGAACTGCTCACCCACCAGCTGCTCGCCGCGCCCCTCGGGGACCGGTGGACGGACGCGCTCGATGACGGGGGAGTGTTCGGAGGTGCTGGGCTCGTGTATGTCGCGCTGTTCGTGGTCGTCGCCGGTGTCGCCGCGTTCAATTTCCGCCGTACGAAGCGGATGATGGCCGCGAATCCGGCGGTGCCGGTGGGCGGCGGGGAGCCGGTGCCGGGGATGGGGGCCATGAGCAAGGTCATGCCGTTCATGTCCTTCTTCACGCTCTTCACCGTGGCGGTGGTGCCGCTGGCGGCCGCGCTGTACGTGGTGACCAGTACGACGTGGAGCGCGGTGGAGCGGGCTGTGCTCTATCGCTGATCACAGATCGCTGATTGCTGATCACAGCTCATAGCTCATAGCTCACAGACCACAGGTCACTGATCACTGATCGCCGGGCGACTGGTCGACCTACGGTCCAGTACGTGAACCAGGTATTGCGGACTGGGCGTCGACCTTGGAGGATCGACCAGTCCTCCGATGGCTGCACCCATCGGCGGGCGCCCCGCGATCGAGGGAGATTGTGATCATGAAGCTGCTGCGAGTCGGTACGGCGGGAGCGGAGACGCCCGCGCTGCTCGACGCCGAGGGGGTTCTGCGGGACCTCTCCGGTGTCGTGCCGGACATCGACGGAGCGCTGCTGGCCGATGATGCGGCACTGGGGCGGATCCGTCGGGCGGCGGACGCCGGTGAGCTGCCCGCGCTGGACGCGGCCGGGCTGCGGGTCGGGCCGCCGCTGGGGCGGATCGGCAAGATCGTGTGCATCGGGCTGAACTACCACGACCACGCCCGCGAGACCGGCGCCGAGCCGCCCGCTGAGCCGGTCATCTTCTTCAAGGCCGCGGACACGGTCGTGGGCCCGAACGACACGGTGCTCGTGCCGCGGCGGTCGACGAAGACCGACTGGGAGGTCGAGCTCGCGGTCGTCATCGGGCGTACGGCCCGGTATGTGGAGTCCGCGGAGGAGGCGCTCGCGCATGTCGCCGGGTATGCGGTGGCGCACGACGTGTCCGAGCGGGAGTTCCAGATCGAGCGGGGCGGGACCTGGGACAAGGGCAAGAACTGCGAGACGTTCAATCCGCTGGGGCCGTGGCTGGTGACTGCGGACGACGTGCCGGATCCGCAGAAGCTGTCGCTCAGGCTGTGGGTCAACGGTGAGCTGAAGCAGGACGGGACGACGGCCGAGCAGATCTTTCCGGTGGGGGAGGTCGTGCGGTATGTCAGCCAGTTCATGACGCTGTATCCCGGTGACGTCATCAACACGGGTACGCCGGCGGGGGTTGCCATGGGGCGGCCCGAGCCGAAGCCGTATCTGCGGGCCGGGGATGTGGTGGAGCTGGAGATCGAGGGGCTCGGTCGTCAGCGGCAGGAGTTCAAGGACGCCTGAGGGGCGGGGAGCTGCGGTGAGCCGGCGGCCGCGGCTTCGTCGTGGCTTGTCGCGCAGTTCCCCGCGCCCCTGAAAAGCAGGGCGTCGCCCTTACTCCTTGCTCAGGAACTCCTCCACCGCCTCCACCACCATCCGGTGGTCGTCCAGCTGCGGCAGTCCGCTCACCGTCACCGAGCCGATGACCCCGGCGCCCTCGACGTTGATCGGGAACGAGCCGCCGTGGGCCGCATAGGTGTCGGGGTCCAGGCGGGAGGATTCCTCGAAGGTCGTGCCCTTGGCGCGGAAGCGGGCGCCGACGATGTAGGAGGACGTGCCGTAGCGCTCCACCACCCGGCGTTTGCGTGCGATCCAGGCGTCGTTGTCGGGGGTGGAGCCGGGCAGGGCCGCGTGGAAGAGCTGCTGGCCGGCGCGGTGGATGTCGATGGCGACCGGGGCCTGGCGCTCGCGGGCCAGCTCGACCAGGAGGGAGCCCAGGGCCCAGGCGTCCTCATGGGTGAACCGGCGGAAGACCAGTCGCCGTTCCTGGGCCTCCAGCTCCTCCAGGGGCGGGGTGAGCTCCGGGTGGAACTTCGGGGTGATCTCCGGGTTGTGAGTCTTGGGCGTCTTGTGCGTCGTCACAGCTTCACCGCCACTCCATCGTGTGCCGAACGACGTGCCGCCTCCAGTACGTCGAGGGCGGTGGCCGCCTCCAGGGCCGTCACCGGGTTGGGGCCGCCGTTCAGCAGTGCCTCTGCCACGGCCGCATAGTAGGCGGGGTAGTCCCCGGGGAGGGTGGGTTCGACGCGGCCGCCGCCCGTCAGGGGGGACTCGCCGGAGCCCACTCGGCCCCACAGCGACTCGGGTTCCACACCCCAGGCCGTGCCCGTGCCGGGCCGCACGCCCTCCCGCAGTGCCGCCTCCTGCGGGTCCAGGCCGTACTTGACGTAGCCCGCCTTCGAGCCCAGCACCCGGAAACGGGGGCCGAGTTGGGCGGTCGTCGCGGAGGCGTACAGGTGGGAGCGGACGCCGTTCGCGTGCGTGAGGGCGATGAACGTGTCGTCGTCCGTCTCGGCACCGGCGCGGCGGACGACGGCCTCGGCGTACACCTGGGTGACCGGGCCGAAGAGGACCAGTGCCTGGTCGACCAGATGGCTGCCGAGGTCGTACAGCAGACCTCCGATCTCTGTCGGGTCGCCGGACTCCCGCCAGCCGCCCTTGAGTTGCGGGCGCCAGCGCTCGAAACGGGACTCGAAGCGCCATACGTCACCCAGCTCGCCCTTGGCCAGGAGCCCCCGGAGGGTCAGGAAGTCGTTGTCCCAGCGGCGGTTCTGGAAGACGGAGAGGAGCAGGCCGCGCTCCTCGGCCAGCACCGCCAGCTCGCGCGCCTCGGCCGACGTGCCGGCGATCGGCTTGTCGACGACGACCGGGAGGCCGGCCTTCAGGGCGGCGGTCGCGAGCGGGACGTGCGTCTTGTTGGGGGACGCGATGACGACCAGGTCGAGGTCGGCGGCGCGGGCGAGCAGATCGTCGGGTGTGGCGACGACGCGTACGCCCGGGTGCTCGGCGCGGGCCTGCTCCTGCCGCTCGGGGTTCGACGTGACCACCGTGTCCAGGGCGAGCCCCTCGGTGGTGGAGATCAGCGGGGCGTGGAAGACGGAGCCGGCGAGGCCGTAGCCGATCAGGCCGACGCGGAGGGGAGCGGCGCTCAGGGAACTCGTGGGACTCATGGAACCCACTTTCGCAACGCTGTTGCCAAAGTGCAAGCGCCGGGGACAATGGGGGCGTGAACAGGACGGAAGGCGATGTCGGTGGTGCCAGTGGTGCCAGTAGTGCTGGTGGTGCCAGTAGTGCCGATGGTGTCCGTGGTGCCAATAGTGCCGGTGGTGCCGGTGGTATCGGTGGCGCCGGTGGTGCCGCGTGGCGGAGCCGGACCTCGATGCGGCTCGGTTCCCTGCGCAGCCACAACGCCGCGCTCGTGCTCGATCTGCTGCGCACGGCCGGTCCCGAGGGCATCAGCCGGCTAGAACTCGCCGAGCGCACCGGCCTGACCCCGCAGGCGGTCAGCAAGATCACCGCACGGCTGCGTGAGGACGGGCTCGCGGCGGAGGCGGGGCACCGGGCGTCGACGGGCGGCAAGCCGCGTACGGTGCTGCGGCTCGTGCCGGAGGCGGGGCATGCGGTGGGCGTGCAGCTGGACCGGGACGAGCTGACGGCCGTGCTCTGCGATCTGACGGGCGCCGTGGTCGCGCAGCGCCGGGCGCCGTTGGATCTGGGGGCCGGTGCGGAGACGGTCGTCGAGCGGGCCGTGCGCGAGGTGGGGGAGCTGGTGGCGGTGGCCGGGGGCGGCCGGCCAGATGCGCTGCTCGGTGTCGGGGTGGCGTTGCCCGGGCCGCTCGACCATCGGCGCGGAGTGCTCCACCGGGTCACCGGGTTCCCGGAGTGGAACGGCTTCCCGCTGCGTGACGTACTCGCGCGGCGGCTCTCGCTGCCGGTCGTGGTGGACAAGGACACCAACGCCGCCGCGCTCGGGCTTGCGGTCGGGGGAGGGGGCGCGTCCTTCGCGTATCTGCACTTCGGGGCGGGGCTCGGTGGCGGGCTCGTGATCGGGGGAGCGGTGCACCGGGGCGTCCGTACCGGAGCGGGGGAGTTCGGGCATCAGGTCGTCCAGCTGGACGGACCGCCCTGCGGGTGCGGCAACCGCGGCTGCGTCGAGGCGCTGTGCCTGGCGGCGGTGGCGCGGGGTGACATGGCGGAGGCGGCCCGGGTGCTCGGCGTCGCGACCGGCAACCTGGTCGCGCTGCTCGACGTCGATCTCGTGCTGCTGGGCGGCCGTACGGTCGCCGCGGCGCCGGACACCTTCGTACGCGGGGTCGCCGCCGTCCTCGACGAGCGGGCCCGGCGTGCGGGCGAGGACGCGGTGCCGGTACGGATCGCCTCCGGCGGGGGGAGCGGGGTCGCCGAGGGGGCGGCGCAGTTGTTGCTGGCGCCGTTGTTCGGGCGGGCGGAGGGGTGAGGGTGGACGGGTGAGGGCGGACGGGTGAGGGCGGTGGGCGTGCGCTGATCGAGGGGACTTGGCGGGCCGTACGGAATGGCGCCCCCCGGAAGCCGTAGTCGACCGGCATGGTCATGTGTTTATGCGACTGCACACACCAGCCTCCCTCTGCCTCGCAGCAGCCGCCCTCCTCGCCGCAGCGCCCCCCGTACGCGCGGACTCCCCGGCCGAGCTGCCCAGCTGCGCCACCGACGGCCGGACCTTCCCGCTCACCACCCGCCTGCACGGCGGGCCCGGCTCCTACGCGGCCGGCGGTGGATTCGGCACCTGGTACCTGGACCTCACCAACAGGACCGGGCGGACCTGCACCGGCATCCACCCGGTCGTCGTCCTCGTCGACGGCGAACGCGCCCTCAAGCCGTCCCAGCCCCGCCTGGAGTTCTACGGCGCCCCCGACAGCACCCGCCCCCGCCGCGTCCGCTTCGAGACCACCGACCAGGACGAACTCGTCGGCGCCTTCGACGGCTTCCCCGGCTTCACCGTCGGCGCCCGCGAGACCGTCTCCGTGAAGGTCCGGCTCGCGGTCACCTCGGACGCCGTACCGAACGACGTCACCGCCAACGCGGCCGTCATCCAGCGTCACGACGGCGACGGCGACTGGGTCGGCCAGTCCAACGACTACCGCTTCACCATCGACGCCGACCCGGGCGACCGGACCGGTACGGCCGACCCCAGCGCTTCCGCCGCCGCGTCCGTCGCCCCCGACTCCTCCGCGCCCCCCGGCGCCGACCCCGACTCCACCCGCGACCACCTCACCCTCGCCGACGAACTCGCCCGCACCGGCCTCACCTCGCCCCCCGCCGTCACCCTCGGCGCAACCACCACCGCCTTCCTCCTGGCAGGCGCCGTGCTGCTCGTCGCCCGAAGACGCCGCTGAGGGTGCCACCGACGGGGGCACGCCGAGAGGGCCCACCGAGAGGCCCACTGAGGGCGCCGCCCCCGCACGCCTCCCCGTCTGCGACGATCCCTGCGTGGACTACCCGAACGACCAGGCCCCCGGCGCCCCCGTGCGCCACGGCATCCCCGAGCACGGCCGCATCCCGAAGTACTACGCGGTGAAGGCCCGGCTCGACGGCCTCATCGACGGACTCGGCGAGGGCGACCCGCTGCCCACCGAACGCGACCTCTCCGAGCAGTACGAGGTGGCCCGCGAGACCGTCCGGCAGGCGATCCGCGAGCTGGTGCTGGAGGGCAAGCTGCGGCGGCAGGGGCGGGGCACGGTCGTCGCCGGACCCAAGCTCGAACAGCCCCTGTCCCTGGCCAGTTACACCGAGGGCGTACGACGGCAGGGGCGCACCCCCGGCCGCACCCTCGTCACCCTCGACCGCTTCCCCTGCCCCGCCTCCCTCGCCGCCGAGACCGGTCTGGAACACGGCGAGTCCGTCTGGCACATGGAGCGCGTTCTGCTCGCCGACGAGGAGCGGGTCGGCCTGGAGAGCACCTACGTCGCCGTGGCCCGGGTGCCGCGTCTGGACGCCGACTTCGACCCCGACTCCTCCTTCTATGGCTTCCTCCATCAGCAGGGCATCGCCTTCGGGGACGCCGACGAGCGCATCGAGACCGTGCTGGCCACCCCGCGCGAGGCCCTGCTCATCGGCACCCCGCCGGCCCTCCCGATGCTGCTGATCCACCGGGTGTCCAGGGACTCGGAAGGGCAGCCGCTGGAGCGGGTGCGGTCGCTGTACCGCGGCGACCGGTTCTCGTTCACCACGCACCTGCGTGGCTGAGAAACCCGGCTAGGTGGCTGAAAAGCCTGGAGAAAAGTCCAGAAATGACCCTACTTCACCCCTCTCCAAATATCACGAACAGATAACGGGTCTAGCCCAAACGTGATGGCCAGTTCACGCTCTCGTTGTCAGCCGGACCCTTCCGGTTCCCCGATCCCGAGGAGCGTTGCCGTCGTGAGAGTGATAGTCGTCGGAGCCGGCGTGGTGGGCACCATGCACGCCTGGCAAGCAGTGGAACGCGGCCATGAGGTCGTACAGATCGAGCGCGAGGCGGAGGCTCGCGGCGCCTCGCTGCGCAACTTCGGGCAGATCTGGGTGAGCGGACGCGCGGGCGGCGAGGAGCTGGAGACCGCGCTGCGGGCCCGGGAGCTGTGGGAGGGGATGGGGGCTCGGGTGCCGGGCCTCGGTTTCCGGCCGAACGGCTCCCTGACTCCCGTCCGCGGCGACCTCGAACTCGCCGTCGCCGAGGCCGCCGTGGCCCGCGAGGACGCCGCCGCCCGCGGCCACAAGCTGCTGACCCCCGATGAGGCACGGGCCCTGAACCCCGCTCTGCGCGGCGAGTTCACCGCCGCCCTGTACTGCGAGCGGGACGCCGCCGTCGAGCCGCGCACCGCACAGCTCGCCCTGCGCGAGGAGCTGCTGAAGTCCCCGAACTACACCTTCAGGCCGAGCAGGGAGGTCCGGGAGGTCATCGGCGGGAGCGCCGTCCGTGACGACCACGGCGACGTGCACAGCGGCGATGTCGTCATTCTGTGCACCGGCGCCTGGCTCGGCGGCCTGGTCCGCGAGCTGGCCGGACCCGACCTCCCCGTCCGCCGCGTCCGTCTCCAGATGATGCAGACCGACCCGCTCGGCGAACCGCTCACCACCTCGGTCGCCGACGCCGACAGCTTCCGCTACTACCCGGCGTACGCCTCCGCCGCGCTCGACGCGCTCAACGCCGGTCAGGCGCAGGCCGAGACCGCCGCGGCCCACCGTATGCAGCTGCTCATGGTGCAGCGCGCCGACGGCGGGCTGACCATCGGCGACACCCACGAGTACGAGCACCCCTTCGCCTTCGACACCGTCGAGGACCCCTACGACCACCTCACCGAGGTCGTCGAGTCCCTCCTCGGCCGCCCGCTGCCGAAGATCCGACGCCGCTGGGCCGGGGTGTACGCGCAGTGCACCGACCCGGGGCGGGTGGTGCACCGGCAGCAGGTGCGCGACGGGGTGTGGCTGGTCACCGGGCCCGGTGGGCGCGGCATGACCTGCTCGCCCGCGATAGCCGAGACGACCGCGAACGAACTGGGCTGGTGACTGACATGACGCTGCAACAGGAGATCCGGCAGGAGACGCGGCAGGACATCCGGCTGGTCGTCCTCGACATGGCCGGTACGACCGTCGCCGACGGCGGCCTCGTCGAGCGGGCCTTCGCGGCGGCCGCACGCCACGTCGGCGCGGACCCCGAGGCGGGTCTTGAGCATGTGCGGGCCACCATGGGCGAGTCCAAGATCTCCGTCTTCCGGCATCTGTTCGGGGAGGAGGCGACGGCGCAGGAGGCGAACAGGGCCTTCGAGGCCGCCTATGCCGAACTGGTCGACGCCGGCGAGGTCGCGGCCCTGCCCGGTGCGCGCGAGGCCATCGAGGAGCTCACGGCCCAGGGCCGCACCGTCGTACTGAGCACCGGCTTCGCGCGCCCCACCCAGGACGCGATCCTGGCCGCGCTGGGCTGGCAGGACCTGGTGCCGCTCACGCTGTGCCCCGCGGACGCCGGGGGCCGGGGGCGGCCGTATCCGGACATGGTCCTCACCGCGTTGCTGCGGACGGCGGCCGCCGATGACGTACGCCGGATCGCCGTCGCAGGTGACACCTCCTACGACATGCTCAGCGGGGTCCGTGCGGGCGCGGGCGTCGTCGCCGGCGTCCTGACCGGCGCGCATGACGCGGGCGCGCTGCGGGCGGCCGGGGCGACCCATGTGCTGGACGGCGTGGCGCAGTTGCCGGGAGTGCTCACGGGAGTGCTCACATGAAGGGCGGCATCCGCTTCGACTCCGTCAGCGTCGCCTACGACGGCAACGTCGTCCTCGACTCGCTCGACCTCACCGTCGAGCCCGGCGAGGTCATGGCGCTGCTCGGGCCGTCCGGATCCGGCAAGACCACCGCGCTGCGGGCGGTCGCCGGGTTCGTACGGCCCGCCTCCGGGCGGGTGTTCCTCGGCGGGCGGGACGTCACCGACCTGCCGCCCTACCGGCGCGGCATCGGAATGGTCGTCCAGCAGTACGCCCTGTTCCCGCACATGCGGGTCGAGGAGAACGTCGCCTTCGGACTGAAGGCGCGGAAGGCGCCCAAGGTACCCAGGGCCGAGATCCGCGCCCGGGTCGCCGAGGCCCTGGAGATGACCGGCATGGCCGGTTACGCCCGCCGCTACCCGCGCGAGCTGTCCGGCGGCCAGCAGCAGCGCGTCGCCATCGCCCGCGCCCTCGCCATCCGCCCCGGCGTCCTCCTCCTGGACGAGCCGCTGTCGGCACTCGACGCCCGTCTGCGCTCCGGCATGCTCGCCGAACTGGCGCGCCTGCACCGCGAGTTGCCCGACGTGACGATCCTGTACGTCACCCACGACCAGGTCGAGGCCCTCACCCTCGCCGACCGGATCGCGGTGATGGACAGCGCCCGGCTCCAGGCCTGCGGGACCCCGCGGGAGCTGTACCGGGCGCCCGCGAACGAGTTCACGGCGTCCTTCGTCGGCAACGCCAACCTGCTGCCGGTGACGGTCGGTTCGGGAGGTGTTGCCTTCGGGGGCGGCGAGCTGACGGTGGACACGGGGGGCGCGGCGCCGGGCGCGAAGGCGACGCTGTGCGTACGGCCCCATCTCGTCGGCCTCGGCGAGGGACCCAACCGGCTCGCGGGGACGGTGAGCGAGATTCAGTGGCGCGGCGCCACGCATCGGCTGTACGTCGAGGTCGACGGGCATCGGGTCATCGCCGATCTGCGGGAACTCAAGGATCCGCCGGTCCATGGTGACGAGGTGACCCTGCACTTCTCGCCCGACGACGCGGTGCTGCTGACCGCGGGAGTCACCCATGACTAGAAGGCTGCTGTGGGCCTGCCCGCCCGTCGCCCTCCTCGCACTGGTCTTCCTCTACCCCCTCGCCCTCGTCGTCCAGCAGTCCTTCCAGCCCGACTCCGGCGGCACCTCCCTCCAGCCCTACGCCGACGTCTTCGCCTCGGCCGCCTTCCGCGAGGCGCTGTGGACCACCGTGTGGATCGCCGTCGCCTCCACCGTCGGCTGCCTGGTCCTCGGCTTCCTGCTCGCGCTGGTCATCGCCTTCGTGCCCTTCCCGGGCGCCAGGATCGTCGCCCGGTTCGTGGACGTCTTCCTCACCTTCCCGTCCTTCCTGATCACCCTCGCCCTGCTGTTCATCTACGGCACGACCGGCATCATCGGTTCCTTCCAGTTCCTCACCACCCCCTGGGGCGTGCTCCTCGCCGAGGTCACCTACTTCACGCCCTTCGTCGTACGACCCCTGCTCGCGTCCTTCTCCCAGCTGGACACCGCCCAGCTGGAGGCGGCCAGTTCGCTCGGCGCGCGCCCCCTGCGCATCGTGCGCCGAGTGATCCTCCCGGAGGCGCTGCCCGCTCTCGCGGCGGGCGGCAGCCTGGTCCTCGTCCTGTGCCTCAACGAGTTCGGGATCGTCCTGTTCACCGGCGCCAAAGGAGTCACGACCCTGCCGATGCTCGTCTACAGCAAGGCGATCCTGGAGTCCGACTACCCGGGCGCCTGTGTGGTCGCCGTCGTCAACGTCCTGATCTCCGTGAGCCTCTACGGCCTCTACCGGGTGGTGAGCCGACGTGCTGGTGCATAGCCGCGGGGCCAGGTGGGCCGTATGGGCCCTGTTCCTCGTCCTGTTCCTGCCCCTGTTCGCCCTGCCGCTGCTCGTCGTCCTCGGCGCCTCCTTCGCCACCAACTGGTCGGGCGTGCTGCCCTCCGGGTTCACCACCGGGCACTACGCGACCGCCACCCGCGGCGAGGCCCTCCAGGCCCTCACCACCAGCCTGGTCACGGCCGCCGCCGCGAGCCTGCTCGCCCTGGCCGCCGGCACCTGGGCCGCGCTCGCGGCGGCCGCGCTGAAGAAGCGGCACCGCAGGTTCATGGACGCGCTCTTCGTCCTTCCGGTCGCCGTCCCCTCGGTCGTCGTCGGCCTCGCGATCCTGGTCGCGTTCTCCAAGCCGCCGTTCCTGCTCAACGGCACCCGGGAGATCGTGATCCTCGCCCACACCGTCCTGGTCACCGCCTTCTCCTACCAGTCCGTGTCCGCCGCCCTCGCCCGCCTCGACCCCGCCTACGAACAGGCCGCCGCCTCCCTCGGCGCCCGGCCCGCGTACGTCCTGCGGCGGGTCAGACTCCCGCTGCTCCTGCCCTCGCTCACCGCTGCCGCCGGCCTCTGCTTCGCCCTGTCCATGGGCGAGTTGAGCGCCACGATGATGCTCTACCCGCCCGACTGGACCCCGCTGCCCGTCCTGATCTACGCGGCCACCGACCGCGGCGCCCTGTTCGCCGGGTCCGCCCTCGCGGTGGTCCTGATGACGGCGACGCTGCTCGCCCTGTTCGCCGTCTCGCGCATCCGCACCAGAGCCTCGTACCGCTGACCCCAACATCTCTCCTCGTGCAAGGAGTTCACCCCGCCATGCCCAGAAACACCCTCAAGCCCGCCATCGCCCTCTCCCTCACCCTCCTCGCCGCCCCGGCGCTGTCCGCGTGCGGCACCGGCTCCGCCTCCTCCGACGAGAAGGCCGTCACCGTCTACAGCGCCGACGGCCTCAAGGGCGAGAACGGCGACGGCTGGTACGACCGGGTCTTCAAGGACTTCGAGAAGCAGACCGGCATCAAGGTCGAGTACGTCGAGGGCGGCTCCGGCGAGATGGTGCAGCGCGCCGCCCGGGAGAAGGGCAACCCGCAGGCCGACGTACTCGTCACGCTCCCGCCGTTCATCCAGCAGGCCGACGGCAAGGGCCTGCTGCAGAAGTACGCCCCCAAGGGCTCCGACCAGGTCAGCGGCGCCGACAAGGGAGCCGACGCCACCTGGACCTCCGTCGTCAACAACTACTTCGGGTTCGTCTACGACAAGAAGGAGCTGAAGCAGGCGCCCACGACCTGGGAGGAGCTGCTGGACGGCTCGTACAAGAACAAGCTCCAGTACTCCACCCCGGGCGTCGCCGGTGACGGAACCGCCGTGCTCATCAAGGCGATGCACGACTTCGGCGGCGAGCAGCCCGCCATGGACTACCTCGGCAGGCTCCAGGCCAACAACGTCGGCCCGTCCGCCTCCACCGGCAAGCTCGCCCCCAAGGTCGACAAGGGCGAACTCCTCGTCGCCAACGGTGACGTCCAGATGAACTTCGCCCAGGCCAAGACCATGCCCAACCTCGGCATCTGGTTCCCGGCGAAGGACGGCGGCAGGCCCACCACCTTCGCCCTGCCCTACGCCGCCGGCCTCGTCACCGACGCCCCGCACACCGAGAACGGCAAGAAGCTGCTCGACTTCATGCTGAGCCAGGGCGCCCAGCAGCAGGTCAGCGAGATCGGCGGCGGCTTCAGCGCCCGCCAGGACGTCAAGGCCACCGACGCCAACGCGGTCGCGCTCGCCCGGCTCATGGACGGCGTCGAGGTCTTCGAACCCGACTGGGACGACATCGACAAGAACCTCACGACGTATGTCGACGCCTGGAAGTCGGCCACCGGCAGCTGACTCGCCCCCTCAAGGCCACCCACCAGGGCCATATCACCAACACCACACCTGCAAAGCCGCACCACCGCAACGCCCCTGGCACCACCACCGGGGGCGTCGCCGTGCCCGCACCCGACCGCTCGCTCCACAGCCCCCTCGGAGGATCACGTGACGTCACACCTGTCCCGCCGCACCGTCCTCACCACCACCGCCGCGACCACCGCCACCCTCGCCCTCGGCACCGCCGCCGCCTCCCAGGCGCACGCCGTCCCCACGCTCCCCGACGGCACCAGCAAGGACAAGGTGCTCGTCATCGGCATGGACGGCCTGCGCCACGACCGCATCGACGCGGCGAACGCCCCGCACCTGAAGGCCATGATGAGCGAGGGCACCTACGGCACCTCGCTGCTGTACGCCAGCCCGATGGCCGCCACCTCCTCCGGCCCCGGCTGGTCCACCATCTCGACCGGCGTATGGCCCGACAAGCACGGCGTCAAGGACAACACCTTCGCCGGCAAGAACTACGGCACCTACCCCGGCTTCCTCGCCCGCCTCGCCCAGGTCCGCCCCGCGCTCTCCACCTACGCGGCCGTCGACTGGAAGCCCCTGGACGCCCAGGGCACCGTCACCCCCGGCGCCGACGCCAAGCTGGTCCTCGACGGCGACGCCGACGGCTACACCGCGCACGACGCCACCATCGCCGGGGAGGCCGAGGCGATCATCCGCGACCAGAACCCGGACGTCCTGTTCGTCTACTTCGGCCAGTCCGACATCGTCGGCCACACCCTGGGCGCGGGCAGCCAGGCCTACCTCGACCAGATCGCCGTACAGGACGCCTACGTCGGCCGGCTGCGCGCCGCCATCGAGGCGCGGCCCGGCTACACCACCGAGCGGTGGACCGTGATCGTCGCCACCGACCACGGCCACAAGGACGCGGGCGGCCACGGCGGGTCCACCATCGAGGAGCGACGTACCTTCGTCCTCGCCGCCGGGCCCGGCATCGCCGCCGGCGCCCGCCCGATCGACACGCGGCTCGTCGACGTCGTACCCACCGTCCTCACGCAGCTCGGCATCGCCGTCGACCCCGCCTGGGGCCTGGACGGCAAACCGATCCAGGAGCGGTCCACGGACCCCTTCGAGGCGCTGCGGCCCTCCCTGACCGGGCGGGTCGACGAGACCGGCATCCCGGCCGGCGTGCTCGGCTTCACGCACACGGCGCCCAGCGGCTGGTCCGTCATCAACAACGCCATGGGTACCGGCGGCATGACCGAGTGGCGCGGCTGGGCCTTCGCCACCGACGAGTTCTGGTCCCGCACCCAGCGCGACCAGTGGCGTGAACTCAACGTCCGCGCGCGCGGCGTCTTCGCGGTCGCCGACTCCGACGAATGGGCGGACAAGAACTTCTCCGGAACGTACGACTCCACCCTGGTGACCCCCGCCCACGACGTCACCGGCAGGACCAAGGTGCGGCTGGACTTCACCACCTTCTACCGGCAGGAGGGCTCCCAGACGGCCCAGATCCTCGCCTCCTTCAACGGCGGCACCCCCACCGTGGTCAAGAGCTACACCTCCGATGTCGTATCCCAGCCCCAGTCGGTGACCGTCGACGTCCCGTCCGGGGCGTCCACCGTTAACTTCCGGTTCCGCTACACCGGGTCAAACAACTGGTACTGGGTGATCGACGGGGTCAGGATCAGCCAGTCCTGATTACCCTGGGGGCGTCGGTACGGTGTGGTTCCGGCGCCCCCAGCTCGCTCATCCCGCACGCAGGCCAGGAGAGTCACAGCACCATGGCAGACCGCAAGCCCATCGAGTCCTGGCTCACCGACATGGACGGTGTGCTCATCCACGAGGGCGTGCCGATCCCCGGCGCCGACGCCTTCATCAAGAAGCTGCGCGACTCCGGCAAGCCCTTCCTCGTCCTCACCAACAACTCGATGTACACCCCGCGCGACCTGCACGCCCGGCTGAACCGCATGGGCCTGGAGGTGCCGATCGAGAACATCTGGACGTCGGCGCTGGCCACCGCCCAGTTCCTGGACGACCAGCGGCCGGGCGGCTCGGCGTACGTCATCGGCGAGGCGGGACTGACCACCGCGCTGCACGACATCGGGTACATCCTCACCGACCACGACCCGGACTACGTCGTCCTCGGCGAGACCCGCACCTACTCCTTCGAGGCCATGACCAAGGCGGTCCGCCTCATCAACGCCGGCGCCCGCTTCATCTGCACCAACCCCGACGAGACGGGCCCGTCGACCGAGGGCCCGCTGCCCGCGACCGGCGCCGTCGCCGCGCTGATCACCAAGGCGACCGGCAAGCAGCCGTACTTCGCGGGCAAGCCCAACCCGCTGATGATGCGCACCGGTCTGAACGCCATCGGCGCCCACTCCGAGACCAGCGCCATGATCGGCGACCGTATGGACACCGACGTGCTGGCCGGCATGGAGGCCGGGATGCAGACATTCCTGGTGCTCACCGGGCTGACCCGGCCCGAGCAGGTGGAGAACTTCCCGTACCGGCCGTCCAAGATCGTCGACTCCATCGCGGACCTCGTCGACCGGATCTGAAACCCGGCACACCCGTACGGAGCAGCGCGGGCCCCGTTGAGGATGCGGTGCCCGTGCCGCGGGGGGAGCCTCCAGATATCTGGAGGTTCACGATGGGATCACTGCGGGTCACTCTCTGTGCGATCGCCGCCCTGGGGGCGGTCGCCGTCAGCCCGGCGGCACACGCTGCGGACGGGGGTGTCTCGATCGGACCGTCGTCCCCGTCCCCGGGCGGCGACATCACCCTGCGGGTGCGCGGATGCCCGCAGCAGACCGCCACGGCCGTCTCCCCGGCCTTCGTCGCCGACGCCCGCCTCACCGTCGGTCCCGACGGCACCCTCGTCGGCGAGAGCCGCATCCGGTCCACGGCCGCGGCGGGCAGCTACGACGTGCGGGTCGCCTGCGGTGAGGCCGACCGCACGGGCGCCCTCACCGTCGTGGCGAAGGGCGCGAAGCAGTCCGTACGGCACGGGCCGCAGCCGTCGGCCCCCGCCTCCCCGGTGGCCCCGGTCGAGGCCGGCGGCGGTGGCGCGGTGAAGCTCGCCGCCGTGGACGCGCGCGAGGCCGGTCCCGGTACGGCGCACACCGTGACCGGGCTGGTCCTCGCGGGCGTCGCCGCCACCGCCGTCGCGCTCAGGAGCGCCCGCCGCGGCCGCCAGCGGCGCTGACGATGGCCGAGTCGGAACACTCCCGGCGCGGCGGCGGCCGTCTCCTCATGGGCGCGGCCTGGGCCGTACTGCTGCTCGGGCTGTGGCTGTGGGGGCGGGAGATCACCGAGGTGCGGCAGGCCATGTCCGCCCCCGTGTCGGGCGACGTCGCCGCGGTCGGCCGGCCGCAGCAGGTGGAGCTGCCGCCCGCCGCCCGGCCGTTGGGGGACGCGCTGCCGCAACGCCTGGACATCCCCGATCTCGACGTACGCGCACCGGTCGTCGCCCGTGGACTCGATCCGCGGGGGGCGATCGATCCGCCGCCCTACGACCGGCCCGGCACCGTCGGCTGGTACGCGTCCGGCGCGAAGCCGGGGGCCGCCGGGGCCGCGCTGCTCGTGGGCCATGCCGACACCGCGACCCGGCCAGCCGTCTTCCACCGCATCGCCGCGCTCAAGCCGGGCGCCACGATCCGGGTCCTCCGTGACGACGGCAGGGTCGCCGAGTTCACCGTGGACACCGTCCGGGTCCTCACCCGCGACCGCTTCGACGCCCACCAGGCCTACGGAGCCCGCCACGCCGGCCGCGCCGAACTCCGCCTGATCACCTGCGGCGGCACCTTCGACCCGGCGGCCCACGCCTACACGGCGAACGTGATCGTGTCGGCGTACCTGACGGGCACGGGCCTCTGACCCAGTGCGGGGCCACCACCAGGCCCGGTCGACGACCCGCTCCCCCGAAGCCGCCGACCGGGCTGGTCCTCGACCGCGCGCGCACGGGTTGCGGGAGAAACCCGGCGTCCGGCGCGGGAGGTCTGGGGTGACCAGTGGAGGCTGTCCGACCGGGGGCTGGGGTCGTCCGGGCAAGACTCTAGAACGGAAGCGGGCCGGGGCCTAGAGGCGAGTTCCATGCCATGGGCCCGTGTCTCAGTCCTGTGCCCGCTTCGCCTCCCGGCGCAGCTCGGCGTCGTCCGCGACCCGGTCGATGACCGCCTGCGCGACCCGGTCCAGCGGCAGCCGACGACGTCGCGCGTACTGGCGCAGGGCCACGAAGGCGTGGTCGGCGACGGTGTTCCAGCGCTCGGCGAGCATGCCCTTGGCCTGCTCGATGCGCACCCGGCTGGACAGCGCCTGCTGCAACTGACCGGAGAGGGTACGACATCGGACGTACGTCGTGTGGTTCTGCAGTCCGAGGGCCGCGCAGTCGGCGATGAGCTGGGCCAGCCGCAGGTCGATGCCGCCGCCGGGCGGGTCGTCCACGGGAAGCGTGGTGAGGAACACGTTGAGCGCACCCAGCAGCCGCTCGTGGCGGCGCAGGGGCACCGCGAAGGTGGTCTCGATGTCATGCGCCAGCGCCCGCTCGGTGAACTCCGGCCAGCGCCCCGCCGCCCGGGCCGCCCTGATCGAGACGGGCTTCACCGGCCTTCCGGAGCTGTAGCTGTCCAGACAGGGCCCGCCCCCGTGCTGCGCCTCCAGCAGATCCAGCGCCAGCTCCCGCTGGGCGCCGCTCGCCGCCAGCGACACCGCCTCGGTCTTGTCGATCAGCATGAACCCGGCGGCCCGCGCGGCCAGTAACTCCACACAGTGGTCGGCGACCCGAGGTAAGTAGTGCGCCGCATCGAACCCGTCGATCAGGGTGTCCGCCGACTCCACCAACGCTTCCGCCAGCCTGATCTCCCGGGTGACCTGGTGCATGACGCACGTTCCCCTTCCCCTTGTCTCCCCTGGCGGCCGAGGCCCGAAGGCGCACGCCTACCCTGCTCATCGGAGCCGTAACGGTGCCTGTAACAGCTCTCCGACAAGGCTCGGCGACCTCGTAAGCCCCGCGACACGTATGTCAGGATTGAGTCTTGGAACGTGCACCCGAGGGGGAGCTGGATGTACCTGAAGAGGGGGGCCTGGAGGGGCGCTCGTACGCGGACGTCCGCGGTGCTGCTGGGGGCGGCACTGCTGATCGCGGGCTGTTCCTCCGGGGACGGAGACGAGCCGGACGACAAGGCCGACGCCGGGATAACCCAACAGCCCAAGGACACCGACCCGTTCTGGGTGAACCCGGACGGGAACGCGGCCCAGCAGGTGGCCGACTTCGAGAAGGACGGCAAGAAGGAGGACGCCGAGGAGATCCGCAAGATAGCGCAGCAGCCGACGGGCGAATGGATCGGCCCGGAGAACCCGGAGCAGGAGGCCCGCGGCTTCACCGAGGCCGCCGACAAGGCCGGGCGCACCGCCCTGCTGGTCCTCTACAACATCCCGCACCGCGACTGCGGCCAGTACTCCCAGGGCGGCGCCGCCGACGGCAACGCCTACCGGACCTGGATCGACGGCGTCGCCAAGGGCATCGGGGACCGGTCCACCACGGTGATCCTGGAGCCGGACGCCCTGCTGCACCTGGTCGACGGCTGCACCCCGGACGAGTTCCACGAGGAGCGCTACGACCTCCTCAAGGGCGCCATCGGCAAGCTCAAGTCCCTGAAGAACACCAAGGTCTACGTGGACGCGGGCAACGCCGGCTGGGGCCACCCGGACCAGATCTTCGAGCCCCTGAAGTGGGCGGGCATCGACCAGGCCGACGGCTTCTCGGTCAACGTCTCCAACTTCTACACGACCAAGGACTCGATCGCGTACGGCAAACAGCTCTCCGCCAAGGTGGGCAACAAGCCCTTCGTGATCGACACCAGCCGCAACGGCAACGGCCCCTACACCGAGGGCAAGCCGGACGAGCGCTGGTGCAACCCGCCCGGCCGCGCGCTGGGCGAGGCGCCGACGACGAAGACACCGGATCAGCTGGTGGACGCGTTCGTCTGGGTCAAGCGCCCCGGCGAGTCCGACGGCGAGTGCAAGGGCGGCCCGAAGGCGGGCGAGTGGTGGGCCGACTACGCCTTGAAACTCGCGAAAGCCACAACGCCCTAGGGGCGCGGGGCTGTGACATATGCGGCTCCGCCGCGTGTGCGCGACAAGCCAAAACGCTCCCGCACCCGAAGAACGAGGTGCGGGAGCGTTACGGCATTCATGGCATCTATGACACCTAAGGCACCTTCACCCACTGCGCCTTGGACGGCGTCCCCTGGTCATCCGTCACGAACAGCATGTACCACCCCGACGGCACCAGATCCCGGTTCGTCGGCACAGTCACCGTGAGCTTGTCGCCGGACTTCTTGAAGTCCAGCTTCACCGACCGCTGGTCCACGTCCGTGACGTGCGTGGACGCGCTCGGCCGGATCAGCCGTACGTTCCGGACGGACGAGGCGTGCTGCGAGGTGAACGTGCCCGTCCCGCCGCGCCTGATGGTCTGCGGCCCGCCCGACAGCGACGGCTGCGCGTCCCGGTACAGATACGGCGGCGTGTAGATCTCGATGCGCTGCTCGAACTTGCCCGGCTTGGTGTTGGCCTTGTCGGCGTACAGCGAGTCCGAGCCGAAGAACATCACCCGGCCGTCGGGCAGCAGGATCGACCCCGAGTGGTAGTTGCGGCCCACCAGCGGGTCGGCGACCTGGTCGAGTTCGTTGGTGTCCGGGTGGTAGATCCGCGCCTGGAGGATGTTGGAGTCACCACGACCCCGGTAGTCCTCGGAACCGCCCGACACCAGCACGGTGTCGTCCGGCAGCACCGACGCCTGCGGATACCGCGTGCCCTTCTCCAGCGACGGCCCGTCCACGAACTTCGGGTCGTTCGCCTTGAGATCGATGAGCCGCGTCTTGTTGCTGGACTCCTTGGACTCGCCGACGCCACCGCCGCCGATCACCATGTACTTCTCGTCCTGCGCCGGCGGCAGCAGCACCGTGCCCGCGGTCTCCATCAGCTTGGCGTCGCTCAGCCCGGGCAGCTTGGTGAACGTGTTGGTGTCCACGTCCCAGATGCCCGGATCGCGGCCCACGTTGTCAGGGCCGTAGCCCGCGTTCGCACCCGAGTAGAAGATCTTGCCGTTCAGCATCGGGAACAGCGCCGGGTACGTCGGGAACTGACGCGTCTTCGCCGTGTAGGTCCACTTCTTGGTCTTCGGGTTGTACAGCTCGTTCTTGCCCGGCACCAGCTGACCGATGTCGTCGAGGCCGGAGACGCTGAGGATCCTGCCGTCGCCCATGGTGGTGAGCGTCGGATACCAGCGGGCCTCGTGCATCGGGTCGACCTTGATGTACTTCTCGGCGACCGGGTCGAACTCATAGCTGTCCCGGATGCCCTGGAAGTCCTTCTTGTCCAGGGCGATCTTCTGCGCGATGCCGTAGGTGTTGCGGGCGTCGGCGCCGGACAGCCCCTGAATGCGGTAGTTGTCCTGGGTGCCGGTCTGGTACTTGGCACCCTTCTTCTGCGCCTCGACATAGATCCGGCCGAGACCGGGGTCGTTGCGCAGGAACTTGCCGGTCGCCTTGTCGAAGACCTTCTTCGCACGCGGCACCAGCACCGGGTCCTTGGAGACGAACGTCTTGCCGTTCTCCTTGCCGCTGAACTTGGTGCCCGCGGGCAGCGTGATCGGCTCGTCCGGGTTCTCGTTGTGGACGATCATCAGGCCGCCGGCCTTGGTGACGTCACCCTTGAGCTTCTCGTACCGCTTCGTACCGCCCGCGATCAGCAGGTTGCCGTTGGCCAGCTGGGTGTGGCCGGTGCAGAACAGGTCGTTCGGCGTCGGCACCTTCTTGATCGTGCCCTTGACCGGGTCCCAGATCCGGGTGTCGTACTGCTTCGCGTCGAAGTTGTCCTGATTGTTGCCGGAACCCGCGATCAGCAGCACCTTGCCGGTGTGCAGCAGCGCCGCGTGGATGGTGTTCTGCCGGTACTCCTCGGGGAAGTCGACGATCTCCCAGTGGCCGTTCTCGGCTTTGTACTCCGGTTTGTTGATTTGGTACTGGTGGTATTTCTCGGTCCCGAAGCGGTACAGCCACGGCCCGTTCATCCCGGCCAGCGCGAGTACCACCGCCGTACCTATCGCGAGTCGACGGGCGCGGCGGCGGCCTGCACGGTCGTTCATTCCTTACGTCCCCCAAGTCCACCAAGGGCGATCTGCATGGTCTGGTCATTGCCGCTGTTGCCCGAAGCGGCCCAGCTCGGCTTCTGCTGCGGCGCGTGCGTCGCATGCGGGGCATGGGACGCGTGCTGAGTGGGCAGCGGTTGCGGTTCCGGCTGGTAGGACGCCGGCTGGGCCGGCGTGGGCTGGGCCGGCACGGTCGCGGCGGGCTTCTTCTTCTCCTGACGCAGCATGTAGCGCCACGCGAAGATCGGCGTCGCGGTGATCAGCATGGCGAACGTCGCCCAGGTGATCATCGCGGGGTGCGAGTGCCCGTACACGAATCCGGCCGTGATCGAGGCGCCGAAGATGACGATGAAGTACCAGTGGTAACGGAAGGTCCCGAACCACCGGTCGGGGCTCGCGGAGTCACCCTTGGGCGTCACCACGAACTTGCTCTTCTTGCGCAGCACCGAGTCGATCAGCGCCTTCGCGTACAGCGGCGCCGACAGCGCGGACATCACCATGCCGGCCACACCGCCGGAGCCCTCGGGCTCGTGCGGCGAGACGTTGTGGCGGCGGTTCCAGACGTACAGGCCGATCTGGAGCGCGGAGGCGTTGCCGTAGAGCATCAGCCAGATCGTCGGGTCGATGTTCACACCCGAGGCGCCCAGGCCCAGGAACAGCGCACAGCTCAGCGCCGCCAGGATCCAGTTGAGGGCGGACATCGGGTAGAAGATGATCATCATCGTGTAGTTGAAGAGCTTGCTCGGCGGCAGCGAGTACCAGCCCTTCCAGTACTGCTTGAGGATCGTCTCGTACGTCCCTCGCGACCAGCGCATCTGCTGGGTGAAGAAGTCCGTCCAGGCGCTCGGGCCCTCACCGACGGCCAGCACGTCCGGCGTGTAGACCGACCGCCACTTCTTCCCCGTCGCCGGGTTCTTGTGGCGGTGGATCTCGAAGCCGGTCGCCATGTCCTCGGTGATCGAGTCGTACAGGCCGCCGATCTGCTTGAGCGCCTTGATGCGTACGGCGTTCGACGTACCCACGAACATCGGGGCGCCGTACTTGTTGCCGGCGCGCTGGATGAGGGCGTGGAAGAGGAACTGCTGCGATTCGGCGGCCTTGGTGACGAAGTTGTCGTAGTTGCCGTACACCTGCGGGCCGATGACGAAGCCGATGTTCGGGTCGCGGAAGAAGCCGAGCATCCGCTCCAGGTAGTTCGGCAGCGGCACATGGTCGGTGTCGACCGAGGCGAAGAAGTCGTAGTCGTCGCCGTGCGCGTCCAGCCAGGCGTTGTAGTTGCCGTGCTTGGTCTTGGCGCGGTGCGGGCCCTTGGGCTGGTTCCACTTGGCGACGCCCTTGCGGGAGAAGTGGTGCACGCCGAGCCGGGCGC
The DNA here is from genome assembly GCF_042740355.1 of Streptomyces sp. NPDC059010. Taxonomy (NCBI): domain Bacteria; kingdom Bacillati; phylum Actinomycetota; class Actinomycetes; order Kitasatosporales; family Streptomycetaceae; genus Streptomyces; species Streptomyces sp. NPDC059010. The sequence goes on from NZ_JBHYJA010000013.1 coordinate 73,057, forward strand.
ACACCTCCTTGACCTCCGGGTCGTCGCCCTCGTCGAGCAGCCAGACGTGCAGCAGGCCCCGGTGGCGCAGCTTGACGGCCGCCTCCAGGGTCTTCGTCACCATCTCCAGCGGCTCCTTGCCGGGCACGAAGGAGGTGAGGAAGGCCACTCTCGTGCCGGTCTCCGGCACCACCGGGATCGGGTCGCGGGCGACCAGCGTGGCGTGCGCGTTGGACAGCACGTTCATGCAGCGGAAGAACTCGATCAGACCGATCGAGACGAGCATGACTATGTCGAGCGCCGGCAGGAAGTCATAGGCGGGGTAGTCACGTTCGGTCCAGTGCTCGGGCTGCAGCAGCCAGAACAGCAGCACCAGCGAGAGCACCGGGGCCGCCGCGAGCATCAGCGCGACCCTGATCCGGTGCGGCTCCTGAGAGATCAGCGAGCGGTACTCGACCCGGTACGGCTTGTTCGGATCCGGCTGCGTGAGGGGGCCGGCCAGCCGACTGTAGTGCTCGTAGTCGTACTTCGGCAGCGTCTTCTTGATTCGGCGGAAGGCTCCGGTCCGGGTCTGCGAAGGCACTCGTAGCTGAGTGGTCTGAGACGGGTCGAAGTTCTGCCGGGCGCCCGTCGGCGTCGACGTCATGAGTCATCCCCCCACACGCAGGTCACCGCGTGTCTGTCGGTTCCTTTACGACTGTGTCGATCCCCCTCGACCTTCACAGGCGTATCAGTGGTGGGCCGCAGTCACCACATCCTCCACACCTTAGACATGGAACTGCGACCTTCCGGTTGCATCATGCCCCCCTCGGCATGTGGTCATGAACGGGGCCCCCTACTCCCCGGCAAAAACCGGCAACCGGCTCCTTGCCCCCCAACTGCCGCGAATGCGCAGCATCTTGAAAAACCAATCACCAGGTTCTACGTCGTCGCACATGATCGCAAGATGCGAAACGAGGTGTTTACCGGTCATACGCGCTCATTGTGACACCTGTGGGGGTGTTGTGTATCCGTTGTGGACACACGGGCGCGGATGTTGCCGAAGTGCTCCCGTATGGCCTCCTCTGCCCGTATCGCGTCTCCCGACCGCACCGCGTCCACGATCTCCCGGTGCTGCCGACAGGTGACCAGGGGATCCTGTGGCGCCCCGCCGAGATCGGTGTGGACGCGGTGGAAGGCGTCCCAGAACGCCTCCATGACCTCGCCCAGCAACGCGTTGTCCAGCCCCCGGTAGAGGGTGGCGTGAAACGCCCGGTCGGTCTCGGCGATACCGTCGCCGCCCCGCGCCGCCTGCTCTTCCATACGGTCGACGAGCGCGTCCAGTTCAACGAGATCGGCATCCGGGATCCGCCCCGCGAGCCGCGACACCAGCCCGCTCTCCACGGCCTCCCGCAGCTGCAGCAGCTGGAGCAGGGTGTCCTCGCCGCGGTAGTGCCCGGCGACCGTGCGGAAGGCGAGCCCCTCGATCATCGGCGCCAACGACATGGCGCCGACATACGTCCCGAACCCGTGCCGGATCTCCACGATGCCCATCGCCTGCAGCCCCTTGAGCGCCTCGCGCACGGAGTTCCGGCTGGCACCGAGGTGCGCCATCAGCTCGGGCTCCGTCGGCAGCGGGGCCCCGGAGGGCAGCCGGCGGTCGATGATGAGCTTCTTGATCCGCTCCTGAAGGTCACGCGCTGCCATGGCCAGAGAGTATCCGGCCAAACACGAGAACAGCCCCTCGCTTGCACGAGGGGCTGCTTCAGTCTGTGCGCCGCCAGGGACTCGAACCCCGGACCCGCTGATGCTGCATTCCCCGGGGGATAACCCCCGGACCCCCAGCCGCTTCTGCACGTCCCGGGAGACCCCGGGAGGCTCTGGGTGATCTGCCGCAAAAGCGAAGGCCCCCCGCTTCCGCGAGGGGCCTTCACTGTCTGTGCGCCGCCAGGGACTCGAACCCCGGACCCGCTGATTAAGAGTCAGCTGCTCTAACCAACTGAGCTAGCGGCGCCTGCTGACGTCGTAACTCTACATGACCTTCCGGGGTGCTCCTGACCGCCGGCCGGGGGGCCGGGGAGTGGTCGCGGGCTCCGTAAACCATTCGGACCGTCAACATGCGAGTCCGGAAGACAGTTGTGAAACTGACGGTGTGTACAGCCGCGGACATTTCCATCTGGAGTGTGAGGGGAATCGCATGGAGACTCGGACTCCGGTATTCGAGGAATTCGATCCGGAGAGTGACTGCGACTGCCCCGGATGCGTTCACTGGAGACGCGTCCTGCCGCATTCCACGACCGGCCGCCACCCGGCCGCGAACCGCGCTCTGATCGTCGCCGCAGCCGCCTCCGCCACCCTCGCCGTCGGCCAGCCGGCCCCCGCCCTCGCCGCCCCCCACGCCCACGACCGACCCGGCGTTCCCGCAGGTGACGAGCCCGCGTCACCCCAGGGCGGCCTGGCCCCGCTGCACGGCCCGGGAGGGCAGCCGGCCATGCCGGGCGCGGTGAAGACGCCGAAGACCACGCGCGCGGAGATCATCAAGCGGGCCAGGAAATGGGTCGCGGCGAAGGTGCCGTACAACATGTCCCGGTACTGGTCGGACGGATACCGGCAGGACTGTTCCGGCTTCGTCTCGATGGCCTGGAAACTGCCCCGGAATGAATGGACCGGAAGCCTCGGCCAGTACGCCGTACGCATTAATCGGGAGGATCTCCAGCCCGGCGACATGCTGCTGTTCCACAATCCGGCGGACCCGCAGCAGGGTTCGCATGTCGTCATTTTCGGCGGCTGGGCGGACCATACGCGCAGTCACTACGTCGCCTACGAGGCGACCCGCCCGCACGCCCGCCGCAAGGTCACCCCGTACGCCTACTGGACCCACTCCGACCGCTACGTCGCCTACCGCTACAAGGGGCTGGTGACCGGCTCGACGGGCGCGGAACCGGACACCGGCCAGGAGCCGGTCACCGCCGACCCGCAGACACCGCACACACCGGATCCGGGGAAGCCGGAGCACGGGACGCCGTACCCGGGACGCGCGTACTTCGGACCCGGCGCCAACAACAAGCACGTCACCGAGCTGGGCCGCCTGCTCGTCGAACGCGGTGCCGGCGCCCACTACTCCGACGGCCCCGGCCCACGCTGGACGGACGCGGACCGCAGGGCCACCCGGGCCTTCCAGCTGGCGCAGGGCTGGCGGGGCCGGGAGGCGGACGGGCTGCCGGGGCCGCACACCTGGGAGCTGCTGGTGACCGGCAAGGGCAAGGACGTACAGGTCGCGGCGGCCGGGCCGCGTCCGCCCGGGAAGCCGGCGTCGCACGGGGTGCCGGGGTATCCGGGGCGGGCGATGTTCCGGCCGGGCGTCAGCAACAAGTACGTCACCCAGCTCGGCGAGCAACTGGTGAAGAAGGGGTTCGGCAAGCTCTACAAGGCCGGGCCCGGACCGAGCTGGGGCGAGGCGGACCGGCGTGCCGTCGAGGCGTTCCAGCGCAGACAGGGCTGGCGGGGCGGTGCGGCGGACGGCTATCCGGGGCCGGAGACCTGGCGGCGGCTCTTCTCTTGACCCGGAGTTCCCGAAGTTCCCGAGGTACCGGGGGCCCGGCCGCTCCCAGGCGTCCCCGACATCCCGACATCCCTGTCACCCCCGACCTCCCCGTCACCCCCGACATCCCGACACCCCCGCACCCCTGCATCCCCGACAACCCCTGCTGTGACGCGTCTGGCGCGGAGGCTGGAGGCACGCATGACCACGACCACTTCCCACTCGTCCGACTCGGAGGGAGTCCCGGACGGAGGGACGACGGCGGCTCGCCCCGGGCGGCTGATCCAGAACGAGGTGACCACCGAGATCCCCGTCCACCTCCTCTTCCGCGACGAACCCCCCACGGTGTCCGTGCCGATCAGACCCACGGTGGTGGCGCGCCGTCAGGGCACCGGCGAGCAGCCGCGCGTGCGCCAGCCGGTGCGGCCGGAGCCGCGTCCCGTGCCGGAGATGGACCCCGGCCTGGCGGAGATGCCGGCGAGGGTGCTGCCCGGGGCGGCCGGTGTGCTCGCCGGGGCCTGCGGGGCGGTCGGGTGCCTGGCCACCTCGTGGTGGTCGGGGTCGCTGCCGCCGCTCGCGGTGGAGGCGCTGCGGCTGCCGGCGTCCGCGGGCGCGGGCCTCGGGCCGGTGCAGTGGGCGGCGTACACGGGGGCCGGGGCGCTGGGGCTCTTCGGATTCGGCGGGCTGGCGCGGGGGCGGACCGGGCGGGCCTGGGTGCTCGGGCTGTTCGGCCGCTACCGGGGGACGGTCCGGCGCACCGGACTGCTGTGGGTCAACCCGCTGCTGCTGCGCCGACGCGTGGACGTACGGCTGCGGCACTGGCGCAGCGAGCCGATGCCGGCGGCCGACGGCGGCGGGGTCGAGCTGCGGGTGGTCGTCCTGGTGGTGTGGCGGGTGAAGGACACCGCGCGGGCGATGCTCGGGGTGGAGGACCACGAGACATATCTGCGCGAGTGCGTCGAGGCGGCGCTGGCCCGGGTGCCGGTGGAACTGCCGGGTGCCTCGCGGGGGTCCGCCGAGGCGGCCTCGGACGCGCTGACCCGCCTGGTGGTGCGGGACGCGGGCGCGGTCGGCGTTGAGGTGTTCTCGGTACGGCCGGTGCGGGTGGAGTACGCCCCGGAGGTGGCCGCCGCCATGCATCGCCGCCGTATCGCCGCGCTGGACGCGCAGCACCGGGCGGCCGTGCTCACCTCGGTCGTGGACTCGGTGGAGGACACGGTGACCCGGCTGACGGTGCGGGGTCTGGTCGAGCTCGACGACTACGAACGCAAGGCGCTGGTCAAGGACTTGACGGTGGCGTTCTGCATGGGACGGGGCGAGGTGGGCGCCTGACAGCCGGTCGAACAGGTTCCTCGATTGGTATGGACATGTTCAAGGGTCAGCAATAATCTGGGACTTGGTCTAGACCTGCAAGCTCGCCGAACTTCCCCCACGTTCCCAGGAGCAGCAGCATGCGCAGAAAGACCAAGTGGTACGCCGCCGCACTCGGACTCACCACGGCCGGGGCCTTCGCGCTCTCCGCCGGAGGCGCCAGCAGCCACGGCTACACCGACCTCCCCATCAGCAGGCAGAAGCTCTGCCAGAACGGCACCGTCACCAACTGCGGTTCCATCCAGTGGGAGCCGCAGAGCGTCGAGGGCCCGAAGGGCTTCCCGGGCTCCGGTCCCGCCGACGGGCAGATATGCAACGCGGGACTGGGGCAGTTCGCCCAGCTCAGCGCACCGAAGACGCCGTCGGGCGCGGCCTGGCCCACCACCAGGGTGACGGGCGGTCAGAGCTACACCTTCCGCTGGCAGTTCACGGCCATGCACGCCACGACCGACTTCAAGTACTACGTCACCAAGCCGGGCTGGAACCAGAACCACAACCTGACCCGCTCCGACCTCAACCTCACCCCGTTCTTCACCGTGCCCTACAACGGGCAGCGCCCGCCGCAGACCCTGTCGCACTCGGGCACCCTGCCGTCCGGGCTGAGCGGTCACCACGTGATCCTCGCGGTGTGGACGATCGCGGACACCGGCAACGCGTTCTACGCCTGCTCGGACGTCACGTTCTGAGGTTCTCTTGAGTAAAAGACCAGGTCGGCGTGGGTAGGTTCCTCCCACGCCGGCCGAACGGGGGCCGTGCACGGCCTTCGGGGGACCTCATGGAAGTCTTTTTCTACCTCGTGCCCGCGATCATGATCGGGATCGCGGGCTGCGGCGCGGTCCTGGTGATCCGTCGCTCTATGCGGGTCAGCCGCGCCTGGAACAGCGGCCTGACCGCCGAGGCGCGCTGTCTGCGGACGTACACCACGACCAGTGGCGGCCGTGGGGACAGCGCGGTGCACACGACCCTGCACCACGTCTACGAGTTCATCACGCGGGACGGCCGCAGCGTCCGGTTCGAGGAGGGGGGCGGGCCCGGGACGATCGTCGAGGGCGACATCGTCACCGTGTACTACGTGGCGGACGATCCGCAGCAGGCCACGGCCAGGCCTCCGGCGCCCGGACGCCTCGCGGCGGGCACGGGGTGCATTCTGGCGTTCCTCGGCGTGTTCATCCTCGTGGCCATCGTCTTCATCCTCGTGGCGCACTCGATGTTCTCCATCGAGGACGGGTTCTTCGGCGGGGACGGCTTCTTCGGCGGGAACGATGTCCCCGGCGAGGGCGATTTCCCCACCGGAGACGATTTCCCCACCGGGGACGATGTCTTCATGGAGCCGTGACGCTCCCCATTTGACGCTGCGTCAATTACCGTGCGCGCCCATGGAGTCCACCACGGAACGCACGGTCGCGGAGCTCATAGCGGCGCGGTGGGGTGACCACCGGCCGGGGCTGTGGTTCGAGGGGCAGACGCTCACGCAGCACGAGACGGCGGCCGGGGCCGCAGTCCGGGCGGCGCTGCTCGCCGACCTGCTGCCGCCCGGCGCCGAGCCGCACATCGGCGTGCTGCTGGACAACACCCCCGAGTACCCGATGTGGTTGGGCGCGGCCGCCCTCGCGGGAGCCGCCGTCGCCGGGATCAACCCCACCCGCCGGGGCGCCGAACTCGCCCGCGACATCCTGCACACCGAGTGCCGCCTGCTGATCACCGAGCGGACCCGGCTGCCCTTGCTGAAGGGCCTCGACCTGCCCGGCGTACGCCTCCTGGTGAGCGGCACCGAGGAGTACGACGACCTGCTCGCGCCCTACGCCGACGCCCGGCCGGACGCCTCCCGGGCCACCCCCGCCGACCGCCTCCTGCTCTACTTCACCTCGGGCTCGACCGCCGCCCCGAAGGCCGCGCTCTGCTCCCAGGGCCGCCTGGCCGCCGCCGGCCGCTCCCTGGCGGAGCAGTTCGGGCTCGGGCCGGACGGGGTGCACTACGTCTGCATGCCGATGTTCCACGGCAACGCGGTGATCGCCGACTGGGCGCCGGCGCTGGCGAGCGGCGCGGGGGTGGCGCTCAGACGGCGGTTCTCGGCGTCGGGGTTCCTGGCGGATGTACGCCGGTACGGGGTGACGTATTTCACTTACGTTGGCCGGGCGATCCAGTACGTCCTGGCCACCGAGCCGCGTGCGGACGACCGGGACCACTCGCTGCGGCTCGGCTTCGGTACCGAGGCCGGGGCGCGGGACGCGGTGGCCTTCGAGCGGCGGTTCGGGGTGCGGCTGGTCGAGGGGTACGGGTCGTCCGAGGGCGGGGCCGCCGTGCAGTGGTCGCCGGGGACGCCGCCGGGGGCCGTGGGGCGGGCGGGGCCCGGGCTCCTCGTACTGGATCAGGGGACGCGCGAGGAGTGCCCGGCCGCCGTCTTCGATCCGGCCGGGCGGCTGCTCAACGGTGACGAGGCGATCGGGGAGCTGGTGAACCGGGCGCCGAACCCCTTCGAGGGGTACTGGCGCAACCCCGAGGCGGAGGCCGAGCGGCGGCGGGACGGCTGGTACTGGACCGGCGACCTCTTCTACCGGGACCGCGACGGCTATCTCTACTTCGCCGGCCGGACGGACGACCGGATCCGGGTCGACGGCGAGAACCTGGCCGCAGCGCTGATCGAGAACATCCTCGCGCGCTACGAGGGGGCGGCTGCCGTCGCCGTGTACGCCGTGCCGGATCCGGTGACCGGAGACCAGGTGATGGCGACGATCGCCGGGACCTTCGACCCGGTGGCCTTCACGGACTTCCTGGCCGCCCAGCCCGATCTCGGGACCAAGATGGCGCCCCGGTTCGTACGGGTGGCGGAGCGGATGCCGGTCACGGCCACGAACAAGATCCACCGGGCCCGGCTGCGGAAGGAGGGCGTACGGTGCGCCGACCCGGTGTGGTGGCGGCCACAGGGGGAGCGGACGTACCGACTCCTGACCGAGGCGAACGCCCTCCCACACGCCGAAGGACCCCTCGCTCCCACGAGAGGCCCTTCACCGGTGCGCCGCCAGGGACTCGAACCCCGGACCCGCTGATTAAGAGTCAGCTGCTCTAACCAACTGAGCTAGCGGCGCATGACTCCCGCCGACCGCGTTCACTGTGCTCTCGCGGCGGGCGACGGAGAAAATAGTACCTGGTCCGCAGGGGTGCTTCTGACCACCTGGAGCGGGTGCCGGGCCGGGGCTAGATCGCGAGGGACAGCAGCACCGGGGCCGCGTTGCGGTTGAGGGTGTCGGCCGCCTGCTTCAGTCGGTGGGCGTGTTCGACCGGGAGTGACAGGGCCAGGCAGCCCACCGAGGATCCGGCCGTGATCGGGACGGCCGCGCAGACCGTGCCCACCGCGTACTCCTGGAGGTCGAGGTGGGGGACGGTCGGCGGCTGGGCCTCCAGCCGGGAGAGCAGGACCTTGTCACTGGTGATCGTGCGGGACGTGAGCCGGGCCATCCGGTGGCGGGAGAGGTGGTCGCGCCGGCCGTTGTGGTCGAGCTGGCCGAGCAGGCTCTTGCCGATCGCGGTGGCGTGGGCGGAGTAGCGGAAGTCGACCCACTCGTTGACCACGGGGGTGGCCGGGCCGGCGGCGTACTGGTCGATCCTGATCTCGCCGTCGACGTACCGGCTGATGTAGACCGCGGCGCCGACCGAGTCGCGCAGCCGGTCCAGGGTGCGCTGGAGGTTCTCGCGCAGGGCCTGCTCGCGGCCCTGCGCGGACCCCAGACGGGTCAGTGCGTCGCCCGTGACGTACGCGCCGTCGGCGACCTGCTCGACGTAACCCTCGCGGCGCAGCATCAGCAGGAGGCCGGTCAGGCGCTCCGGGCCGATGCCGGTGTGCCGGGCGAGCTCGGCGTCGGTGACTCCGGTGCTGTGCCGGACCACCGCCTCCAGGACGCGCAGGGCGTCCTGGGCCGAGTGGTACGGCGTCGTCGGCTCGTGCTGCAGCGCCACGGTTCCCCCTGCGGTCGCACGTCGCTTCTCGTTACTTCGTCGACTGGGCCGGGATTCGAGTCAGCCAATCTCCTTCACGATAACGGGCGAGAGGCTTGTAGTGAGCGGTTGTTGACGAGATTGCGATGCCCCCAACTGCGGGGGTAGCACCCCGGCATATGCCAGAGTGCTACCCCTGATGTCCGAGCGCCGGGTAACGGCGGATTCGGTCAGTTCCCGTGGTCTCGGGCCGGGCATATCAGGTCGTGATGCAGGTTCGCGACGACGGCCGCCTCAAGCCGGGTGCGGAGCCCGAGCTTCTTGATGATGTGCGCGACATGGGCTTTGACGGTCCGCTCCGCGATGCCCAGTTGCCGAGCCAGGAGGCGGTTCGGCAGTCCGCTCCCCAGGAGGGCCAGTACCTGCCGCTCGCGATCGGTCAGTTCGCTCACCGCCGGTTCGTTCTCCATCGGTTGGTATGCGAGCCGACACGGGCAGGGTGAATCCCCCGGTTCGTGCGACGTGCTGTGGCAATGGTGTTGCAGCGCATCCTGGATCGGCACGTGATGGCCACCTTCCCCGTTTTGCTTCAGGTTGCAATAACACTGTAGGGGACCGGTGTTCGCGTTCGCGATGCCTGGGTAGAGCGAGATTTCTTTGTGTTTGCTGTCAGGTCTATTGACTTGTTGATGGGTAAAAGGGGGCGAGGATTTGAGGCGATTTCGGAAATTCGCTCAGGCCTTGAAGCAGGTCCTCGCCTCGCTGCGCCGCGGGTTGGTCTCGTCGAGGGGGGAGTTGACGTAGCCCCAGCCGCAGATGGTCTGCTTGCCCCGGGGGTTGTTCACCTTCACGGCGTCGGTGTACACCTTCTTCCCGGTGCCGCGGGCGGTGGTGTACTTGACCCGGCCGTTGATCGTGATGCCGGCCACCACGGTCTGGGACATGCGCTCCTTGCAGGTGCCCGAGGCCGTGGCGTTGACGGTCCGGCCGGCGCTGACCGCGACGTAGACGCGGCACTTGACGAGGAGCGGACCCGTCTTGGTCCACTCGCCGTACTTGTCCTTCCCTACCACCGCGGTCGGGCCGGACGGTGCGGCGGTGGCGGGGGCGGCCGTACCCAGCAGGCCGAGGGACGCGAAGGCGGCCAGGCCCGCGACTGCGACGCGGCCTGCTCCGGGGCGGCGAGTGAGGGTCGATGCCATGGGGGGATACCTCCAGTAGCCGGAACGGTGTAACGGTGTCTTCGTTGAAATTCTTCAACGATGCCGTTTCCTGCGGCTATTGGGACTTCGGGAGGTGTCCACAAGGGCAATGCCCTTTCGGGCATTGCCCCCGCTCGTTCACAACACGGCGCTGAGGAACTGCCGGGTGCGCTCGTGGTCGGGCTCGGAGAAGATCTTCTCCGGCGAACCGGACTCGATCACCCGGCCCGCGTCGAACATGAGGACGTCGTCGGAGATGTCCCGGGCGAAGTTCATCTCGTGGGTGACGCAGAGCATCGTGATGTCCGTGGTGTGCGCGATGTCGCGCAGGACGTCCAGTACGCCGGCCACCAGCTCCGGGTCGAGCGCGGAGGTGACCTCGTCGAGCAGCAGCACCTGCGGGCGCATGGCGAGGGCCCGGGCGATCGCGACGCGCTGCTGCTGGCCGCCGGACAGCTGGGTCGGGTACTTGTCCACGTGCTCGGTCAGACCGACCAGTTCGAGCAGTCCGCGAGCCCGTTCCTCGGCCTCGTCCTTGGACAGGCCGAGTACATGCACCGGGGCCTCGGTGATGTTCCGCATCACCTTCATGTTGGGAAAGAGGTTGAATTGCTGGAACACCATTCCGATGTTCTTGCGGACCTCCCGGACATGCTTTTCACCGGCCGGCACGAGCTTGCCGTTCTTCTCCTCGTGCGTGAGGTAGTCGCCGGCGACCTTGATGGTGCCCTCGTCCGGATCCGTGAGGGTCATCAGAAGTCTGAGGATCGTGGTCTTGCCCGATCCGGACGGACCGATCAGCGTGACGTGCTTGCCGGACGACACGGTGAAGTCCAGTGAATCCAGGACGGTATTGGTGCCGAATCGCTTCGTCACCTTGTCGAAGCGGATCAGCTCGCTGCCGTCCACCGCGGGATTGACGGTTTCTTTCGAGACGCTGCTGTCAGCGGACAAGGCGACGCTCCAGGACTCGCAGGAGGACAGAGGTGGGATACGAGATCACGATGAAGAGAATGCCGACGACAGTGATCGGCTCCATGTAGTCGAATGTCGTCGCACCGATGCTGTTCGCTTCGAAAAGCATGTCGCCCACCGTGATGGCGGAAAGCATCGGAGTGTCCTTGAACATCGCGATCACGTAGTTGCCGAGGGCCGGAACCACACGGCGGAAGGCCTGCGGCAGGATCACCGCGACCCAGGTGCGCCCGCGCGGCAGACTCAGCGCGGTGGCCGCCTCCCACTGGCCCTTGGGCACCGCGTCGATACCGGCGCGGTAGACCTCGGCCGTGTACGTCGAGTAGTGCAGCCCGAGACCGATGACACCGGTCGTCAGCGCACCGAAGCTCAGTCCCCAGCTCGGCAGGACGAAGAACAGGAAGAACAGCTGCACCAGCAGCGGGGTGTTGCGGACGAACTCGACGACGGCACTGACCGGCCAGGTCACCCAGCGGCTCGGTGAACGGAGCGCGATCGCCCACACCAGACCGAGGGCGAAGGCCACCAGGGAGCCGAGCAGGGTCGCCTGCACGGTGATCCACAGCCCGTCGAGGAGCTGCGGCATGATCTCGCGGACGTAGTCCCAGGACCAGTCGTTCATCACGCACCACCTCCGGTGGCGGAGGGCTGGGGCACGGCCTTCGAGGCGGGCAGCCCGCGGCTGAACCAGCCGCTCGCCTGGGGCGCCTGGCCGACCGAGGCCTTGGCGCGGCGCTCCAGCAACCGCATGATCCGGGTCACGACGAACGCGATCACGAAGTACATCACCAGGATGATCCCGTAGACCTGAGCGCTCTCACCGGTGGAGAGCCGGGCGAGCTTGGCCTCGAAGGTGAGCTCGCCGATGGACAGCAGCGAGGCCAGGGCGGTGCCCTTGAGCAGCTCGATCAGCAGGTTGTTGAAGGGCGGCATCATCTCGGGCACCGCCTGCGGCAGGATCACCTTCCGCAGGCGCTGCCAGGGCGTGAAGCTCAGCGCGACGGCCGCCTCACGCTGGGCCGGGGACACCGACTGCACCGCGCCGCGCACGACTTCGGAGCCGTAGGCGCCGTAGGACAGGCCGAGCGCCAGGGTGCCCGCCCAGAGGCCGGCGAGCTGCCAGCCGAGCAGGGGCAGCGCGAAGAACAGCCAGAACATCAGCACCAGTGCCGAGGTGCCGCGGAAGATCTCCACGTAGGCACCGGACAGGAAGCGGACGATCCACAGGCGTGAGGTGCGTGCCAGGCCGATACCGAAGGCGACGGCGGCCGCGAGCACGGCGCTGTAGACCATCAGCTGGACGGTGATCCACGCACCCTTGAACAGGAGTTCCCACAACGGTCCGGTCATTTGTTGCAGAGCTCCTCTGCCGTCAGATCCGTCATGAACTCCTCGGTGAAGCCGAACGGCTTGGCGATGCGCAGGAGTTCACCGCTCTGCTTCATCTTCTGCAGCTCGCGGTTGAAGGCGTCCCGGACCTCGGTCTCACCCAGCCGGAAGCCGTAACCGCCGCCGTCGCGCTGTGGCTTGCCGTCGACCTCCGGGGTGAACGGGTCGGTCATCCCGACCTTGGGGTGGGCGCCGGTCTTCAGGGCCTCGATCATGGTGAGGGCCGTACCGGCGAAACAGTCGATGCGACCGGCCTGCAGGGCCTCCATGCCGGCGATCTGGTCGCCGTACGTCTGGATCTTGCTCTCCTTGACGCCGTTGCCGACGGCGTAGTCGTACTCGGCGTAGCCGACGCCGGTCCCCATGCGCAGGCCCCGGTCGGCGACGTCCTTGTACGACTTGAGCCGGTCCGGGTTGCCCTTGGGGACCAGGAAGCCGTCCTTCGACTCGTAGTCCGGGTCGGAGAAGAGCACCGCCTGGCAGCGGTCCTTGTTGATGAACATCCCGGCGACGATCACATCGAACTGGAAGGACAGCAGTCCGGGGACCAGCGCGCCGAACTCGACCGGCACCGGTTCGAAGTCCTTGACGCCGAGGCGCTGGAAGATCGTCCGGGCCACGGCCGGCGCCTCGCCGGTGAGCTCGCCCTGATCGTTGATGGAGGCGTAGGGGGGCTCGCTGGCTATGCCCATGCGCACGGTGCCCTTGCTGCGCAGGTCGTCCAGCAGTTGTCCGCCGCTCTTCGCGCCGGTGACGTCGACCCGCGCACAGCCGGTCGTGGCGCCCAGTGCCCCCGCCGCGCCCACCGCTGCCGCTCCGGTGAGCAGCGAACGGCGGCGGAGGCCTCTTCGGATTCCGTTGTTTGCTGGGATGTTCCCCTGTGGTGGAGCCATGGCCGCGCGCCTACCCAGACCGACAGGGCCTATGCCGGTCGTTTGCGGCCACAAAGCGAGCGTGGGGGCCCCCCCCGGGGGGGGGGGGGGGGGCGGGCGCGCGGGGGGGGGGGGGGCGGGGGGGCACCAGAAACAGACCGCTGGGTGGTTTGTGTTGAAAGACAACGAAAAAAACATGACCCCCACCGAG
>NZ_JBHYJA010000013.1:86518-117215 GCF_042740355.1 Streptomyces sp. NPDC059010
CCACGGCCCGCCCTTCGCCCCCCCCCCCCCCCGCGCCCCCCCCCCCCGGGGGGGGGGCGCGCCCACGGCGTCGTCGGGGTGCCGGGGAAGTGGCTACCACTTCATCGCGACGGAGGTGTTCTTCTCGTACGACACGGTCAGCTTCAGCTGCCCCTTCGGCATGTTCTTGCAGGTGAACGTCTTGGCCGCCCAGGCCTCACGGACCTCTCCGGTGCACACGATCCGGCCCGCGTGACGCAGGTCCCAGCCGTACAGGTAGCTCTTGTCGCCTCCGTAGTTGTTGACCGTCACCTTCACATCGCCCTTTTTGGGGTGGATCTTGGCGAGCACGCAGTTGGCCGGGCCGCTGTCGCACTTCTTCGCCACCGACGCGGCCCCGGCGGGGGTGGCGCCGAGGACGAGTCCGGCGGTCGTGGCGACCGCGAGGACGCCGAGCAGGGCCGTGCGGGAGCGGCGGGGCGCGATGGTCATCGGGGATGCCTCCTGAACGGGATGCGCTGATGTTTCACGCGAGGTCACGCGTGGCCTCCTCCTGTGCGGGCACCAAGAGTCTCGTGGCCCCCGCACCGCGCTGCCATTGACTCTTGGGGAGGTGACCGAACGGGCAATGGCCCACGCAGGCGCCACACCGGGACGAAGCACGTGCACTGGAGGGCACATGGCCGACCGCCATATCGAAGTTTCGCTGGCCAAGCGTGGAATCACCGCAACCGCAAAGCTGCTGGACGACCGAGCCCCGGTCACCTGCGCGGCCGTATGGGACGCCCTCCCGCTGGGCGGCGACGTCTATCACGCGAAATACGCCCGCAACGAGATCTACGCCCTGTTCCCGCCGTTCGCGCCGGCGGAGCCACCGCTGGAGAACCCGACCGTCACCCCGATCCCGGGAGACCTCTGCTACTTCTCGTTCGCCGGCGCCGAGCTGGGCACCAAGGCGTACGGCTACGACCGTGACGTCCGCCCCGGCACCACGGTCGTCGACCTGGCCCTGTTCTACGAGCGCAACAACCTGCTCCTGAACGGCGATGTCGGCTGGGTCCCCGGCATCGTCTGGGGCCAGGTGATCGAGGGCCTCGACGCTATGGCCGAGGCCTGCAACGACCTGTGGCGCACGGGAGCGGCGGGGGAGACGCTCAGCTTCCGACGGGCCTGAGCCCGGCGACCCCGGCCTCGTACAGCGCGTGCGCCGCCCGCAGCACCAGGTCGTCCCGGTGCCGGGCGGCCACGAGCTGGAGACCGATCGGCAGCCCGGTGCCGTCCGTGCCGACCGGGACCGACGCGGCCGGCTGCTGGGTCATGTTGAACGGGTAGGTGAACGGCGTCCAGCCGGTCCACCTGCGGTGCCCCGAGCCCTTGGGAACCTCGGCGCCCGCCTCGAACGCCGTGATCGGCAGGGTCGGGGTGACCAGCAGGTCGTAGCCGTCGTGGAAGCGGCCCATCCGGCGGCCCAGCTCCATCCGGACGTCCACCGCGGCCAGATAGTCGAGCGCGGACAGCCGGGCACCGGCGCCGCAGATCTCCCTGAGGCCCGGGTCGAGCAACTCCCGCTGATGCGGTCCCAGATGCTGGGTCACCCGGGCCGCCCCTGTGAACCACAGGGTGTGGAAGGCGTCCACCGGGTCGGTGAAGTCGGGGTCGGCCTCCTCGACGTACGCCCCCAGCCCGGCCAGCCCCTCCACCGCCCGCCGTACCGCCGCCGCGACCGCCGGACGCACCGCCACCTGGCCGCCGAGCGAGGGCGAGTAGGCGACCCGCAGGCCCCGCACACCGCCCTCCAGGGCGGAGGTGAAGGAGCCCGGTGCCGGGGGCAGCGCCGACCAGTCGCGGGAGTCGGGCGCGCCGATGACGTCCAGCAGCAGGGCCGCGTCGGCCGCGTCGCGGGTCATCGGGCCGACATGCGCCAGGGTGCCGAAGGCGCTCGCCGGGTACAGGGGGACCCGGCCGTACGTCGGCTTCAGGGCGAAGATGCCGCAGAAGGCCGCCGGGATACGGACACTGCCGCCACCGTCGGTGCCCAGGGCCAGCGGTCCCGCGCCTAGGGCCACGGCCGCCGCCGCGCCGCCGCTGGAGCCGCCCGCGGTGCGGGTCGGGTCGTACGGGTTGCGGGTGACGCCGGACAGGGGCGAGTCGGTGACGCCCTTCCAGCCGAACTCGGGGGTCGTCGTCTTGCCGAGGAAGACGGCGCCGGCCGCGCGCAGCCGGGCCACGGAGGGGGCGTCCTCGGCACAGCCGCCCTTCTCGGGGACGGCCTTCGAGCCCTTGAGTGTCGGCGCCCCGCGCATCAGCAGGATGTCTTTCACGGTGACCGGGACGCCGTCGAGCGGACCGGCCGGTGCGCCGCGCCGCCAGCGCTCGGCCGACTCGGCGGCTCGTGTCAGGGCCTCGTCGGCGGTGAGCCGTACGAAGGCGTTGACCTCCGGCTGGATGCGCTCGGCCCGTTCCAGGGCGGCGCGGGTGGCGTCGACGGGGCTGAACTCTCCTGCCCGGTAGCCGTCGAGGAGTTGTACGGCGGTCAGTTCGGTGAGATCCGTCATGCGTCGCCCTCCAGCCGTAGACGTCAGCGTCCGGGTACGTACCCGCGCTTCTTGTCGACCACGTTCAGCAGCGGTCTGCCCGCCTCCCACCGCTCGTACAACTCCACGAACTGAAGTCCGAGTTCATCACGCCAGCCGATGGTGTCCCCGCTCATGTGAGGCGACACGATCAGCCCCGGCAGCCCCCACAGCGGACTGTCCGCACCGAGGGGCTCGTCCTCGAAGACATCGAGCGCGGCCCCCGCGATCCACCGCTTGGTCAGGGCCTCGGCCAGCGCCTCCTCCACCACGAGCTGCCCGCGCCCGACGTTGATGAACCGGGCCGAGGGCTGCATGACGCCGAAGCGGCGGATGTCGAACATGCCGTGCGTCTGCTCGGTGAGCGGCGCCGCCGCGATCACCCAGTCGGCACGGGCCATCAGCCGGTCGAGGTCGTCGGGTCCGTGGATGCCGGTGCGCGGGACCCGGCCGACCAGCGCGGTGGTGATGTCGAGGGCCTTCAGCGAGCGGGCGATCGTACGGCCGATGGGCCCGGACCCGACCACGCACGCGCGCGTGCCCGCGACCCGCTGCCCCTCCCGGTGCCGCCACTCCCGGGCGCGCTGGAAGTCCAGGGTGCGCGGCAGGTCCTTCGCCATCGCCAGTACCAGCGCGGCGACGTACTCGGCGATCGGCTGGTCGAAGATTCCGCGCGCGTTGGTGACCACCGTGTCCGACGCGGTCAGCTCCGGGCACATCAGGTGATCCACACCCGCGCTCGCCGTGTGCACCCAGCGCGGCCGGGGGCCCTCGCCGGGCCAGGCGTGGCGTACGGCGTGCGAGGTGAAGTCCCAGACCAGCAGGACGTCGGCGGACGGCAGCCGCTCGGCCAGCGTCGACTCGTCGGCGTGCTCGACGCGGGCCCGGCCGGTGAGGCGGCCCAGCCGGGGGAGGGGCTCGGCGTCGAGGACGAGGAGCGTCGGCGGCGGGCCGGAGGCGGGGGACGGACCGGGGGCGGGAGAGGTCATACGGGGTCGCTTCTCCGGAGTGTGAGGGGTCGCTTCTCGGGGGAGTGAGAGGTCGCTTCCCGGGGGTGTGCAGGGACCGGTTCTCGGAGTTTTACTGGAACTGCTGGCCGTCTGACATGCGAGGTTTGACCACGCTCGCACCCGAACCTACCTTCGTCAACACGGTCGTAAATACGGTCCGTTGCTCACCTGTTTCTCGTAGTGAGGGCGGTGCCTGCCATGGACGCCATGGACATCTCCTTCCTCGGCGGCCCCCGCCCGCAGCGCGGTGTCGGAGTGGTCGCCCCGTTCGACTTCGCGCTGGACCGAGAGCTGTGGCGCTGGGTTCCGGACGAGGTCTCGCTGCACCTGACGCGGACGCCGTTCGTCCCCGTCGAGGTCAGCCTCGATCTGGCCCGTCTGGTCAGCGAACACGAGACGCTCGGCGACGGCGTCCGCACCCTGACCGCGATCACCCCCGAGGTCGTCGCCTACGCCTGCACCTCCGGCAGTTTCGTCGGCGGCATCGCGGGCGAACGGGCGATGTGCGAGGCGATGACACGGGCGGGCGCGGTGCCGTCGGTCACCACCTCGGGCGCGCTCCTTGAGGCACTGGCGGAGCTCGGTGTACGCCGGGTGGCGCTGGTGACGCCGTACACCGTGTCGGTGACGCGGGCGCTGGAGGATTACGTGGCCGAGGCCGGGGTCATGGTCACGGGCTGCGCCTTCATGGGCCTGACCCGGCACATCTGGAGGGTGCCGTACCGCGATGTGGCGGACATGGCGCGCAGGGCGGTGCGCCGGGCCGCCGACGCCCTGTTCATCAGCTGCACCAATCTGCCCACCTACGACGTGATCCCCCAACTGGAGGCAGAACTGCGCATCCCCGTGCTCTCGGCCAACCAGGTCACGATGTGGGCGGCACTGCGTCGGCTGGGTACCCGAGCGGTGGGGCCGTATCAGGCGCTGATCGATCCGGCGGCTCGGATCGATCCGTCGGCGCGTGGCGGTCCCGTGCTTCCGGACGTACCGGATGTACCCGAGCAGGAACAGCAGTAGCAGGCAGTAGGCGCAGCGAGGAGCAGGAAGGCCGACATGACCGCACTCGGATTTCTCTACCCGGGCCACTCCGCCGAGGACGACTATCCGCGCATCGAACAACTGCTCGCCAGCGACATCAGGGTCGACCTGGTGCACACCGACATCGGCGAGGACGCGCACCGCGTGGACGCACTGCGCCGGATGGGCTCGGCCGAGCGCCTGGCGGCCGGAGTGGAGGCGCTGCGGCTGACCGGCGCCGAGGCGGTGGTGTGGGCGTGCACGTCCGGCAGCTTCGTCTACGGCTGGGAGGGCGCCCACGAGCAGGTGCGCAGCCTGGCCGTCACGGCGGGCATGCCGGCGTCGTCGACGTCCTTCGCCTTCGTGCACGCGGTACGGGAGCTCGGGGTGCGGCGGGTGTCGGTCGGGGCGACGTACCCGGACGACGTGGCGGACCTCTTCGCGCAGTTCCTGCGGGCGGCCGGCGTGGAGGTGGTGGCGGTCCGCGGTTCCGGGATCATCACGGCGGCGGAGGTCGGGACCTGGGGCGACAAGGAGCTCTTCGCCCTGGCGAGGGAGGCGGACCACCCGGACGCGGAGGCCATCCTCCTGCCCGACACGGCCCTGCACACGGCCTCCTACCTCCCGGCCCTGGAAGAACACGTCTCCAAGCCGGTCCTCACCGCCAACCAGGTCACGGTCTGGGAGGCCCTGAGGCTGACGGACCGCCGCGTGAACGCGCCGGAACTGGGGGCACTGTTCACGAAGGAGCCGATCGTGCAGGTGTAGGGGCTGGGCGGTGGGCGGGAATAAAGCGGAGACAGCCTCCTGTTAATGCCGGGCAGGACAGTGCACGGCATCACCACAGGAGGCACCCACCGTGGCGGCAGAAGACACCCAGACAGACGGGATACGGGGCACGGCACAGGGCACCGCCCCCACGCCCCTCTCCGTACTGGACCTGGTCACGGTCAGCGCGGGCCACACCGCCACCGACGCCCTGCGCACCAGCGTCGAACTCTCCCGCCTCGCGGAGGCCCGCGGCTTCCACCGCTACTGGGTCGCCGAACACCACTCCATGCCCGGCGTGGCCTCCTCGTCCCCCGCGGTGATCCTCGCCCACCTCGCCGCCCACACGAACCGCATCCGCCTCGGCTCCGGCGGCGTCATGCTCCCCAACCACGCCCCGCTGATCATCGCGGAGCAGTTCGGCACCCTGGAGGCCATGGCCCCCGGCCGTATCGACCTCGGCCTCGGCCGCGCCCCCGGCACTGACGGCGCCACCGCGGCCGCCCTCCGCCGCACCGACCTCCTGAGCGAGGGCGCCGACGACTTCCCCGAGCAACTGGCCGAGCTCACCCGTTTCCTCGACGACGACTTCCCGGACGGCCACCCCTACCGCCGTATCCACGCCGTCCCCGGCCCCGTCCAGGCGACGTCACCCGGCGGCGTCCAGTCCCCGCACCGCCCGCCGGTCTGGCTCCTCGGCTCCTCCGGCTACAGTGCCCGCCTCGCCGCGGTCCTCGGCCTGCCCTTCGCCTTCGCGCACCACTTCTCGGCCCGGAACACCGTCCCGGCCCTGGACCTCTACCGGGAGTCCTTCCGGCCGTCCGCCGTCCTCGCCGAGCCGTACGCCCTCATCGGCGTCTCGGCCCTCGCCACCGACGACGAGAAGGAGGCCCGCCGCCAGGTCAGGGCCGCCGCCCTCAGCATGATCCGCCTGCGCACCGGCCGCCCGGGCCTCATCCCCACCCCCGAGGAGGCCGAGGCCCATGAATTCACCCCGCTGGAGCGCGAGTTCGCCGACTCCTGGAACGCCAACGTCGTGCACGGCACCCCCGACGAGGTCCGCGCCGGCCTGGACGACCTCCAGAAGCGCACCGGCGCCGACGAGTTGATGATCACGGGCAACGCCCCCGGCATGGACGTACGCCTGCGCTCCTACGAACTCATAGCGGACGCCTACGCCTTGCCGACCACTCCATGACCAGCTTCTGACCAGCGGGGCCCGTCAGACCCGCACGCCCAGCAACTCGGAGATACGATCCGGCGGCACCGGCCGCGAGTAGAGCCACCCCTGGCCGGTGTCACACCCGATGCTCCGCAGCCGCGACGCCTGCGCGAGCGTCTCCACGCACTCCGCGGTGACCGTCAGGCCCAGCCGGTGGGCGAGCTGGATCATCGCCTCGACCACCACCTCGTCGGCCGGGTTCGGCGGTACGGCCGCGCTGTTGTCGCTCTCGTACTGGAAGCCCCGTACGAAGGAACCGTCCAGCTTCAGCACCGAGACCGGCAGCCTGCTGAGGTAGGCAAGGTTCGAGTAACCCGTGCCGAAGTCGTCGATCGCGATGCGTACGCCCATGTCGCTGAGCGCCTGGAGGGCCTGCAGCGGTCTTCCCGCCGAGCCCATCACCGCCGACTCGGTGAGCTCCAACTGGAGCAGATGCGGGGCGAGTTCCGTCTCGGTGAGGATCCGGGCCACGTCCGCGACCAGGTCCGAGTCCCAGACCTGGCGTACCGCCACGTTCACGCTGACGAAGATCGGCGGCTCGTCGGGGTGCGCCAGCTGCCAGGCGCGGGCCTGGCGGCAGGCCGTCGCGAGGATCCAGCGGCCGAGCGGCACGATCGAACCGTCCTCCTCGGCCAGTCCGATGAACCGATTCGGCGCCAGTACGCCGAACTGAGGATGTTTCCAGCGGACAAGCGCCTCGACGCCGCGCAGCAGCCCGTCCTCCATGCACACCAGCGGCTGGTACTCCAGGGCGAACTCACCGCGCTCGATGGCGGGGCGGAGCGTGGCGGCGAGGGCCTGGCGGGTGATCAGGTGGGCGTTGCGCTCGGGGTCGAAGAGCGTCCAGCGGTCCTTGCCGTCGGCCTTCGCCCAGTACAGCGTGGTGTCGGCGGCCTGCATCAGGGCGGTGGGCGTGGTGCCGCTCGCCTGGCGTTCCACCACGCCGATCGACGCCGACACCGACAGGCGCCGGCCGGACAGGTCGAAGGGGGCCCGCAGCGCTTCGAGCACCGACTCGGCGAGGTCGGCCAGTTGCTCGGTGCCCGTCGAGTCCTCCACGAGCATGGCGAACTCGTCACCGCCGAGCCGTGCCACCAGGGGCGGGCTCGACCGGGCGTAGCCGGCCTCCTCGGCGCAGTGCGTGAGCCGTTCGGCCACGGCGGCCAGCAGACCGTCGCCGACCCGGTGGCCGAGGGTGTCGTTGATCGCCTTGAACCCGTCAAGGTCCAGATAGCACAGGCCGATTCGGCCCGTCGTGCCGCTCTCCTCGTACGACTCCGCCTCCAGCGCCGTCGAAAGCCGCTCGAAGAACAGGGTGCGGTTGGGCAGCCGGGTCACCGGGTCGTGCATCTGCAAGTGCCGCAGCCGGGCCTGGAGTTCACGGTGGGCGCTGATGTCGGCGACGGAGAGCAGGACGCCGCCGGGCTCCTCGCCGGGCAGGGGCGCGACCGTGACCCGGGCCCACAGGGAGTGCCCGTCCGGGTGTTTGAGGCGCCGTGTGCAGCGCAGTCTGGCCTCGCGGCCGCGCAGCACCTCCAGATACGTGTGCCAGGTACGGGCGTCGGAGGCGAGGTCCACCAGGTCGGCGGCTACGGATCCGGCCAACTCCCCGGGTGGCGTGCCGAGCAGGTCGGCGAGCGCGGCGTTGGCGCCGGTGACCAGGCCCTCTCGGTCGACCACGGCCATCGCCAGGGGCGCGGCACAGAAGGCGGACGAGTAGGGCGGAGGCCCGGTACCGGGGGCTGGCTCCGCGTTACTCTCTGTGACGGCCGGCCCGATGAGGTCTGCCGCGGGCGTCGGCCCTTCGGACGTTCCGCTCACCGCTCGCTCCCGCAGTGCACTCGTTCTTCGGATGGGTCTCATCGAATGGCCGGCCGGGGGGCGGTCGGCCGCCGGGCCGTGTCCGTGCAGGAAAGTGTCAGGAAAGTGTGCCGATCATAGAGGCTGGTCCCGGGGCCTTCCACCTACTGTTCAGTGTTCCCACCTGACCCGACCTTCTGACAGATCGTTTCTGCCCGCACCTGGACGCCTTCTTCGGGCCATCGACCAGTTGTGACGTTCCGTGAGCGATTCGGGGGTGTCGATTCTGACGTTTGCCCGGGCCTCTCACCCGTCCGGTGCAGGCAAACAGGACGTAGTACGACAATATGACCCAGGCTGGATGCGGTGTCCCGCGAACCGCACCCGGAGGTCCACGTGCCGCGTCAGTTCCCCCTGCTCCCTGACATGGGTCGGCTGCGGGAATGGCCCCGACTGCGCAGTGTCGCAGCGGTGTTCACCACGATGTCCGCGCTGGCCGCGACCTCCCTGGTCGCGGGCCCCTCCGCCGCCAAGCCGTTCGACACGGGGGCCTGTGCGCTCGAACGCACCGAGGCCCACCACTCCGAGGGCCTGAACACCTGGAACGCCGCCTACCCCCGCCCGGCCCGCAAGCTCGACGCGGTCATGGTCTTCCTGTCCTTCCCGGACGCGACCCCCCACTCGACACCCGCCGAACTGACGGCCGACCACTTCCCGCTCACCACCCACTTCTTCGAACGCGCCTCCTACGGCAGATTCACCCTGCGCCCGCATCCACTGCGGCACTGGCTGCGGATGCCGCGCCCGTCAACGGCGTACGCCATACAGCGCGACTGGAACACGGCCCACCGGGCCGCCTATCTGCGCGACGCGATCGCCGTGGCGGACCGGGAGGTGGACTTCTCCCGCTACGACGTCGTGTATCTCGTCGCCGACCCCGACGCGCCCGGCGTCGACTCGGACGCCACGAAGGTCGTCAACCTGGACACTCCGCTGCGGGCCGACGGTACCGACATCCGGCGTGTCGTCACGGTGTTCGAGAACCATCCGCCGGACCGCCTGGTCCTCGCGCACGAGACCGGCCACATCTTCGACCTGCCCGACCTGTACCACCGCCCGGTGGACGGCAAGGGCGACTGGGACACCTATGTCGGCGACTGGGACCTGATGGGCAGCCAGTTCGGGATGGCACCGGACCTGTTCGGCTGGCACAAGTGGAAGCTGGGCTGGCTGGAGCCGCGGCAGGTGGTGTGCGTGCAGGGGACGGGGGCCGCGGGCGCACGACTGACCCTGGAGCCCCTCGCGGTGGGCCCCGGCGGCATGGGGCAGGCGGTGGCGGCGGGGCCGACGGGGGCGGTGCCGGCTGCGGGAGAGTTCGGTGCGTCTGGTGGATCCGGCGCGTCTGGTGGGTCCAGTGGATCCGGCACGGGCGGTGGATCCGGTGGTGCCGACATGGGCGGTGCGTCCGATGGCGCCGGTACGGGCGGTTCGGCGGGTGTGTCCGGTGGCGCTGACGCGGGGGGCTCGGCGGGTGTGTCCGGTGGTGTCGACGCGGGTGGTTCGTCGGGTGCGCGCGGTTCGGTCGGCGCCGTGCCGGGCTTCGGGCTGGGCAACGGCATCAAGCTCGCCGTCGTCCGCACCGGCCGCGAAAGCGCCCTCGCCTTCGAGGCGCGCGGTCCCGTGGGCAACGACATGCAGGCCTGCCGGCAGGGTGTCCTGGTGTACCGGGTGCGCAGCCAGACCGAGTCCGGCAGCGGTCCGGTCGAGGTGATCGACGCCCACCCGCGTACCGAGGCCTGCTGGGAGGAGTCGGTGTATCCCCCGCTCGCGGACGCGCCGGTCGGGTTGGGGGAGAGCTTCACGGTGCCGGGTGAGGGCGTCCGGGTGGAGGTGGAGGGGCGCACGGCTTCGGGGGCGTGGACCGTGAAGATCGCGACTGGGGGGTAGCGCCCGCGCCAGGTGGGGGGTCGCGTGACGGGTGGGGGATGCGCCGGGGGGTGGCGGTACGCCTGGTGGCGGGGCGGGATGGGGGGTGGTAGGGGCCGCGAGGGTGGGGGAGGACTTGGGCCCGAGGTGGGCGCGGGGTTGGGCCCGACGAGGCGCATGCGAAAAGCCCCCCGCTTCCGCGAGGGGCTGTTTCAGTCTGTGCGCCGCCAGGGACTCGAACCCCGGACCCGCTGATGCTGCATTCCCCGGGGGATAACCCCCGGACCCCCAGCCGCTCCTGCAGGACCCGGGAGACCCCGGGAGGGCCCTGGAGCCTCTGCCCCAAAAGCGAAGGCCCCCCGCAGTTGCGAGGAGCCTTCACCGTCTGTGCGCCGCCAGGGACTCGAACCCCGGACCCGCTGATTAAGAGTCAGCTGCTCTAACCAACTGAGCTAGCGGCGCCTGCTGACGTCGTAGACCTTAGCATCCTGGTCGGCGTGGGGAAAAATCGAAATACGAACGGCCGCACGAGCCGCCCGCACGGCCGCCCAGAGCAGCACCTCGGGACCCGGTAACCAGGGATTACGGGTGTCCGGGGCGACCAGCCAGCGGGAGCCGGAGGAGGCGGCGGCGCCGGATCGGGACGGGACGGTCACCGCGTCTCCCTTGCCGTGGCAGAGGAGCGACGGTACGTCGCCCGCGCGGCCGAACTCCTCCCACCGCAGCAGCGACGGCAGCCGCTGGGCCGTGCCGGGCGCGGCGAACAGCAGCATCCGGCCCCGGGACATCGCCACCGGCCCCGAACCGGGGCCTTCCTCCCACAGCTGGTCGACCATCCGGCGTCCGAAGATCGCGGGTGCGCTCACGATGTCGAAGACCGAACCGCAGGCCAGGACCACGGGGGCTTGCGGCCGCTCGTCCCAGAGGGCCTGGGTGCTCCGCGGATACGGTTCCGCGGAGGCCAGCCAGGCGGCGCCGTCCGTGGTGACGAAGGCGGGGGAGAAGGGGGCGTTGTGTGGGGTGCTCATGGCAGATACATCTACCGACGGTGAACCCTCGGTTCCCGAGAGTTCCCGGAACACGGGACAGGGTGGGGTGGCAGGGCGTATCTTGCCCGCCTGGCATATGCCATGGAGAACTTTGGAGAACTCTCGGCCGGGGTTGGTCACACCGGGCGGCCGGTCATACCGGGTCGACGTGCCCCGGCCCCTCGACCCCCCGCATCAGATCCCTGCCGAACTCGACCATCTTCTTGGCGTAGTCCTCGGTCCACTCGGCCTGCTCGGCGATGTCGGCGGGCGTCAGCCGGTCGAACCGCCGGGGGTCCGCCAGCTGAGCCGCGGCGATGGCCTGGAACTCCACCGCACGGTCCGTCGCCGCCCGGAACGCCTGCGTCAGCTCGGTCGCCCGCGCCAGCAGCGCGCGGGGGTCGTCGATCGACTCCAGGTCGAAGAAGTGCTCCGGGTCGGCGGCCACCTGCGCGGGCTCGAAGAGCAGGGGCGCGGGGCGTAGCCGCGGTTCGTTCCGACGCGGCGTGGGCTCCGCCATGCTGTCTCCTCCTCGTACGTCACCGATGTACGTCACCGATGTACGTCACCGATGTGCGTCACCGATGTACGTCACCGATGTGCGTGCCGATCTCGTGGGTCACCGGCGACCCTGTGAACCGGTCCACCCTCCATTGTCCCGCGCTCGCGCAAGTAGGCGTGTGACGCAGGTCAATGGGGCTTTCATCAACAGGGCCGCCATGCGACCCGATGTTCTCCCAGCCGTGCCAACACCGCGTGATTCGCCTCCCACCCGTCCGGGAACTTCACCACCGTCCCCAGCTGTACCGGCTCCGTCGACGGATAGTCGTCCAGCAGGTCGCTCACGCCCGCCCGGCACACCACGATGCAGGCGTGGCGGTGGCGGGAGGCGAGGACGCACAGGCGGCCCGTTTCCAGGTGGAAGGCGGTGGCGTCGGGGCGGCCGGAGAGGGGGTGGAGGACGACCGTGACGTCGTACTCGCGGCCCTGGAGGCGGTTGGCCGTGTCGACGGTGACGTCCACGACACCCAGCTCGGTCAGGGCCGCCCGGACCGCTGCCGCCTGGTCCCGGTGGGCGGTGCCGACCGCGATCCGGTCGGCGGTGAGGGGCGCGGGGTCGGGTGAGCGTTCCGACGTCGCCGCGCCGCCCCGGTCCAGGAGGCGCCGTACGACCGTCGCGACCGCCCGTACCGCCTCGGGGTCTGTGCGCGGGGTGTGCCGGGCGGGCAGCTCCAGCAGTCCCCAGCCCGACTCCGCCGCCTCGTCGATCACCCGGTCCGGGCCCGAGCCGTCGGACGGGACCGCGAAGGACAGCGAGCGGTCGTCGTGGTCGGTGCCGCTGCGGAAGGGGGTGTACGGGTAGAACGCGTCGGAGACCAGGGGCGCGGCGGACGCCGGGAGGCGCCAGGAGACCGGCAGGCGGTGCTGGGGGAGAGCGGGATTGTGGGCTAGCAGGGTCATCACCGCCGAGGCCGACGGGTCGTACGACAGGCCCGCCCACTGCTCGCTGCCGACGATCGCGAACGGGTCCAGCTGGCCCGGGTCGCCCACGAACAGCGCCCGCTCGAACAGCCCGGCCACGGCGAGCAGCGAGTCGGAGCGCATCTGGTACGCCTCGTCGACGATCGCGTGCCGCCAGGGCTCGTCGACCTTGACGTGCCCCCACTTGGCCGCCGTGGACAGGACGACCGCCAGGCCCGCGAGGTCGGCCGCCTTCGCCGACTTGCGTACGTTCGGCAGGTCGTCCAGCGCCTTGTCGTACGGGTCGGCGTCACTGCTGTGCAGGCGGCCCACCGGCAGCTCGGGGTTCTTCTCGGCGAGCCTCAGCACCAGGTCGTCCACCTGGGCGTTGGTCTGCGCGACGATCATCAACGGGCGCCCGGCGTCCGCGAGTTCCAGGGCGGCGCGGACGACGAGCGTGGACTTGCCGGCGCCGGGCGGGGAGTCCACGACGACCCCGCGCGCCTCGCTGTGCAGGGTGTTGTGCAGGATCGCGGCGGTGGCCTCGGCAGCGGCGGCACCGGGGTCGAGCACGGCGGTCACAGGGTGTCCTCCTCGGTCGGCTGATCGGCGGCCTCGGACACCTGCTCGCCGGGCGGCCCGCCATGGGTCCACGGGGTCTCCTCCGGGTCGGGCAGCTTGGCCCCGCCCCGCTGCTCGTGTTCGAACAGCGTGAAGCAGACCAGGTCGCCCTTCTGCGGCACCGACCCCTCCTCCGGCTCCTTGCCGCGGCCCATCTTGTCCAGCACCCGAAGGACGAGCAGCGTGCCCGCGTGCTCGCCGTCCTGGTTGTCCCGGCCGTCCTCGCCGAGGTCCCCCTCGTAGCCGACGAACTCCGCCGACTGCGGCTTGCCGCCCAGCGACCGGAACACCTTCGCCCGCTCGCCCAGATACGGCCGGTCGTCGGTGCGGACGGTGACCAGCGGGCGCGGACTGGGCCGCTTGCCCTCGCTGTACGCCATCACGACCTCGGTGACCTCGCCCGCGAACGCCTCCCCGGCCAGCCGCCGCCCCGCCATCACCAGCGGATCGTCCAGGGCCTCCTGGGCCTCCAGGCGGGCCTGTTCCCGCTCGCGCGCGGCCAGCTTGTTGGCGGCGGTGACCGCGTCGTCGCGGCGCGGCTGCGGGGGCTCGCCGGCGACGACCCGGTCGCGGTGACCGGTGAACGACCAGCGGTCGCGGGTCCACCGCTCCTCCACCCGCCCGGCCTCGGGCAGCTCCCGCAGCAGGTCGAGGCCGCGCCACACCGCGTCCCAGGCGGGCCGGGTCCGGCTCTCCACGAGGGCGCGGATCTGCCGCTCGGCGGCGGTGAGGTCGCCTAGCCGGTCGTCGGCCTCCAGACCGTCCTCGGCGGCGGCGAGGGCCGTACGCGCGCGGTCGTAGCGCTCGAACGCGGGGGCGAGCAGCTTGTTGTCGAACGCCGGGTCGGTGGCGGGACCGGCCGGCGGGCACAGCAGCTGGCCCTGGGCGTCCCGCGCGAGTTCCGCCCGCAGGGCAGCCTCGGCGCCCGTCTCGCCGTCCGGCGGGTCGATCCAGGCGAGCAGCGCGCCCAGGTGCTGGTCCTCCAGGGTGGACTGGCCGGTCGCCCAGTGCCGGGCCAGTACGTCCGTCATGGCCAGCAGCAGCGAGGAGCCGGGCACGCGGGCCCGCTCGCCGAAGTGGGTCAGCCAGCGGCCGAGCAGCGGCACGCGCGGGGGCGCCGGGTAGGGGGTCTCCGGGTCCTGGTCCGCCGTACGCCGGAAACGCATGGAGCGGCCCAGCAGCCGTACGAAGTCGATGCCCGTGCGATTCGGCACGATCAACTGCGCGGCGTCCGCGCACAGTTCGACCTCGACCTTGACCCGCTTGCCGGTCTCCGGATCGGTCTCGTTGCGCTCGGCGGCCTCCACGGCGTCGGCGTGGGCGTCGAGGTACGGCAGGACGATGTCCGCCAGCTCGGCCAGGAACGTGAACCGGAGGTCCCGGTCGCGCGGCTGCGGTACGACCAGCAGGTGCGGGGCGTCCCGGTCCGTGCCGACCAGGGCGCCGAGCGGGGCGCCGGCCTCACCGGAGGTGGTGAGCGGCACGAAGACGAGCGGGCGGTCCGACAGATGCCGGTGGCGGACGGTCGCTGCGGGCTGGGCGCTGCCCGTGCTGACGGCTTCCAGCCGGGCGAGGGTGGCGATCAGCGACACGGGGCCACCGCCGCCCGGCCGGCCTGCGTGGGTTCCTCGCCCCGTGTCTGCGCATCCCGGCCGAGGGCTTCGGCCCGCAGGTGCGCCGCCCTGCGGAGGGCCGCCACCGCCGGGTCGTCCGGGTCGCCGGACTCGCCGCGGGCCGCCGACAGGACGTCCTCGACCGTCGTCAGACCGCCCAGCTCGGCCCGCACCGAGCGGCCCAGCGACGTCACCGCGTCGGACGCGCGCGAGCGGGCGCGGCAGTGGAAGGCCAGCTCACAGGCGGACAGGCACTCGGGCGCGTAGGTCGCCGGGACCGACTCGACGGCGGCCGTCAGGTCGGCGGCCGGCAGCTCGGGGGAGAAGCAGGTGCCGTCGGGGAGCGCGTCGGCGATGTCCTCGATACGGGTGAGACGGGCCAGCTGCCGGGCGGTCACCGCGCGCTGCTTGCGGACGTCCACGGGCGAGGCGGTGGGGAGGTTGGAGAAGTCCTTGGGGCAGACCAGCAGGACCCGGTCACGCACGCGTGGGGCGGACTCCAGCCGGGCGGCGACCTGTTCCAGCGCCAGTACGTACACCGCCGCCTGGCGTGCGGCCGCGCCGACCTTCGCCGGGTCCGCCGAACCGTCCAGCATCGGGAAGGACTTGATCTCCACGACCGTCCAGCTGCCGTCCGGGTGCACGACGACCGCGTCCGGCTCCAGGAAGGCGGGCGAACCGGCGACGTCCAGCGCGAGCATCGGATGGTCCAGCAGGGTCCACTCGCCGGGCGCTTCGGTGGCCTCCCGCAGGGTGAGGGCCGTACGGGCCGTGCGGCCCTCGGGGCCGGTCGCGGTGAGCTCGGGTACGTGCGCGTGGGCGGGCGGTTCGGCGGTGCGGTCCAGCTTCTCGTGCACCAGCCGCAGCAGCTCCGCGCCGCCGTCCGCCTTGACTTTGGCCTCGAAGGCGTTCCCGCGGGTGAGGGCGAACTGCGACTGGCCGAACGCCGACGGCGAGCCCAGCGCGCTCGCCAGGACCGCCTTGTTCACCCCGGCGCCGTCCAGGATCGCGCGCCGCCTGCAGCCGGGGTTGGCGGCGAGGGCGGCCAAGGCGCGCGCGTCCAGCGCCTTGGCCGGTACGTCCGGACCGCGCAGTTCAGCGAGCCGCTGCCGGAGCGCCGTCCCCCGCGTCCTGGGGAGCGGCACTCGGCTCGGCTTCGGCTCCGAACCTGGACTCGCGCTGCCGTGGAATTCGCTCACCCGCGGAAGTCTGGCATCCGCCACTGACAATTGAGGAAGTCGAGTCGCCGGAGCCCACCGTGACGGGGGTGCCGGAGTCGGCCGGCGCGCCGTCGCCCGACCCGGCCGTGGCGGTCCTGGCCGTGGCGGTCCCGACGGTGGCGACCTGGGTGGCGAAGCGGGACCGGACCCGGTCCGCGGTCCGCATCACATGCGGCGCCAGCAGCAGGCCGACGCCCATCACGGCGGCGCCCGCGGCCGCGTCGAGGAAGTAGTGGTTGGCGGTGCCCATCACCACGATCGTGGTGATCACCGCGTAGGAGACACCCGCGGCCTTCGCGAGGCGCGTCCCGCCGTACCGCCACAGGACCACCGCGCACCACAGGGCCCAGCCGACGTGCAGGCTCGGCATCGCCGCGTACTGGTTCGTCATGCCGCCCAGGCCCCGGGGAGCGCTCGCCTCGCCGCCCCACCAGCCGTACGAGCTGTACTGCGCCATCGTGTCCACGAAGCCGTGGCTCGCGTCCAGCAGCCGGGGCGGGCAGGTGGGCAGCAGGGTGAAGCCGATCAGGCCTATGAAGGTCGACGTCATCAGCCAGGTGCGGGCCGCGCGGTAGTGCACGGTGCGGGATCGGAAGAGCCAGACCAGCAGCACGGGCGTGACCAGGTAGTGCAGCGAGGCGTACCAGAAGTCGGCCGGGACGCCGAGCCAGGGCTCGCGCGTGAAGAGGCGGTTGAGGGGGTGCTCCGCGTTGAGGTAAAGGGCCTTCTCGATGTCCAGGATCGCGAGGCCGTGGTCCACGGCGGAGCTGACGTCGCCGCGGGCGAGCAGCCGGCCCGCCGAGTAGCAGGCGTAGACCAGGAGTATCAGCGGCAGCTCGGTCCACCAGCGCAGGCGGGTCCGCGGCGTCGCCTCCACGCCAGCTATATCGGCGTGTGGCATCCGATCCACTCCCCCTTCTCGTCGCGGCGCCCGGTTGACCGGTCGTTCCACTTTACGGTGTACGCGTGCGCCCCTGTCGGGGGCCTCGGCCCTCTAGACGCAGAGATCGCCCGCCGGGTTGCCCCGGCACAGCGTGCGCGATGATGGAGGTGCTCCGCCTCTCATTTCTCCCGGAAGGCCCCTTCATGGCACCGCGCATCCTGCTGGCCCGGCACGGACAGACCGCATGGTCGCTGTCCGGCAAGCACACGGGCAGGACCGATGTGCCGCTTCTGGAGGAGGGCCGCCGGGGCGCGAAGCTGCTCGGGGAACGCCTGAACCGGGCGCCGTACGACGGGTTGGCCGGGGTCGAGGTGCGCACCAGCCCACTGGCACGCGCGCGTGAGACGTGCGAACTCGCCGGCTTCGGTGAACGCGCGCGTGCCTGGGACACGCTCATGGAGTGGGACTACGGCGCGTACGAGGGCATGACCCCGGCGGACATCCAGGCCGTCCGGCCCGGCTGGCTCATCTGGCGCGACGGCGTGCCCGAGGGCGAGAGCCTGGCCGAGGTGACGGCCCGGGCCGACGAGGTGGTGGCCTGGGCGCGCGAGGCGGACCGGGATGTGCTGGTCTTCGCGCACGGGCACATACTCCGGTCCATAGGCGCGCGCTGGCTCGGTCTGCCCCTCGACTTCGCGGCCCGGTTCCGTCTGAACCCGACGTCGCTGTCGGTGCTGGGGTGGGCCTACGGGGAACCGGCGATCCACAGCTGGAACGACCTGGGGCACCTGGCGGCGTAGCGGTTCGCCCGCCGCCGGTCACGCCGTGCGGGGCACGCTCGCATGGCGTTCCAGGAACGCCGACACCCCGCTCGCCCGCCGGTGCGGCAGCAGCACCCGTGCCGTCCCCGCCAGCATCGTCTGCACCCGCGACGACTGCACCTGGTCCAGCAGGTCCAGCACCCGCATCCCGGCGGAGGCCGCCTCGTCGGGACGTCCGCCCCGGGCCAGGTCGTCCGCCAGTTCCGCCGTGTACAGCGCGATGTTGCGGGTGAAGTGCGGATCCTGCAGATGGGCCGCCCGCCCCGCGTGCTGCGCCGCCCGCCGCCAGTTGCCCAGCGTCGACCAGCACTGCGCCTCCAGGACCTCCAGCTCGGCCTCTCCGTAGAAGCTCATCCACTCGGGGTCGGCGTCCGAGTGGCCTCGCTCGAAGAGGGCCTGTGCGCGAACGAGGGCCTGTTCGCAGCCGGTGCGGTCGGCGAGCCCCGCCCAGCCGCCCGCCTCGCGCAGCGACAGCAGCGACATCAGCCGGGCGGAACCCAGGGGGCGTGCGACACGCAGCGCGGCCTGGGCCGCCCGTACCGCCTCGCGGGGCCGGCCGGCGTCCCGCGCGAGGAAGGACGTATTGCAGAAGGCGTGTGCCTCGACGGCCGGGTCGCCTGCCATCCGGGCGGTCGCCAGCGCCTCCGCGTAGTGCGAGCGGGCGTCGTCGAACCGCCCCGAGTCGTGCGCCAGCCATCCCACCGAGATGGCCAGCTCACCCGCGCCCGAGTGGAGCCGGTCGCCGATCGCCTGCCGGGTGGTACCGGCGTCGAGCAGTGCGTAGGCGGCCCGCAGCGGGGCGGCCGCGCGTCGGTAGAGGCCGTCGGCGCCGTGCCGGTCGTCGAGCAGCCGGATACGGCGTACGGCTTCCTCCAGCGCGTCCGCCTCGCCTCCCCCGACACGTCGGACGGGACGCTCCGCGGCCGCGGCGTCGTGGGCCAGGCCCAGGGGGCCCAGCGAGGCGGCGGCCACCGTGGCGCCACCGCCGGTCATGAATGCGCGACGTAGCACGTCGCTCTCCTCGTGGATCTCGTGGTTCTGGTCTGCCCCGTACGGGTCGTGGGGGTCGTACGGGTCCTGAGGGTTCAGCGGGTCATACGGCTCGGGAGCCCTCCACTTCTCACCGGTGGCATGTGCCGGGATCGTGGTGTGCATGGGGGGCGTGTCCTCTCCGGTATGCGCCCGGCGTCCGCGTACGGACGAGCGGGGCGCGAAACCGAGGTCGGCGAGCGTTCGGCCGGGGAACATGTGCAGGAACACCCGTTCGTACGCGTAGTTGGGACAGCGGATCTCGCCGGCCTCGACGCGTCCGACGTAGCGTGCGTCACAGCTGACCCGCTCACCGATCTCGCGGGCTGCCCGCCGCACCACGGCGGCGAACTCGGCCGGCGAGCGCTGTCCGCGCAACCGCCGGAACGCGAGATTCGGCCGCGGTGGCCTGGGGGGCAGGGACGAGGTCAGCTCTGACGACGCCATGGCCGGGTCCTCTCGTGCGAACCGTCGAACCATGCCGGCACAAGGACGAGTTGAAAGGACGAGGTGAATCGAAAATTCCGGCTCGTCCCCTGTCTCCGGCGGGCAAGAACGTACCTGCTGTGTCGGACCCGTGACGCAGGGTTTGGCTACAAAACGGATATCTCATGCACGATCTGCCATGAAGTGCCATCCTTTGCGGCTGACTTCCGCCGTAGCCGTTGACGCGGCGATGCGTTGAACTCTTCGGACTGCAAAAGGGGTTCCGTGGTGGAGGTCGGGATGAAGACCAGCCAGAGCATCGCTCCTCGTACGCCGTCGACAACGGCGGGGCATGCGCCGACCGCACAGTGCAGCGAGCCACCGGGCGAGGGCTGCGACCTGGTCACGGTTCCGGCGCGGCAGGGCCTGGAGGCCGTCGACATCCTGCGCCGGGGGGCCGGCGACGCGGTCGGGCCCGTACTGCACGACGACGGCGGTGACACCCTCGGCTTCGTGGTCCCGTCGGGCACGGCCGCCGCCTGGGACGTACCGGGCAGCACCTGTACGGAGACCGACGGCCGGGGCATGAGCCTGGACCTGAACCCCGAGCCGCCGGTCGAGGGCTCGGACTGGCTGCTGCCGCCCGGCGAGGCGGACCTGGCGACGGATCCGGCGGCGCTGCGGGCGGCGCTGGGCGAGGCGGCACGGCTGATCGAGGCGGCCGACAACTGTCAGTGACCGGCTGCCCGGGCGCCGCCGCCTCCCGCTTGCGACAATGACCCGGTGAGGAAGCCCAGGAACACCCGGCGCCGGCCGGCCGCCGTCGAAGCCGTCGTCGAGCGCATCGACGGCGGGCTCGCCGAGCTGATACCCGACCGGGACCGCGCCAGGGCCTGGACGCTCCTCATCGACGGGGCGCCTCAGTCGTACGTCGATCTGGACGACCCGGCGCACCTCTCCTTCGAGTACCAGCGCCGCCTCGGCCATGTCATCGACCTCGTCGCCCCGCCCGGCAAGCCCGTCCACGCCGTCCACCTCGGCGGCGGTGCGTTCACGCTCGCCCGGTATGTCGCCGCCACCCGCCCCCGCTCCACCCAGCAGGTCGTCGAGCGGGACGCCACCCTCGTCCAACTGGTCAGGCGGGAGCTGCCGTTGGACCAGAACAGCCGGATCCGGGTGCGGTCGGCGGATGCCCGGGACGGGCTCGCCAAGGTGCCCGACGCATGGGCCGACCTCGTCATCGCCGACGTGTTCAGCGGGGCCCGCACACCCGCCCACCTGACGTCGGGGGAGTTCCTCGACGACGTCCGCAGGGTCCTGCGGCCCGACGGTGTCTACGCCGCCAACCTTGCCGACGGGCCGCCGCTCGCGCATCTGCGCGGCCAGATCGCCACCGCCGCCGACCGGTTCGCGGAACTCGCCCTGGTAGCCGACCCGGCGGTCCTGCGCGGCAAACGCTTCGGCAACGCCGTCCTGGTGGCCTGCGACCGCCCGCTCCCGGTCGCCGAACTGACCCGGCGCGCCGCCTCCGACCCGCACCCCGGCCGGGTCGAGCACGGCAAGGCGCTCTCCGACTTCACCGGCGGGGCCGTACCCGTGACCGACCTCGCCGCGGTGGCCTCCCCGGCCCCGCCCCCGTCCGTGTTCCGGTGACGGCGAGGCTCCGGTGACGGCGGGTCAGTAGTTCCCGATCTCCACCCGCGGCGGCCCGTCGTGCCAGGTGCAGAACACCGACACCCGGTCCGCGCCCGCGCCGAACTCCACCCGGATCCAGGTCTCCGTCTTCCACACCTGCATCGACCAGCCCGCGCCCGGGGTGGCCGAGACGAGCGTCGCGGAGGTCTTACCGATGTCGAAGACCACCCGGCCGCCGTCCGTGCCGTAGCTCTTGACCTGGCCGGATGTGGTGGGAGTGGGGGCGGGGGTGTTGGCCGGCGGCTTTGAGGAGGCCGGGGTGCGGGGCTGCCCGGTCGGCTTCGACGAGGGGCTCGACGGGCCCTTCGACGGGGTCGGCCGGTTCGTGGACGACGCCAGCGGCTTCGACTCCTGTGTGGTCGCGTCGGCCGCGGTGATGGGCAGGGCGCGCGGCCGGTCGTACACCGTGCCCGCCATCACCGTGTGGACACCCCACCACGACAGCGTGACCGCCGCGCCCGTGGCGAGCGACCAAGCCAGTACGTGTACGAGTCCTCTGCGCATCGCGGGCCATACTGCCTCACGCGTCGCGGACGTGTCGCGCGGTTGTCCACAGGGGTGAAGTTGCCCACGGGCGGCCGGGTTGTCCACAGCGGGTGAGTTGTCCACAGGCCCGGACCGGGCTCGCTCGCATGGCGTACGGTGCGGCGCATGGCAAGTGTGCTCGTGGTCGAGGACGACCAGTTCGTACGCTCGGCGCTCATCCGGCACCTGACCGACGCCGCCCACACGGTGCGCAGCGTCGGTACGGCACTGGAGGCGCTGCGCGAGGTCGCCCATTTCCGCTTCGACGTGGTGATCCTGGACCTCGGACTGCCGGACCTGGACGGCTCCGAGGCCCTGAAGATGCTGCGCGGCATCACCGACGTACCTGTGATCATCGCCACCGCACGGGACGACGAGACGGAGATCGTCCGGCTGCTGAACGCGGGGGCGGACGACTACCTCACCAAGCCGTTCTCGGTC
Source organism: Streptomyces sp. NPDC059010 (assembly GCF_042740355.1). NCBI lineage: Bacteria > Bacillati > Actinomycetota > Actinomycetes > Kitasatosporales > Streptomycetaceae > Streptomyces > Streptomyces sp. NPDC059010. The sequence goes on from NZ_JBHYJA010000013.1 coordinate 108,577, forward strand.
GAGCACCTGTCGGCCCGGATGGCCGCCGTCCTGCGCCGCGCCCGGTCCGGCAGCGCGGAGGCGGCCCCGTCCAGCGTGCTCCGCGTCGGCGGCCTGACCGTCGACCCGCTGCGCCGTCAGGCCGAGCTGGACGGCGCACCCCTGGACCTCACCCGCCGCGAGTTCGACCTGCTCGCCTTCCTGGCCGGACGGCCCGGAGTCGTCGTACCCCGCAAGGAACTGCTCGCCGAGGTCTGGCAGCAGTCCTACGGCGACGACCAGACCATCGACGTCCATCTGTCCTGGCTGCGCCGCAAACTGGGCGAGACCGCGGCCAGCCCGCGCTATCTGCACACCCTGCGCGGCGTCGGCGTGAAGCTGGAACCACCCGTGGGGGAGCCGTCACGATGAGGTGGGCACTGGTCAAGGTCTGTCTGGCGGTCACCACGATGGTCGTGGTCGCCTTCGCCATCCCCCTCGGACTGGTCATCAGGGAGATGGCCCGCGACCGCGCCTTCTCCAACGCCGAGCGGGAGGCCGCTGCCGTCGCCCCCGCCCTGTCCATCACCACCGACCGGGACCAGCTGGAGCGCGTCGTCGCCTCCGCCGGATCGGACGCGGGCATGGCCGTGCACATACCGGCCTCCGACGACGCGAGCGCCGTCGACCTCGGCCGGCAGCGTGCCGCCGCCGACGACGTCGCGACCGTACGACGGCTGGGCCGCGCCTCCACCTCCGAGGTCCCCGGCGGATCCACCCTGCTCCAGCCGGTCGCGCTGAGCTCCGGCGAGATAGCCGTCGTGGAGGTGTACGTCCCCGACGCGGAGGTCACCAACGGCCTCGCCACGGCCTGGGCGGTGCTGGCCGGGGTCGGCCTCGCGCTGATCGTCGGATCGGTCGCGGTCGCCGACCGGCTCGGCGTACGGATGGTGCGGCCGGCGCAGCGTCTGGTCGAGGGCGCGCATGAGCTGGGGGAGGGCAAGCTGGGCTCCCGGGTGCCCGAGGAGGGGCCGACCGAACTGCGGCTGGCGGCGGTCGCGTTCAACTCGATGGCCGACCAGGTCGTCCAACTCCTCGCGAACGAGAGGGAGTTGGCGGCCGATCTGTCCCACCGCCTGCGCACCCCGCTGACCGTGCTGCGGCTGAACGCCGCCTCGCTCGGGGACGGTGCGGCCGCAGAGCAGACCCGGTCGGCCGTCGCCCAGCTGGAGCGCGAGGTCGACACCATCATCCGTACGGCACGGGACGCCAAGCCGCAGACGGTGGCGGCCGGTCCGGGCGCCGGGTGCGACGCGGCCGAAGTGGTGCGCGAGCGCATGGCGTTCTGGTCGGCGCTGGCGGAGGACGAGGGCCGCAAGGTGCGGGTGGCCGGCGTGGACCGTCCGGTGCGGATACCCGTGGCCCGGGCGGATCTGGCGGCCGCCCTCGACGCCCTGCTCGGCAATGTCTTCCGGCACACCTCCGAGGGCACGGCGTTCGCGGTCGACGTGCACAACGGCGAGGACGCGGTGATCGTGCTCGTCTCCGACGCCGGGCCCGGCATAGCCGACCCCGAGGCGGCGATGGCCCGCGGCCGGGGCTCGGGCAGCGCCGGTTCGACCGGCCTCGGCCTGGACATCGTGCGGCGCCTCGCGGAGTCGACCGGCGGTGACGTACGGATCGGGTCGTCGGTGCTCGGCGGCACCGAGGTCCGGATCTGGATCCAGCTGGACGGAAGGGAGCCGGTGCGCAGGGGGCACCGGGGGGCGGTGCGACGGCGCCGGCCCGGCAGATTGGTCTCGACCTTTAACCGGCCCCGATCCCTTCCTTAAGCGCGCCCTAAGATCCTCAACGCCGGTCTGGATCACGTCTTTTGCCCGATTCCGGCTCGCTAGCGTGCTGCCGCACCCACCCCCCTCGTGAACAGTGAAGGCAGGCATGCGATGAGCACCCACCGGCGCAAGGTCAGCGGCAGGAACAAGGCGATAGGCGGGCTGGTGGCCGCGGCCGTCGTCGGCGGCGGTGCGATCGTGTTCACCGGTACCGCCCAGGCGGCCGGGACCGGGGCGGCGTACACGAAGACCAGTGAGTGGTCGACGGGCTACACCGCGCAGTACGTCGTCACGAACGACAGCGAGCAGGCGAAGAAGGACTGGAAGCTGGAGTTCGACCTGCCGACGGGCTCGAAGCTGAGCTCCCTGTGGAACGCCGAGTCGAGCGTGAGCGGGCAGCACGTCACCGTGACACCGCCGAAGTGGGACAAGGACGGGCTGGCCGCGCGCGAGTCCGTGACGGTCGGCTTCGTGGTCAACGGCACGGCCTCGCCGAAGGGTTGTCTGATCGACGGCGCGAAGTGTTCCACGGACGACACCGCGACCCCGGAGCCGAGCGGCCGCCCGACCCAGTCACCGAAGCCGACCCCGAAGCCCACCCCCACCGCGACGCCCAAGCCCAGCGCGACGCCCACACAGTCCGCGACGCCGACTCCCAAACCCTCGGAGACCTCCGGCAACGGCACGACGGCGTCCGCCGGTTTCGCCCCGTACATCGACACCTCCCTCTACCCGGCCTTCGACATGGCGGCGAGCGCCGAGGCGACCGGCGTGAAGAACTACAACCTCGCCTTCATCACCGACGGCGGCGGCTGCACCCCCAAGTGGGGCGGCGTGACGGACCTCGGCGGCGACGCGGTCGCCGCGCAGATCGGTGACCTGCGGGCCAAGGGCGGCGACGTACGGGTGTCCTTCGGCGGCGCGGCCGGCAGCGAGCTGGCGACGACCTGCTCCTCGGCGGACGCGCTGGCGGCGGCGTACGGCAAGGCCGTGGACGCGTACAAGCTGACCAAGGTCGACTTCGACGTGGAGGGCGGCGCGCTCCCGGACAAGGCTGCCAACACCCGCCGCGCCCAGGCGATAGCCAAGCTCCAGAAGGCCCACCCCGGCCTCGACGTCTCCTACACCCTCCCTGTCATGCCGGAGGGCCTGACCCAGCCCGGCGTCGACCTCCTCGCCGACGCCAAGCAGAACGGCGTGAAGATCGACACCGTCAACATCATGGCGATGGACTACGGCCCCGCCTACAGCGGCGACATGGGCACCTACGCCGAACAGGCGGCCACCGCCACCCAGGCCCAGGTCAAGAGCGTCCTCGGCCTCTCCGACAGCGCCGCCTGGAAGACGGTCGCCGTCACCCCCATGATCGGCGTCAACGACGTCACCACCGAGATCTTCAAGGTCGACGACGCCACCCAGCTGGTGAACTTCGCCAAGTCCAAGGGCCTCGGCTGGCTTTCGATGTGGTCGGCCACCCGCGACAAGCAGTGCGCGGGCGGCGAGAAGCCGGCGGCCGACGCGACGTGCAGCTCGATCCTCCAGGAGAAGTTCGCGTTCTCCAAGGCGTTCGCGACCTACAAGTAACGCGGACCGCCTCTCGACCCACGGGGGGCGCGCCCCGGCCGGCCTCACCCCCATCCGGCCGGGGCGCGTGTTTTTGACCGTCAGTTCTTCTGCAGGGTGCGGGTCACGCCCGCGATGACGGCCGTCGTCAGCACCCAGCCCAAGGCGGTCAGCGCGTAGGCCAGCCACTGCACACCGTCGTCCGCCCAGTACCAGGACGTGCGCTGGCCCAGACCACCGATGGGGATCAGCAGGTCGAGCGTGTAGACGAAGGGCTGGAACGGCGCGCCCTCGTCCGGCTTCACCGGTGTCGGTGAGTGCGCGCGGAAGACCAGGGTGCCCAGCAGGCTCAGCGCCAGCAGCCAGACGCCGGCCAGCCAGGGGCGGTAGCCGTAACCGACGGTCGCGTCGAGCAGATGGCCCCAGGCTCGCGCGGCCGGGTGCAGGGTGCCGCGGCGGTGGCGCTGCTTGGCGAGGAGGACCCGGCGGGCGTCGTCGTCATGGCCGACCGACCGGTACCAGCTCGCCAACTGCTCGTACGGCTGCGGACTGTAGCCCGGGCTGCGCCGTATCCACGCGAGGCGATGGGGGACGGAGCCCTGCGGCCCGACCGCTTCCCGGCGCTCGCCGGGCTCGTCCGCGCCGGCCACTTTGATGGAGCCGTAGACGAAGCCGTCCAGCTCCACCACGTCCGGCCAGCTGTGCTCGCCCTCGTGGAGATACGACACCTGCGCGCCCCGCAGGTCCACCGGGCCGGACGGCGTCCGGGCGAGCGTGAAGTCGAAGTCGACGGCCTGCATCAGCATCCCCACCAGGGCGGCGCCGTCACCCTCGGGCGGTCCGTTCAGCACAGCCCCCTCGAAGCTCACGTTGTCCGTGACCCGCGCGCCCCGCAGCCGTACCGTCCCGTTCGCGGTGAACCCCCCGGAGAGTTCGAGTGTCGACACCACCGCACTGTCCAGCGCCAACGCCACTCCGCGCGGACCGGGGCTCTCCAGCGTCGCGCCCCTCATGAACAGCCCACCCGGCAACTGCGCCCCCAGAAAACGGACTTCTCCCCGCGCGACCAGGCCGCCCCGGCAGAAGAAGCCCCCCTCCATGACCAGCCCACCGGCACCCACGGCCCATCCGTCGGCCGCGTTGATCCGGGCGTTGTCGAGGTGCACGGCGCCGGACACCCGGGCGTTGATGAGCGACAGGGCGATGACGTTGCCGTAGTAGGGCGAGAACGTGGTGCCCTCGACCAGCGACCTCCGCAGGTCGAGGCTCCCCTCGACACGGGCCGTACCGGCTTCGAGGCCGGGCACGCGGCTGCCCTTGATCGCGATGGACTGCGTCGACGCCCCGAAGAGGTCGATCGGTTCGTCGAACCAGCAGAGTTCGAGCCAGAGAGCGTGAGCGATCTGCGCTCCGGCGAGATCGAGTTGCCCGGTGATGCGCGCGCCGATCAGCCTCAGACAGGCGACGGCGCCCGGCTCCCCGGTGTTCGCACCCAGGAGCAGTGCCGCGATCGCGGCCGCCCGCACGGTGCGTTCGGGCCCCCACTGTCCGGGGTCGACAGGACGGGCGTCCTCGGGCCGGTCCGGGCGAAGGTCCACCTGCCGGCCCACGGGAAACGCGTCCCACAACTCACGTTCAGGCTGCGTCAACTGGTCATATGAGAGCACCCGTGCAGGGTAGTGATGTTCCGAGGGGATGGCTGCTCGGGCAGGTGCCGGGGCGCGGCACGTCCCACCCTGTGCCACGCCCCGCCCCCGGTCGAGCGCCGCCCGTCAGAGCTCCTGCTCCACTGCCGGCAACGCCCCAGTCCGAGCCGCCTCCCCGTACCAGTACGCGCTCGACTTCGGTGTCCTGGTGAGCGTCGAGTAGTCGACGTACACCGCCCCGAACCGCTTCTCGTAGCCGTACGCCCACTCGAAGTTGTCCATCAGGGACCACAGGTAGTAGCCGCGGACATCGGCGCCGTCGGAGATGGCGCGGCGGACGGCGGAGAGGTGGCCGTGCAGGTAGGCGATGCGCTCGGGGTCGTGGACGCGGCCGTCGGGGTCCGGCTTGTCGTCGTAGGCGGCGCCGTTCTCGGTGATGTACAGGGGCAGGCCCGGGGCCTCCCGCGTGTAGCGCATGATCAGGTCGTGCAGGCCGGTCGGGTCGATCGTCCAGCCCATCTCGGTGCGGTCGCCGGGCGACTGGTGGAAGGCGACGTCGTCCGCGCCCGGCCAGGGGGTGTGGTCGCTGGCCCCGTGGCCGTCGGCGCGCGGCCCGGCGACCTCCGTCTCAGCGGCCGAGACCAGCGCGGGGGTGTAGTAGTTCAGGCCCAGCGCGTCCAGCGGCTGGTTGATCGCCGCCAGGTCGCCGTCGTGGACGTAGGACCAGTCGGTCACCAGCTCCGTCGCCGCGAACAGGCTCTCCGGGTACGCGCCGTGCAGGATCGGGCCGTGGAAGACCCCGTTGGCCAGGTCGTCGATCTTCCGGGCCGCGGCCAGGTCCGCCGGGTCCTGCGTCAGCGGCCGTACCGTCGAGGAGTTGAGGCTGAGCGCCACCGAGTTGCGGGCCGGCATCACCGAGCGCAGGGCCGAAGTGCCCAGGCCATGAGCCAGGTTCAGATGGTGGGCCGCCCGCAGCGAGGCCGCCGGTTCCGTACGGCCCGGTGCGTGCACGCCCGAGCCGTAGCCCAGAAACGCGCTGCACCACGGCTCGTTGAGCGTGATCCACTGCTCCACCCGGTCGCCGAGCGCCTCGCCGACGATCTGGGCGTACTCGGCGAACCGGTACGCCGTGTCGCGCTCCGGCCAGCCGCCCGCGTCCTCCAGCTCCTGCGGCAGATCCCAGTGGTAGAGGGTGACGGCGGGCTTGATGCCGTGCGCCAGCAGTTCGTCGACCAGCCGGCGGTAGAAGTCCAGGCCCACCTGCACCGCCGGGCCCCGGCCGGTCGGCTGCACGCGTGACCACGAGAGCGAGAAGCGGTACGCGGTCAGGCCGAGCTCGGCCATCAGCGCCACGTCCTCGCGGTAGCGGTGGTAGTGGTCGACAGCGATGTCACCGTGCTCGCCGCCGGCCGTCCTGCCCGGCGTATGGCTGAAGGTGTCCCAGATCGACGGGGTACGGCCGCCCTCCCGCACCGCTCCCTCGATCTGGTACGCGGACGTCGCGGCGCCCCAGAGGAAGGAGGGGGGAAAGGACACGGAGGACATGGGCTCAGGCATGGAAGCGCTCCCATTGGGGGTCGTGGAGACCGACGGGTAGGAGGAGAGGGGAAAGAGGGGAGGAGACGGGGGATGAGGGATGAGGGGCCGAGGCGGCGGTGACCCGGCCCCCAGGGACGTATGAGAAATGGGATACGGGCGGGTGTCAGCCCTTGATCGCTCCCTGCATGATGCCGCCGACGATCTGCTTGCCGAACAGCAGGAAGGCGATCAGCAGCGGCAGTGTGCCGAGCAGGGCGCCCGCCATGATCACCGCTTGGTCGGGGACATAGCCGGTGCCCAGGGAGTTGAGGGCGACCTGCACGGTCGGGTTCTCCTGGTTCAGGGCGATGATCGGCCACAGGAAGTCGTTCCAGGCGAACACGAAGGTCAGCAGGCCGAGGACGGCCATCGCGGGCCGCGCGGCCGGGAACACCACGTGCCACACGACCCGCAGACTGCTCGCCCCGTCCACCCGCGCCGCCTCGATCAGCTCGCCCGGCAGCGCCTGCACCAGGTACTGCCGCATGAAGAACGTACCGAAGGCCGTCACCAGCGTCGGCAGGATGACCGTCTGCAGCTGATTGGACCAGCCGAGGTCGGCCATCCACAGATACAGCGGTACGACGGCCAGCTGCGGCGGCACCATCATCGTGCCGATCGTCAGCATCAGCAGGACGCCCGAGAACTTGAACCGCAGTTTGGCGAAGGCGAATCCGGCGAGCGTGGAGAACAGCACCGTGCTGACCGTGATCGCGGTCGCGACGATCACGGTGTTGAACATCGCGGTGCCGAGCCCGGCCTCCTCCCACGCCCGCTCCATGTTCTTGAACAGGTTGCCGCCGAACCACAGCGGCGGCGGGGTCTCGGCGAGCCGCTGATTGGTGCGCGAGGCCGCGATCGCCGTCCACACCAGCGGGGCCAGCGAGACCAGCGCGAACAGGGTCAGCACGAGATAGGTGACCGGGCCGGCGTGCAGCTGCTTGCCGGCGCCCATCACCCGGCGGCGCCCGGCCTTGTCGCCGCGTCCGGACCCTTTTGCCTGAGGGGCAGTCAGTTCAGTTGCTGTCATTGGGACTTCCTCAGACGTCGGGAGACCAGCATCTGGATCACACCGATGATCAGCAGGATCAGGAACATCGACCAGGCGATCGCGGACGCCTTGCCGAGGTTGCCGATGATCCAGCCCTGGTCGTACATGTACAGGCCGAGCGTCTGGTACTGGTGATCGGAGCCGCCCTTGGAACCGGACACCCCGCCGAACAGCAACGGCTCACCGAAGAGCTGGGTCGCGCCGATCGTCGAGACGACCACCGTGAACAGGATCGTCGGCCGCAGCTGCGGGATCGTCACATGGCGGAACTGCTGCCAGCGGTTCGCGCCGTCGATCGCCGCCGACTCGTACAGGTCGGAGGGGATGGCCTGCATGGCGGCCAGATAGATCAGCGCGTTGTAGCCGGTCCAGCGCCAGATCACGATCGAGGACACGGCGAACTTCGAACCCCAGTCGGACTCACGCCAGTTGACCGGATCGATCCCGAAGAAGTCGAGGATCCAGTTGATCATGCCGCCGTCCCAGGAGTACAGCAGCACGAACACCAGCGTCGCCGCCGCCACCGAGGTGGCGTACGGGGTGAGCATCACGACCCGCCACACGGTCGAGCCGCGCAGCTTGTAGTTGAGCAGATGCGCGACCCCGATCGCCATCAGCAGCTGCGGCACGGTCGAGATCACCCCGATGGCGAAGGTGACCCACAGGGAGTTCCAGAAGAAGTCCGAGGACAGCAGGTTCCGGTAGTTGTCCAGCCCCGCCCAGGTCTGGCTGTCCAGGTTCGCCAGCTGCACGTCGTGCAGCGAGTACCAGGCCGTGTACAGCAGCGGGACCAGCGAGAACGCCCCGAAGACGATGAAGAAGGGGGAGATGAACGCGTACGGCGACGCCTTCATGTCCCAGCGGTACAGCCGGCTCCGCCAGGAATTTCCCGGCGGCGGTGTACCGCGACCGTGCGCGCGGCCGGGGGGGGGGGGCGGCGCGGGGGGGGCCCGGCGGGGGCGGGGCCCGCCCCGCCCACGCCCGCCGCGCGGGCGGGGGGCGTCGCGCGCG
>NZ_JBHYJA010000013.1:117225-218781 GCF_042740355.1 Streptomyces sp. NPDC059010
GGGTCCGGCCCCCCATTCTGCCCCCCGGGCTCCCGCCGGCCCCCCCGGGCTTGGCCGGGCGGGGGGGCCCCGCCCCGGGGCGCGCGGCCGGCCGCCCCCGGCTGGTCACCGGGCGCGGCGTCGGCGCTCGACGCGTGAAGCGCGAGAGCCTGCTTGGGGCTGCTCACTGGCCGAGCACGTCCTTGATCTCCTTGGAGGCGGCCTCCCAGCCCTCGTCGGGCGTCTTGCCCTTCTGCTCGACCTGGAGGATGCCGATGTCGGTCATCGCCGTGTTGATCGCCTGGTCCTTGATGCCGAAGTACTGGCTCGGGATGGTCTTCGCCGAGTCGGAGAAGATCTGGGTGATCGGCGCGTTCGAGAAGTACGCGGTGGTGGCGGCCGCCGGCTTCAGGCCCGAGTACGCCGACGGGGTCGACGGGAAGCTGGCCTGCTTGGCGAACACCTTCGCCTGCTGCTCGGGCGCGGTCAGCCACTTCGCCAGTGCGACGGCCTCCTTCTGGTGCTTGCCCGAGGTCGGTACGCCGAGGAACGAACCGCCCCAGTTGGCCGCGGTCGGCGCCGCCGCCACGTCCCACTTGCCCTTGCCGGACTCACCGGACTTCTCCAGGATGTAGCCGATCATCCAGGCCGGGCAGGCCACCGTGGCGAAGGTGCCGTTGGCGTAGCCCTGGTCCCACGGCTTGTCGAACTGCTTCAGCTTGGCCGACATGTCGCTGGTCGCCACGTCCATGGCGACGTCCCAGGCGTTCTTCACGCCCTGCGACTTGTCCCAGTCGACGGTGCCGTCGTCCTTGTAGTAGCGCTCGTCCGCGCCGCCGAGGGTCGCGTTGTAGACCGAGGAGGCCGAGTCCACGAACTTGGTGCCGTTCGGCGCCTTCTTCATGTACTGCTTGCCCAGGTCGACGTACTTGCCCCAGTCGCCCTTCCACTGCGCGGCGAGCTTGGTGCGGTCGGTCTCCAGGCCGGCCTTCTCGAACAGGTCCTTGCGGTAGCAGATCGCCATCGGGCCGACGTCGGTGCCGAGTCCGATCAGCTTGCCGTCCTTGGTGGTGGCCTGGGCGTTCTTCCAGTCCAGCCACTGCGACTTGTCGACCTCCTTGCCGAGGTCGACGAACTTGTCGGCCTGCGTCTCCACGGCCTCGGTGACGTTCATGATCTCGATGGCCTGAATGTCGTCGGCACCGGACCCGGCCTGCAGTCGGGTGAGGACCTTGGGCCAGTAGACGTCGGTACGGGTGGTGACGTTCTCCTTGATGGAGATGTCCGGGTGGGCCTTCATGTATTCGTCGTAGAGGCCGGCCTGCTTGTAGCCGAAGGTGCCGAAGGTGCCCACGGTGAGGGTGGTCTTGCCACCGCCGCCGTTGCCGCCGCCGTCGCCCGTGGAGCCGTCGTCCGAGTCCTCGGCGCAGCCGGCGAGCAGCCCTGTCGTGAGCGCGGCGACGACCGCGAGGGTCGTCAGTCTGCGGGACCCGCGGGTACTCGTGCGCATTGCGTCCTCCTGTTGCCTGACGTGCCGACCCCCCGGCCAACGGCATGGTTGGGCCCGTTGAAACGTCATCTTGCATCGCTGCGGCTCGGGCGGGGAACGTGCGGGATGTGTATGTGTCAGGTACTGTGGGAGCGCTCCCACAGGTGATGTGTTGAAGGGTCGTCGGTCGAAGCGGGGGTGTCAAGGGAGCCGACGCGGAGTTCTGCGTTCAGTTATCGGGCCGTTAACTGGACCCACTTCAGCCGGTTCGGCGTTCGAGTGGGAGGCCGTTTCAGGCCGAAGCGGGGTCCGGGAGCGGCGGCCCCAAGGGCGGTCACCATGCCTGGCGGGACTGTTAAATTCCAGGCCAGCGTGAAGACAACGGCGGAAGGCGGGGCCCAATGGCAAGCCACGGAGCGCGAGGCCGCAGCGGCGGCCGGCCCACCCTCGAAGAGGTGGCGGCCCGCGCGGGCGTCGGCCGCGGCACCGTCTCCCGGGTGATCAACGGTTCGCCCCGGGTCAGTGACGCCACCCGCGCGGCGGTGGAAGCGGCGGTGGCGGAACTCGGCTATGTCCCCAACACCGCCGCCCGGGCCCTGGCCGCCAACCGCACGGACGCGATCGCGCTGGTCGTGCCCGAGCCGGAGACGCGGTTCTTCGCGGAGCCGTACTTCTCGGACATGCTCAAGGGCGTGGGCGCCGGTCTCGCCGACACCGAGATGCAGCTGCTGCTGATCTTCGCGGGCAGTGACCGGGAGCGCCGCAGGCTGGCCCAGTACCTCGCGGCCCACCGGGTGGACGGCGTGCTCCTGGTCTCCGTCCACGCGGACGATCCGCTGCCGGACCTGCTGGCCCAGCTGGAGATCCCGGCGGTGATCAGCGGTCCGAGGTCGGCCGCGGAGACCCTGACCTCGGTGGACTCCGACAACTACGGCGGCGCCCGCTCGGCGGTGGAACACCTGCTGTCCCGCGGCCGTACCCGCATCGCCCACATCACCGGCCGCCTCGACGTGTACGGCGCCCAGCGCCGCGTCGACGGCTACCGCGACGCCCTGCGCGACGCCGGGCACGAGCCGGACGAACGGCTCATCGAGCCCGGCGACTTCACGGAGGAGGGCGGTGCCGGGGCGATGCGGGACCTGCTCGCGCGCTGCCCCGACCTGGACGCGGTGTTCGCGGGATCGGACGTGACGGCGGCGGGCGCCCGCCAGGTGCTGCGCGAGGTCGGCCGCCGTATCCCCGAGGACGTGTCCCTCGTCGGCTACGACGACTCGGCCATCGCCCGCCACATGGAGCCGCCCCTCACCAGCGTCCGCCAGCCCATCGAGGACATGGGCCGCCGCATGCTGGACCTCCTGCTCTCCGAGATCGCGGACCGCCGGCCGGCGGTGTCCCGGGGGCTGGAGCGGTCCCAGATGGTGCTGGCGACGGAACTGGTGGTGAGGGCTTCGTCCTGAGGGCTCTGGTCTGAGAATTCGTCCTGAGCGCTTCGTCCTGAGGGCAGGCTGATTGTCGGCGGCGGTGGAAGGGCCGGTGCGGGGAGCCTCAGGCCAGGTTCGCGAGGAAGTCCGACAGCGCGTTGTACAGGACTTCGGGCCGTTCCAGGTGCAGGTCGTGGCCGGTGCCGGGGATGCTCATGGACCGGGTGGCGGGGCGTTGGCCCAGCATCCTGTCGGCCTCCTGGGCGGGGATGATGCCGGACTGGGCCAGGACGACCAGGGTGGGGCAGGTGATCCGGGCCCACTCGGGCCAGAAGGAACGCCGGGCGTTCTCCGCCAGGGAGCCGACCATCACGTCCCGGTCGAAGCGGGGCCACCAGCCGTCCTCGCGTTCCTCCAGCCCGGCCGCCCAGCCCGCGCCGACCGGTCCGCCGCCCAGGAACGCGGCCGCCGCTTCACGGGTGGGGAACGGCGTCGGCCAGGAGTCGAGCCAGCCGCCGATGTCCTCGGGGGCGTCCGGGTTCGGGCCGCCGGGACCGGCCTCGACCAGCACGAGCGCGCCGACCAGTCCGGGGTGCGCGGCGGCGGTGAGCATGGCTGTGTGGCCGCCCAGCGACTGGCCGACGAGGACGGGCCGGCGTAGGGCGAGTTGGTCGGCGACGGCGGTGACGTCGGCGACGTAGGCCGCGCGCGAGACGTCCCCCGGGTGGCGCTCGGCGGCGCCGTGCCCGCGCTGGTCGACCGCCACGACCCGGTACCGCGGGCTCAGCCGCCGGGCCGGCTCGTCCCATTCACCCGCGTGCCCCGCCAGGCCGTGCAGCAGCACGACGGGCCGCCCCGGCCCGCCCCAGTCCCGGCAGACGAGCCGCACGCCGTCTCGCACCACCATGCGCTGGGTCCACGCCACGTCGTACCTCCGGAGGGATCGGCCGGTCTTGATCATGCCTCGGACCGGGCAGAGTCTGACCGCACACGCATCGGACGGCAGCACACGGCAGCACACGGCAGCACACGGAGGATGACCATGCGTTCCTTGACCTTCGTCATCGGTACGGGACGCAGCGGCTCGACCGCGCTGTCCCGCATCCTCAACGCCCATCCGGAGGTACTGAGCCTCAACGAGTACATGGCCTCCGTGGGCGACGCCGCCTTCCCCGAAGGGAAGGTGAGCGGCGAGGAGTTCTGGCAGACGCTCTTCCGTCCAGCCCCGCACTTCGAGCGGATGATCCGCAGCGGGCTGCCGCTCCCGGAGTTCCTCCACACCCGCCGCCCCGGCAGGTACTCGGCGGAGACCACCGGAATCCCCGCGCTCTCCCTGATGGCGCTGCCCCACCTCACCGACGACCCGGACGGCCTCCTCGACGAACTCGGCGCTGCGGTGCCCGGATGGCCCGAGCGCACCGCCGCCGAGCACCACCGGGCCCTGTTCGATCTGCTCTGCGGGCGGTTCGGGCGCACCGCGGTCGTGGAGCGGTCCGGTTACTCGACCGGCTGGGCACCCGGGCTGCGGGAGGCGTTCCCGGAGGCGAGGTTCGTGCACATGTACCGGGACGGGCCGGACTGCGCCCTGTCCATGAGCCGCCACCCCGGCTACCGCACGATCACCCTGCTGCGCGAGATCAAGGAACACGCCGGGATCGACAGCTTCGCCGACCTGACCCCCGAGCACGTCCGCTCCCTGCCCGCCGACCTGGCACCGCTGCTCGACGACCGCTTCGACCCCGCCCTCGTACGCGACCGGGACCTCTCCCTGCGGAGGTTCGGCGCCCTGTGGTCCGAACTCGTCACCGACGGCACGGAGTTCCTCTCCACCCTCCCCGCCGACCGACGCGCCACCCTCGCCTACGAGAACCTCCTCGACAAACCGACCGAAGAACTCACCCGTCTGGCCGAGTTCATCGGCGTCGCCCCCGTACCGCAGTGGCTGGCCACCGGCGCTGCCTCGCTCGACTCCAGCCGCAGAGGCTCCGCGAGCAGCCTGCCGCCGGCCGATCGCGCCGACCTGACGGAGACCTGCGCACCAGGCACCCGTGTTCTGCCCACCGACCGCCGAAGCGACAATTGAGCAACCCCCGCGGCGAGCAACCACGTCCGCGAGAGCGGCGCCGGTTTAGGCGCAAAAAGGGGACGGACCCCCACGTGATGCCACCTGTCACGGGGGGTCCGTTCGGATCGCCGGGGAGCCGCCCAACTCCCCGGCCTGCGCAGCTAACCGGTGGCCGTCACGCCCCGGCCCGCAGCGCGTCGCGGAAGTGCGGTCGGCCAGTGGGCCAGCGCCGCGGTCGCCGCGTACCAGGCCACCGCCCCGGCCGCGACGGCGCACCAGCCGCCCACCTTGGTGAGCCCGTCGTTGCCGGCGAACTGGGCGATCGCCATCAGCAACAGGGCGACGAAGAACAGCCCGTACGCACCCTGACCGAGCTGGTCGCCGCCGGCGAGGGTGAGGGAGAGCGCCACGAGGGCGAACAGCAGCAGGAAGAGCCCCGCCGCGTTGTCGGAGACCGCCGCGTCCGCGGAGACGGCCCAGGTGAACCAGAGGGCGCCGAGCGCCACGAACGCGGTCCCGTTCGCGGAGTCACGGTCGCGCAGGGCCATCAGGCCGGCGACGAAGAGGGCTATGCCGCCCACGTACTGGGCGATTGATACGGCGTCAGCAGCTGACACACCGTCGATCACGTCGGTGTACCCCAGCCCGAAGGCCAACAGGGTGACACCAAGGGCGAGTCGGCCGACCACGGTGGTGATTCCGCTTCCCGCAGAGACGTCGTTGTCCACGGCGGGCTCCCTTCTTGCATGTGCAGTTGTGCGGTGAGCGTTATATGCCCTTCACAAAGGCACAAACACCTCTACGCGCCAGTAAATTCACACATCGCAGGAAGGAGGGCGACGTCCCGAACGGCTCATCTCACCAGGGACGACGGCGAGTTACGGAATGACAACGACGGGACGCTTGGCCCGCTTGGCGAGCCGTCCCGCGACGGAGCCGAAGATCCGCCCGACGATGCCGTGTGTGGAGCCGACGACGATCGCGTCCGCCTCGTACTCCCGCCCGACCTCTTCGAGTTCGTGGCAGATGTCCCCGCCGCGCTCGACCAGGATCCAGGGCACCTCGGCGAGATAGTCCGCGCAGGCCAGTTCGAGGCCGAGCACCTCGGTGCGGTGGTCCGGTACGTCGACGAAGACCGGTGGCTCACAGCCGGCCCACACCGTGGTGGGCAGCCGGTTGGCGACGTGGACGATGATCAGGCCCGACCCGGAGCGATGGGCCATGCCGATGGAGTACGCGAGGGCGCGCTCGCTGGATGTGGAGCCGTCGAAGCCGACCACGACGCCGTGCTTGAAGGCGGGGTCGCAGGAGTGGCGTGGCTCTTCCGCCGCCAGGGGCTCGGCCGCCGTGGGGTCGGCGACGGGCCGCTTGCGGTCCGCTGGTTCGAAGAATTCGTGACCGGCCATGGCTGTCTCGGCGTATTGATCCTTGTATGGGTGGGCCCGCGAGCGGGGCTCATTGATTGGGTGCGGCGGCGGAGCGGTGTCCGGGAATGGTCTTCCCAACCCCATACCCCAAGGGTACGGCGGCACGCCTCCTTAGCCCAGATCTCCGCTCACGGTCGGTGCGGGTTCCAGGGAGCATGCACGAGGGGATGCCCGTCACGCAATGGTTGCTGCGGTGTACAGGCGGTTTGCACAGGGTTCACCTGCCCGGGGCGGCCCCGCACCAGTGACCGACCGCTCGAACAGGCGTTGATCACCGTGATCCTCCGCCCAGGGAGCCCAGGGAGCACGCACCCATGACCGGACCCCGCACCACCTACTCGGACAGCACCACCGTGGTCCGGTGGGCGGCCTTCAGCTGCGTCCTGGTCCCCGTCGTCCTGCTCTGGTACGGCACCTCCCTGGCCGGCGCCACGGGTACGGCCCTCGGCCTCGCGGCCGTGACCGGGGTCTGCCGTCTGCTGCTGCGCGAATCGGAACGCGGCGCGGCGCGGCTGAGGGACGAGGCGGCCCGGATGAAGGACGAAGTGCGGGGCGGTCCGGCGCCGTCCCGTCGCGGTCGCCATCACCGGACCGGAACCGGGGCGCATAGAGGCGGACGTCACAGTGGGGGAAATACACCGGTCGGCTGACCGGTTTCCGTGCACGGGAACGTTGCTTTTCAGCCAACTTCTGGCGTGCATGCATCCCCTGCCCAGAACACCCCCCAACCCCCGTTCCACCTGCACGGAAAGGGCCTCAAGGGCCCTGCGCACCCTACGTGGATTGGCCACTGCGACAAGGCGCACTTCCCTGCACGCCCCGCGAGTGCAACGCTTCGTGATCGAATGCTTCACGCCAAGTTGCCAAGTCGACAATGTGCCGAGTGCCGAACCGGCCACTCCGGCACGACGCGACACAGTAAGTTCGATCTTGACTGTCTACGGCGGGGGACTCGTGCAGGACCGAGGGGAAACGTGCAGGAGCGACACAACCGAGGAGCCGCGACCACCGAGGGGGGCTTAGCAGTATGAGCCACGACTCCACTGCCGCGCCGGAAGGGGCGGTCCGGAAGCTGTCCGGGCGACGCCGCAAGGAGATCGTTGCGGTGCTGCTGTTCAGCGGCGGCCCCATCTTCGAGAGTTCCATACCGTTGTCGGTGTTCGGGATCGACCGCCAGGACGCCGGCGTACCGCGCTACCGCTTGCTGGTGTGCGGGGGCGAGGACGGCCCGCTGCGGACCACAGGGGGCCTGGAACTCTCCGCACCACATGGCCTGGAGGCGATCTCGCGGGCGGGCACGGTCGTCGTGCCGGCCTGGCGTTCGATCACCTCGCCGCCGCCGGAGGACGCGCTCGACGCGCTGCGCCGGGCGCATGAGGAAGGCGCCCGCATAGTCGGGCTGTGCACCGGCGCCTTCGTCCTGGCCGCGGCCGGCCTGTTGGACGGCCGCCCAGCGACGACGCACTGGATGTACGCACCGACGCTGGCCAAGCGCTATCCGTCGGTGCACGTGGATCCACGAGAACTCTTCGTGGACGACGGGGACGTACTGACATCGGCGGGCACAGCGGCCGGCATCGACCTGTGCCTCCACATCGTGCGCACGGACCACGGCAACGAGGCGGCCGGAGCACTGGCCCGCCGCCTGGTGGTCCCGCCGCGCCGGTCCGGCGGTCAGGAGCGCTACCTCGATCGATCTTTACCAGAGGAGATCGGCGCCGACCCGCTCGCGGAGGTCGTCGCCTGGGCGCTGGAGCACCTGCACGAGCAGTTCGACGTCGAGACGCTGGCGGCACGCGCGTACATGTCGCGCCGTACGTTCGACCGTCGCTTCCGCTCGCTGACGGGTTCGGCCCCGCTGCAGTGGCTGATCACCCAGCGGGTGCTTCAGGCACAGCGTCTGCTGGAGACGTCGGACTACTCGGTGGACGAGGTCGCGGGCCGCTGCGGCTTCCGCTCGCCGGTGGCGCTGCGCGGCCACTTCCGCCGCCAGCTGGGTTCGTCGCCGGCGGCGTACCGGGCCGCGTACCGGGCACGGCGCCCGCAGGCCGAGAAGCCGACGGACACCGATCCGACGGTCGGTCCGCCCGCGCCTCCGCCCGGCCCACCGCCCTCGCCCTACCCGGAGGGCGGACCGGTCCCGCTCCAGGCCCGCCGCACCCCGGCGCCGAGTGCCCTGGGCACGTCCGCGTCCCTGTCGGTGTCGTCGGACAACGGCCGGGAGGCCTACGCGGGCAGCCGCGCGAGCCTGCCGGGGCAGCGCAGCGGGATGTGACGTGACTTCGCGACGCCGGACGGGCCACCTCGGCTCGTCCGGCGTTTCGGGTCCGGGGCCCGCGCCGACGCGGGGCACCACAGAGGCGGACGTCGGCCGTAGGGTGGTCGCATGAACGATCGCATGGTGTGGATCGACTGCGAGATGACCGGCCTCTCGCTGTCCGACGACGCTCTCATCGAGGTTGCCGCCCTCGTCACCGACTCCGAGCTGAATGTCCTCGGCGAGGGGGTGGACATCGTGATCCGCCCGCCGGACTCGGCGCTGGAGACGATGCCGGAGGTGGTGCGTCAGATGCACACCGCGTCCGGGCTGCTGGACGAACTCGCCGGCGGCACGACCCTCAAGGACGCCGAGGACCAGGTCCTCACCTATGTCCGCGAGCATGTGAAGGAACCCGGCAAGGCCCCGCTGTGCGGCAACTCCGTCGGCACCGACCGCGGCTTCCTGCTGCGTGACATGCCGACCCTGGAGATCTACCTCCACTACCGGATCGTGGACGTCAGCTCCGTCAAGGAGCTGGCGCGCCGCTGGTACCCGCGGGCCTACTTCAACAGCCCGGAGAAGAACGGCAACCACCGCGCACTCGCCGACATCCGCGAGTCCATCGCCGAACTCCGCTACTACCGCGAGGCCATCTTCGTGCCCCAGCCCGGCCCCGACTCCGACACCGCGAAGTCGATCGCCGCGAAGCACGTTCTGCCTGCTCAGTAGGTGTTCGAGGGGGTCGCACAAGGACGCCGTGAAAAGGCGTGCGCGAGCACCCCTTCGGACCCTGTACACTTTTTCTCGGCCGGTCGGGGACTCCACGGAAGTCAACAACCGGGCATGGTGGGTGTAGCTCAGCTGGTAGAGCACCTGGTTGTGGTCCAGGATGCCGCGGGTTCGAGTCCCGTCACTCACCCTGAATGATCAGCCGGTGGCTTCGGAAACGAAGCCACCGGCTGAATCATTTTCCGTATGCCCCTTATATGTGCCGAGCCTGAGCCCATCTCCACCGACCGCCTCGATCTTCTCCCCCTGCGTGTCGAGCACGCCGCGGAGATGGCCGTCGTCCTGTCGGACCCGGCGCTGCACCGCTTCATCGGCGGCGCCCCGTACTCCGCCGACGACCTGCGGGCCCGCTACGAGCGTCTCGTCGCCGGATCTCCCGACCCGGGCGTCTCCTGGTGCAACTGGGTGCTGTCGCTACGCGCCGAGTCATGTCTCGTGGGCACCGTCCAGGCCACCGTCACCGCGGACGGCGGTGCCGAGATCGCCTGGGTGGTCGGTACGGCGTGGCAGGGGCGCGGGTACGCCTCCGAGGCGGCGCGAGGGCTCGTGGGCTGGCTCGGGCGGCGGTCGGTCCGTACGGTCGTCGCCCATGTCCGTCCCGACCACCTGGCGTCGGCGGCGGTCGCCTCGGCGGCCGGGCTGAGCGCGACCGAGGAGGAGCAGGACGGGGAGACGCGGTGGCGGCTGGTGCTGCGTCCCTGATGCATGGATGGATGCCGCCACAACAGGCCTGAGAACGCGGCGCGGGGCCGCACCGTACATCGGTGCGGCCCCGCGCCTCTGAGAACGGGACGGCTACTCGACCGTCACCGACTTCGCGAGGTTTCGCGGCTTGTCGATGTCCCGGCCCAGGGCCAACGCCGTGTGGTAGGCGAGGAGTTGCAGCGGGATGCCCATCAGGATCGGGTCCAGCTCGTCCTCGTTCTTCGGGACCATGATCGTCTGGTCGGCCTTCTCCTGGGGCTGGTGGGCCACCGCGAGGATCTTGCCGCTGCGGGCCTTGATCTCCTCCATGGCGGCGCGGTTCTTCTCCAGCAGGTCGTCGTCCGGGACGATCGCCACTGTGGGGAGGGCGGGCTCGATCAGGGCCAGCGGGCCGTGCTTGAGCTCGGAGGCCGGGTAGGCCTCGGCGTGGATGTACGAGACCTCCTTGAGCTTGAGGGAGGCCTCGCGGGCGACCGGGTAGCCCCGGACGCGGCCGATGAAGAGCATCGAGCGGGCCTCGGCGAACTGCTGGGCCAGCTTCTCGATCTCGCCCTCCTGCTCCATGATCTCGGCGATCTGTGCGGGCAGCTTGCGCAGCCCCTCGATGATCCGCTTGCCGTCGCGGACCGAGAGGTCGCGGGTGCGGCCGAGGTGGAGCGCGAGCAGGCCGAAGGCGACCGTCGTGTTGGTGAAGCACTTCGTGGAGACCACGCAGACCTCCGGGCCCGCGTGCACGTAGATGCCGCCGTCCGCCTCGCGGGCGATCGCCGAACCGACCACGTTCACGATGCCCAGGACCCGCGCGCCCTTGCGCTTCAGCTCCTGGACGGCCGCGAGCACGTCGTACGTCTCGCCGGACTGGGAGACGGCGATGTAGAGCGTGTCGGGGTCCACCACCGCGTTGCGGTAGCGGAACTCGGAGGCCGGCTCGGCGTCCGCGGGGATGCGGGCCAGCTCCTCGATCATCTGGGCGCCGATCATGCCCGCGTGGTACGAGGTGCCGCAGCCGAGGATCTTCACACGGCGGATCTGGCGGGCCTCACGGGCGTCCAGGTTCAGGCCGCCGAGGTGCACGGTGGAGAAGCGGTCGTCGATGCGGCCGCGCAGCACGCGGTCCACGGCGTCGGCCTGCTCGTGGATCTCCTTGTGCATGTAGGTGTCGTGGCCGCCCATGTCGTAGGAGGCGGCCTCCCACTCGACGGTGGTGGGCTCGGCCGTCGTACGGGTGCCCTCCGTCGTGTACGTGCGGAAGTCGTCGGCCTTCAGGGTGGCCATCTCGCCGTCGTCCAACGTCACTATCTGCCGCGTGTGGGCGACCAGCGCGGCGATGTCCGACGCGACGAACATCTCCTTCTCGCCGATGCCGAGGACGACCGGGGAGCCGTTGCGGGCGACGACGATGCGATCGTTGAAGTCGGCGTGCATCACCGCGATGCCGTACGTGCCCTCGATGACGCGCAGCGTCTCGCGGACCTTGTCCTCCAGCTTCTCCGCCTGCGAACGGGCGATGAGGTGGACGAGGACCTCGGTGTCGGTCTCGGACAGGAACTCGACCCCGTCCGCCTCCAGCTTGCGGCGCAGGTCGGAGGCGTTGTCGATGATGCCGTTGTGGACGACCGCGACCTTGCCCTCGGCGTCCAGGTGCGGGTGGGCGTTCAGGTCGGAGGGGGCGCCGTGGGTGGCCCAGCGGGTGTGGGCGATACCGGTCGTGCCCTTGAAGCGCGCCGGGACCTTGGCCTCCAGATCACGCACCCGGCCCTTGGCCTTGACCATCTTCAGGCCCGTCGCCTTCGGGGAGGTGACGACGATGCCCGCCGAGTCGTAGCCGCGGTACTCCAGCCGCTGCAGGCCCTCCAGCAGCAGAGGAGCAACGTCACGCTTCCCGATGTATCCGACAATTCCGCACATACAGATGTATTCCTCAGCCGTAGACGATGCGGCGCAGTTGCCTGAGCGTAAGCTCGGGCGGTGCCACCGCTCGGTATTTCAGGTCCGCCTCGATCCGTTCGAAGATCGTCGCGTTGACCAGGCCCTGGGCCTGCAGTTCGCGGTGGCGGCGACGGACGTAGTCCTCGGTCGTCTCGTCGAAGTAGGCGAGCACGTCCTGGATCACCCGCAGTGCCTCGCCCCGGTTGAGGGGCGTGGACCGCGTCAGATGATCAACAAGTTCGTCGTGCACCCGGTAGATCCTGAACCATGGGCGACGCCTTCGCAAGAATCCTGCCCGATTTCGGGCACGTTGCTGTTGAAACACTTATGGGACGCCCATGGGAGTCTGTTGGTCGGCTGTTCCCCGGGCCGATGTGTGTGGCGAGCACCTTGTGACGCCATGGACATTCCACGTATGGGCGTACCCGAGCAGCTCGCCGAGCGCATGAGTATGGCCGAGCAGCACGAGTACCTGCGCGCCAAGTTCTCGCGGCGCAACATGATCAGAGGCGGCGCCGTCACCCTCGGCGCCGTCGCGGGCGGCACCTTCGTACCGGGCGCCACCGCCCGGGCCGCCGTGCCGACGCAGGCCGTACCCACCCGGTCGGCCCCGCGCACCGAGACCGTCGACGGCGCCCTCGTCGCCCCGTTCGGCCGCCATCTCGCCTTCGGCAACGACCCGCGCACCGAGATGACCGTCTCGTGGCAGGTCCCGGTCGCCGTGAAGAAGCCGTTCATCCGGATCGGCGCCCACCCCTGGGACCTCTCCCGCAAGATCGAGGCCGAGGTCCGCACCCTGTACACCCCGGCCGGCGTCGGTACCAGCGGCGACCACACGCAGTACTACGTCCATGCCCAGCTGGCCCGCCTGCGCCCCGGCCGGACCTACTACTACGGCGTCGGCCACGACGGCTTCGACCCCGCCGAGCCGCACCTCCTCGGCACCCTCGGCACCTTCACCACCGCCCCCGCCTACAAGGCGCCGTTCACCTTCACGGCCTTCGGCGACCAGGGCGTCAGCTATCACGCGCTGGCCAACGACAGCCTGATCCTCGGCCAGAATCCGGTCTTCCATCTGCACGCCGGCGACATCGCGTACGGCGACCCGGCCGGCCAGGGCAAGACCTCCGACACCGGCTTCGACTCGCGCACCTGGGACCAGTTCCTGTACCAGACCGAGTCGGTCGCCAAGTCGGTGCCATGGATGGTGAGTTACGGCAACCACGACATGGAGGCCTGGTACTCGCCCAACGGCTACGGCGGCGAGGAGGCCCGCTTCACGCTCCCCGACAACGGGCCGGACAAGAAGAACCTGCCGGGCGTCTACTCCTTCGTCTACGGCAACACCGCGGTGATCTCGCTCGACCCGAACGACGTGTCGTACGAGATCCCCGCCAACCTCGGCATCTCAGGGGGCACCCAGACCAAGTGGTTCGAGGCGCAGCTGAAGAAGTTCCGGGCCGCCCACGACATCGACTTCGTCATCGTGTTCTTCCACCACTGCGCGTACTGCACCTCCACGGCGCACGCCTCGGAGGGGGGTGTGCGTCAGGAGTGGGTGCCGTTGTTCGAGAAGTACCAGGTGGACCTCGTCATCAACGGCCACAACCACCAGTACGAGCGCACGGACGTGATCAAGGGGGACGAGGTCACCAAGAAGCTGCCGATCGGCGGCACGGCGTACCCCGAGACCGAGGGCGTCGTCTATGTCACGGCGGGCGCGGCCGGCCGCAGCCTGTACGCGTTCTCCGCGCCCGACTCCTACGAGGGGCACGAGCACGAGGTCGACTCCGTGGCCTCCTTCGTCAACCTCAAGGACGGCAAGAAGAACGAGACCGTCGCCTGGTCGCGGGTGCGCTACCTCAACTACTCGTTCCTGCGGGTGGACGTGAACCCCGCCCCGAAGGGCCGGTACGCCACCCTGAAGGTGCAGGGCATCGCCGAGACGGGTGACCGGATCGACCACTTCACGGTGGCGCGCCGGGCCAAGTAGCCGCGCAGGAGCCCTACATCCGCTTGAGAACCGCCTGCTTGGCCATCGTGAACTCCTCGTCCGTCAGCACGCCCGTGCGGTGGAGGTCGCCGAGTTCGCGCAGGCGGCGCAGGAGGGCGTCGTGGTCGTCCTCGGCGGACGGGACCCGGGCGGCGGGCAGCTCCGCCCGCGCGTCCGGTACGTCCGTGAGGGCGGCCCCGGCGCCGGCCGCGGCCGGGTGCGGGAGGCGGGCCTGGACGGCCGCCGCGACCAGGGCCATCAGCGGGTCCTTCTTGAAGCCCCACAGCTCCACGGAGTTGGAGTCGTACTTGGGCGGCGCCTTCGTGGACGCGTTCCTGACGCTGAAGCGGAGGTAGCCGTTCTCCAGGCCCGCCGCCGGATGCCACTCCACCGCCGCGATGTCGGTGAGCGCGAGGGAGCGGGTGCCGGCGGCGGCCTTGGCGTCCTCCGTCTTCCAGTTCCACTCCAGGCGGATGTGCTCACCGTCGAAACTGGCGGTGCCGTCCCCGGCGGACACCGACAGGGGCACGGAGGGGCCCGGCAGCAGATACGCGTCGACCGGTTCGGCGGGCACCTGGTCCAGGAGCAGGGCGTTGCGGACCTCGTCCACGAAGTACTCGGCGACGCCGTAGCGGTCGGACTCGACGGTCAGCTGGTACGGGTCGTTGGGCTCGACGAGACGGCCGCCGGTGGCGTGCAGCAGCGGGTCGGCGCCGTCGCGCAGACGCAGCCTGAGCCGTCCGGCCTTCTTGCCCTGCTCGAAGGAGATGCCCGCCAACGCCCCCAGCGGGACGACCAGTTCACCCAGCGTCTTGCGGAAAAGGCTGACGTTCTTGTCCCGTCCGGGGGTCAGTCGCAGTGCGTCGCCGTCGAAGACCCACGTGCCGTCCTTCTGGATGATTTCCGCCATGGGGTGGATTGTTCCACCAGACTCACGAGAGAGTGGTCCAGACCTCCTGGAGTGCAACGGCTCATGAAAGGGACACGCTTGTGAGAGTCGGTCCTGTGAGACAGCACCACAGAACGTTCCGCCTGCTCGGTTCCCTGCTGCTGGTCGCGACCGGCGCCTCGCTGACCGGGGCCGCCCCCGCGCAGGCGGCCTCGCCCACCCCGCTCGACCGGGTGGTCCCCGCGCCCGCCTCGGTCGCCCCGGCCGAGTCCCCCTACCGGATCACCGGCGGCACCCGCATCCGCGTCGACGACTCCCGCGAGACCCGCCGCGTCGGCGACTACCTCGCGGCCATCCTCCGCCCCTCCACCGGCTACCCCCTCCCCGTCACCGCCGAAGGCACCGGAGGCATCCGACTACGCCTCGCCCAGGGCCCGTTCGGCGCCGAGGGCTACCGCCTCGACAGCGGCGGCAAGGGCGTCACCATCACCGCCGCGGGGCCCGCCGGCCTCTTCCACGGCGTGCAGACCCTGCGCCAACTGCTCCCGGCGGCCGTCGAGAAGGACTCCGTCCAGCCCGGCCCCTGGCTGGTCGCGGGCGGCACGATCAAGGACACCCCGCGCTACGGCTGGCGCGGCGCGATGCTCGACGTCTCCCGGCACTTCTTCAGCGTCGACCAGGTCAAGCGCTACATCGACCAGCTCGCCCTGTACAAGATCAACAAGCTGCATCTGCACCTCAGCGACGACCAGGGCTGGCGCATCGCCATCGACTCCTGGCCGCGCCTGGCGACCTACGGCGGCTCCACCCAGGTCGGCGGCGGCCCCGGCGGCCACTACACCAAGGCCGACTACCGGGAGATCGTCCGGTACGCCGCCTCCCGCTACCAGGAGGTCGTCCCCGAGATCGACATGCCCGGCCACACCAACGCGGCGCTGGCCTCGTACGCCGACCTGAACTGCAACGGCGTGGCACCCCCGCTCTACACCGGTACCGACGTCGGCTTCAGCTCGCTGTGTGTCGGCAAGGAGATCACGTACGACTTCGTGGACGACGTGATCCGGGAGCTGGCCGCTCTGACGCCGGGGAAGTACCTGCACATCGGCGGGGACGAGGCGCACTCCACGAGTCACGAGGACTATGTGAAGTTCATGGACCGGGTGCAGCCGATCGTCGCCGAGTACGGCAAGACGGTGGTGGGCTGGCATCAGCTGACGGGGGCCACTCCGGCGAAGGGGGCGCTCGCTCAGTACTGGGGGCTGGACAGCACGAGTGCGCAGGAGAAGGCGCAGGTCGCGAAGGCCGCGCAGAACGGCACGGGGGTCATTCTGTCTCCGGCCGACCGGATCTACCTCGACATGAAGTACACCGCCGATACGCCGTTGGGGCTGGACTGGGCGGGGCTGGTGGAGGTCAAGCGGTCGTACGACTGGGATCCGGGCAACTATTTGCCGGGGGTGCCTTCGTCGGCTGTCCGGGGAGTCGAGGCGCCGATGTGGACGGAGACGCTCACGAAATCCGCGGACGTCGAGTACATGGCGTTTCCGAGGCTGGCGGGGGCGGCTGAGCTGGGGTGGTCGCCGGCTGCCACGCATGACTGGGAGAAGTACAAGGTTCGGCTGGCTGCGCAGGGTTCGCGGTGGGAGGCGTTGGGGATCGACTACTACCGGTCGCCTCAGGTGCCTTGGCCTACGGCGTAAGCGCTGTGATTCGTCTGCGGGCCGGTGGGGGCTTGTCGCGCAGTTCCCCGCGCCCCTAAAGGCCAAAAGCCGACGGGCACCCCGGGGGACCGTACCCCGGGGTGCCCGCCTGTCTGTGTGGGCCGTGGACTGCTACAGCCCTGCTATCGGGTTCTTCAGGTTGCCCACCAGCTGCAGCGCGCCCGCCGGGTCCGCCAGGTCGACCATCTGCTTGTTGTTGCGGAGCTGGAGGCGGTTGAGGCAGGACAGGGCGAACTCGGGGGCGAACATGTCGTACTGCTTGAACTTGTCGGCGAGTTCGGGCACCGAGTGCTGGTAGTCCCGGGTGACCTCGGCGACCGTGCGCCAGAAGTCGTCCTCCTCCAGGATCCCCTCGGCGGCCAGGTTCGCGGCGAGGAAGCGGAAGAAGCAGTCGAAGACGTCCGTGAAGACGGACAGGAGCTTCTTGTCCTCCGGGACGTCCACGCGGAGCCGCTCGACCGTGGGCGGCAGCACCGCGTCCACGTCCATGACCGCGATCTCCTCGGCGATGTCCTTGTAGATCGCGCGCTGGACCACGCCGTCCTTCAGGGCCAGGATCACGTTCTCGCCGTGCGGCATGTACACCAGGTCGTAGGCGTAGAAGCTGTGCAGGAGCGGGGTGAAGTAGGCCTTCAGATAGCGGCGCAGCCACTCCGTCGGCGCCAGCCCCGACTGCTCGATCAGCGCGCCCGCGAAGGAGGCGCCCTCGTGGTCGACGTGGACGAGGGAGGCCATGGTGGCCAGGGACTCGCCGTCCTCCAGCTGCGACACCGGGCTCTCGCGCCACAGGGCCGCCAGCATCTTGCGGTACGGCGAGTAGCGGTCGGTCGCCTTCTCGTACTCCAGGTGCCGGTAGCCGACGGCGGCCCGCTCGCGGATGATCGACAGGCCGGTGGCCTTGAGGACCGGGTCGTTGTCGATGAGCTGGGCGAGCCAGTCGTTGATCGCGGGCGTGGCCTCCATGTAGGCGGCCGACAGTCCGCGCATGAAGCCCATGTTGAGGACGGACAGGGCCGTCTTGACGTAGTGCTTCTCGGGGCTGGACCGGTTGAAGAAGGTCCGGATCGACTGCTGGGCCAGGTACTCGTCGTCGCCCTCGCCCAGGCAGACCAGGTGCTGCTGGGCGACCTCGGCGGCGAAGGTGATGGTGAGCTTGTTCCACCACTGCCAGGGGTGGACCGGGATGAGGAGGTAGTCGGCCGGGTCGAGGTTCTGCTCGCGCAGGATTCCGTGGAAGCGCTCGACGGTCTCCGTGCCCAGCTCGTCGCGTACGAAGGTCTCGTACTCGATGCCGACACCCGCCGTGAACGCGGCGCGCGAACGGTGGGCCGCCAGCCAGACCAGCCGGACCGGGCTGCCGGTCTCGGGGGCGTACGACAGGTACTCGTGGATGCCGAAGCCGAGCCGCCCGTTGTTGGCGACGAAGCAGGGGTGGCCCTCGGTCATGCCGGCCTCGATGGCCTGGAAGCCGGCCTTCGCCAGCTCGGCGACCGTGATCTGCGGCTTGGTCAGCTTGTAGCAGGTACCGGAGAGGGTGGAGGAGATCTCCTCCAGATAGACCGGCAGGACCTCGTCGCTCAGGCCCAGGGACTTCTGCAGCTCGATGAAGAAGTCCAGGGCGGCGAGCGGGAGTTCGGCGCCGTCGCGGTGGCGGGTGATCGAGTCCGCGTCGACCTGCCAGTGGTCGAGTGCGCGGAGCACCGCGGTGAAGGTGTAGCGGGTCAGGCCGTCGTCGCTGCGCACGACGAAACGGCCGTCACCGGTGCCCTCCGGCTCCGGGGTGATCAGGCGCTCGTGCGCGAACTCCGCGAGCGCCTTGCGGATCAGGAGGCGGTTGGCCCGCGCCCAGCGGTGGGGGGACAGATGCGCTACGGCGTCGGACAGGGTCATACGGCTACTCCTATGGCGGCCACGAACTGCTGGCGGGTGCAGAAGCTCAGCAGCGCCTTCTTCTCCGGCTTCTGGATCTCGCGCTCGGGCACGAAGCCCACGGCTTCGTTCAGGGCGTGCACGGCCTTGTTGGAGACGTCCGGCTCCACGACGACGCGCCGTACCGCCGGGTCCTCGAAGAGGTGCGCCATCACGGCGGTGATGACGGACCGGGTGAAGCCGCGGACGGGGCGGTCGGTGGGCGGCGTGAGGAAGTGCATGCCGACGTCGCCGGGCTGCGGCTCGTACAGGCCGACCAGTTCGCGATGGGCGGGGTCGTACTTCTCCATCAGGAAGACGGGGACGCCGTCCTCGTCGAGGCCGAGCAGCGCGTGGTGGTGCTCGTCGGCCGCGATCTCCATGTAGGCGCGCTCGACGTCCTCCAGCCGCGCGTCCTGCATCATCCAGAACGCGGCCTTGGGGTGGGTGACCCAGGTGTGCAGCAGCTCGGCGTCCTGCAGGGGGTCGAGGGGGCGGAAGGTGAAGGTACCCATGGCTGTGGTGCTCATACCGAGAACTCCTGGAACGCGATCGTCTTCTCGACCGGGTAGTACTCGGTGCCGAGCAGCTCGCGGATGATGTACGCGTTCCGGTACGGGCCCATGCCGAGGTCCGGGCTGGTGATGCTGTGCGTGTGGACGCCGGCGTTCTGGAGGAACACTCCGCGGCCGGTGACGTCGACGGCGTAGTTGCGGGCGACGTCGAAGTTGCCCTGGGAGTCGTAGACCAGGCGGTCGCGCACCGGCTTCAGGAACTCCGGCTCGGCGTACTTGTAGCCGGTGGCCAGGACCAGGCCCTGCGAGTCGAGCTCGAACTCCTTGCCCTGCTCCTCCTGGCGGAAGGACAGGGTGTACGTGCCGTTCTCGTACCGCGCGCTGTTGAGGGAGGAGTTGGTGAGCAGGCGCGTGGGTACGGGACCGCCGAGGTTCTTCTGGTAGAGCAGGTCGAAGATCTCGTTGATCAGGTCGCCGTCGATGCCCTTGAACAGGCCCTTCTGCTCGGCGGTGAGTCGGTAGCGGGTGGCCTCGGGGAGCTCGCGGAAGTAGTCGACGTACTCCGGCGAGGTCATCTCCAGCGTGAGCTTGGTGTACTCCAGCGGGAAGAAGCGCGGGGAGCGGGTGACCCAGTTCAGCCGGTAGCCGTGGACGTCGATCTCACTGAGCAGGTCGTAGTAGATCTCGGCCGCGGACTGCCCGGAGCCGACCAGGGTGATCGACTCCTTCTTCTGGAGCTCCGCCTTGTGCTGGAGATAGCGCGAGTTGTGCAGGAAGTCGCCGCCCAGGCCCTGGCAGGCCTCGGGTATGTGGGGCGGGGTGCCGGTGCCGAGGACGAGGTGACGGGCGCGGAACTCGGCGCCGTCGGCGGTCTGCACGACGTAGACCGCGTCCTCCTCCTGGTACGTCACCTCCGTCACCGTCGTGTTGAAGCGGATGCTGCTCAGTTTGTTCGCGGCCCAGCGGCAGTAGTCGTCGTACTCGACCCGCAGCGGGTAGAAGTTCTCGCGGATGTAGAACGAGTACAGCCGGCCCTTCTCCTTCAGATAGTTCAGGAAGGAGTACGGCGAGGTCGGGTCGGCCAGCGTAACCAGGTCCGACATGAACGGGGTCTGGAGGTGGGCGCCGTCCAGGAACATGCCCGCGTGCCACTCGAAGTCCGGCTTGGACTCCAGGAAGACGCCGTCGAGTTCGTCGATCGGCTCGGTCAGACAGGCGAGGCCGAGATTGAACGGGCCGAGCCCGATCCCCACGAAATCATGGGTTCTGGTCGGGTTTTCAGGACGCGCGGTCAAGGGACTCTCCCAGGTACTGCTCGGCGTGGCCGGCGATCAGGTCGAGGACGGCGGCGATGTCCTCGGCCGTCGTCTCGGGGTTGAGCAGGGTGAACTTCAGGTAGTGGCGGCCTTGGACCTTGGTGCCCGCGACCACCGCGTCGCCGGAGGCGAACAGGGCCTTGCGGGCGTACAGGTTGGCGCGGTCGATCTCGGCCGGGTCGGTGACCGCGGCCGGGATGTAGCGGAAGACGAGGGTGGAGAGCGTGGGCTCCACGACCACGTCGAAGCGGGGGTCGGCGGCCAGCAGCTGCCAGCCCTCCACGGCCAGGTCGCAGACCTCGTCGAAGAGTTGCCCGACGCCGTCGGCGCCCATCACCCGCAGGGTCACCCACAGCTTGAGGGCGTCGAACCGGCGGGTGGTCTGCAGGGACTTGTCGACCTGGTTGGGGATGCGCTCGGTGACCATGCGCTTCGGGTTGAGGTACTCGGCGTGGTAGGTCGCGTGGCGCAGCGTCGAGGCGTCCCGGACCAGCACGGCCGACGAACTCACCGGCTGGAAGAAGGACTTGTGGTAGTCGACGGTGACCGAGTCGGCGCGCTCGATGCCGTCGATACGGCCCCGGTACTTCACGGAGGCCAGCAGCCCGCAGCCGTAGGCGGCGTCGACATGCATCCAGGTGTCGAACTGCTTGCACAGCTCGGCGATCTCGGGCAGCGGGTCGATGGAGCCGAAGTCGGTGGTGCCGGCGGTGGCGACGACGGCCATCGGGACCAGGCCGTCCTTCTTGCAGCGCTCCAGCTCATGGGCGAGCGCGACGGTCTGCATCCGCTTGTCGTGGCCGACGGGGATGGACACGACCGCGTCCTGGCCGAGGCCCAGCAGTTTCGCCGACTTCTTCACGCTGAAGTGGCTGACCTCGGAGGCGAAGATACGCAGTTTGGCCAGGCTGTCGGTCTTGGCCTCCTCGCGGGCGAGAAGGAGCGCCTGGAGGTTGGACTGGGTGCCGCCCGAGGTGAAGACACCGTCGGCGTTCTCGCCGAGCCCTATTCGGGCCGTCGTCCAGTCGATCAGCTTGCGCTCGATCAGCGTGCCGCCGGCCGACTGGTCCCAGGTGTCCAGGGAGGAGTTGACGGCGGAGAGGATCGCCTCGCCCAGCACGGCCGGGATGACGACCGGGCAGTTGAGGTGGGCGAGATAGCGGGGGTGGTGGAAGTAGATCGCGTCCCGGAGGTAGACGTCCTCCAGCTCGTCGAGGACCGCGGCGGTGTCGAGCAGCGGCTTGTCGAGGTCGATCGCGTCGATGGCCGGGGCGAGGGCGTCGACGGTGACACCGGTGAACGGACGGTCGGTGGCGGCGAGTTTGGCTGCCACCCGCTCTATACCTTCGGTCACGGAGCGGCGGTACTGCTCCGCGGTCGTGTCATTGAGCAGGTGCGAGCGCATGGGGAGGTCCTCCGGTGGGGACGGGCCGTGAAGTGCGGGGTGGCATGAAGGGGCGCCGTGAAACTTAGGTTAGCCTAACCTAAGTTCCTTTGAATCAAGGCGGCCTCAAGGGTGACTGCGATCACTTACGTCGCAGTAGTCGCCCGATCTCCTTGCTTTCAGCGGCAGTTACGCCTGCTCGCGCAGCTGCTCCTCGCTCATCCCCTGCCTCCAGTACCCGACGAAGGTGACCCGGCGGCGGTCCACCCCGCGCTCACCGACGAAGTGCCGGCGCAGCGCCTTCACGCGGCCGGACTCGCCCGCGATCCAGACGTACGGATGCTCGGTGGGCGGGAGTTGAGCGGCTCGGACGGCGTCCAGGGCTTCCTCCCGGACCAGCCACGTGATCTCGGCGTCGGCCTCGGTCGCCAGGTCCTGGATGTCCCCGGCGTCATGCACCTCCAGCCACACCCGGGCACGGGTGCCGGCCGGCAGCGTTTCGAGGATGGCGGAGACGGCGGGTACGGCGGTCTCGTCGCCCCAGATGACGACCAGGTCGGTGTCCTCGGGCGGCCGGAACCGGATCGCCCGGTTGTCGGCGATCGCGGGGCCGAGCAGGAGGACGCGGTCACCCGTGGCGGCGCGGGAGGCCCACTCGGACGCGGGACCGGCCGGGGTGTGCAGCACGAAGTCGATGTCGATCTCGTCGGGATCCCGGCGCAGGGCGCGCAGCGTGTACGACCGCATCACGGCCCGTACGTCGTCCGGGAGTTCACGCCAGCCCTGCCACCAGCCGTCGCCGAGCTCCAGGGGGACCCGCGGCTCGCTCTGATGCGGGTGCGGCAGGAACAGCGACAGGGACTGGTCGCATCCGTCCGAGTGGAAGGCGTGCAGATCGGCCCCCGCGAAGGTGACCCGGACCATGGACGGACCGAGCCGCCTCGTCCGTACGACTTGCAGCGAGAAGAATCGGAACGGGGCGGCTACGGCGGTCGTCATATGGGCTCCTGAGGTGACGCGCCCCAAAGGGGCGCGGGGAACTGCGCGACCAGCCACGACGGACTCGCAGTTCACCACGGTGCGGTGGGCCTACGGCGCTGAACCGGCTCTCCCAGCGGAGCGCCTAGGCGACCTTCTTGGCCTTCTCGATGGCCTCGGCAAGACTCGTGAGCAGCGGCGTGCACTTGTCGTACGACAGAATCGGCTCGGGCGAACGCGCGATGACCTGACCGGCCTTCACCGCGGGCAGCTTCTTCCAGGTCGCCTCGGTGATGTCCTTCGGCTGAATCGTCGAGGAGCGGTCGTCCATCATGATGATGTCGGCCGGGTACTTGTCGACGTTCTCCCAGCTGAGGCTCTCGAACCAGCCGCCGCCCTCCTTCTTGGCGCTCTCCGGCGGCTCCACGAAGTTCACGCCGAGGGCCTTGAAGTACTCCAGGTCGATGGAGAGGTTGGTGCCGGAGACGTAGAAGATCTCCTGGCTGGCGGAACCGGCCATCACCTTGATCTCGGGGCGGGCCTTGGCGGCCTTGCGCAGCCGCTCGGCGGCGGCCTCGAAGTCCTTCTTGGACTGGACGGCCTTGTCGGCCTTCATGTCCGCGCCGAGGGACTCGGCCAGCTCCCACATCTTCTCCAGCGGCTTGGTCAGCTGGCGGTCGTAGACCGAGACGGCGGCGCTCGGCGCGAGCTTGGCGATCTTGTCCTTGGACGCCTCGGGGACGTACCAGAGGGTGCCGGCGCCGTCGAAGGTCGTGGAGATGAGGACCTCGGGGGCGAACGCGGCGTACTTCTCGACGTTGAACTGGTCCCAGACGTTGCCGAAGACCGTCAGCTTGCTGACGTCCATGTCGCCGGCCTGGACGTCGGCCTTGCCGTCCTGCGTCTTGGTGGGGCCGAAGACGCCGTTGATCTCGATGCCGTAGTCGTACAGGGCGGCGGCGACGCCGACGAAGGCGACGATCTTCGTCGGGACCTTGTCGAGCTTCACGGTGGTGCCGCGGTCGTCCTTGAACGTCCAGGGGCCGGACTTGGCAGCGGTCGTGGCCTCGTCCGAACCACCGCTTTTCGCGTCGTCGTCCCCGCAGGCTGCGAGCACGGCCCCGAGGCCGAGGGCGCCACCGGCGGCGAGGATGCCGCGGCGGGTGAGGTGGGTGGCTCTGGCGTTGGGCATGGGTACGCTGCTTTCGAACAGGGCGGATCACCGGCCGGACAATTCGAAGGTAGGTTAGCCTAACCTGAGCTGATGTCCAGGGGCGGGGGCCCTTGTGATCGAAGTTGTGCGCGGGCTGTGACGACCGCTACCCAGCCCGCGAGGCCCAACCCCCTTGCAATCAAGGGGAGTTGAGCCTCGCTGTGGCTGTGATGGGAGCGGGGGGCGTGATGGGGGCCGGGGTCAGCCCGCCAGGCCCAACTCGCGGGCGATCAGCATCCGCTGTACCTCGCTCGTGCCCTCGCCGATCTCCAGGATCTTGGAGTCGCGCCACATACGGGCGACCGGGTACTCGTTCATGAAGCCGTAGCCGCCGTGGATCTGGGTGGCGTCGCGGGCGTTGTCCACCGCGATCGTCGAGGAGTACAGCTTCGCCAGGGCCGCCTCCTTCTTGAAGGGTTCTCCGGCGACCAGGCGGCTCGCCGCGTCGCGCCAGGCCAGGCGGGCCGTGTGGGCCTTCATCTCCATGTCGGCGATCTTGAACTGGATGGCCTGGTTGGCGCCGATGGGGCGGCCGAAGGCGTGGCGTTCCTTGGCGTACTTCACCGACTCGTCCACACAGCCCTGCGCCAGGCCCGTCGCCAGCGCCGCGATGGCGATCCGGCCCTCGTCCAGGATGCGCAGGAACTGGGCGTACCCGCGGCCCTGCTCACCCAGGAGGTTGGCGGCCGGGACACGGACGTCCGCGAAGGACAGCTCGCGGGTGTCGGAGGCGTTCCAGCCGACCTTGGAGTAGGGGGCGGCGACCGTGAAGCCCGGGGTGCCGGACGGGACGATGATCGACGAGATGAGCGGCTTGCCGTCCGGCTTGCGGCCCGTCACCGCCGTGACCGTGACCAGGCCGGTGATGTCGGTGCCCGAGTTGGTGATGAAGCACTTGGAGCCGTTGATCACCCACTCGTCCGTCTCCGGGTCGAGACGGGCCGTCGTGCGCGTCGCGCCCGCGTCGGAGCCGCCGTCCGGCTCGGTGAGCCCGAAGGCGCCGAGGGCCTCGCCGGAGCACAGCTTCGGCAGCCACTCCCGCTTCTGCTCGTCCGTGCCGAAGAGATGGATCGGCATGGCGCCCAGCGAGACACCCGCCTCCAGCGTGATGGCGACCGAGGAGTCCACGCGGGCCAGCTCCTCCAGCGCGATGCCCAGCGCCAGATAGTCGCCGCCCATGCCGCCGTGCTCCTCCGGGAACGGCAGCCCGAACAGCCCCATACGGCCCATCTCCCGCACGATCTCGTACGGGAACTCATGACGCTCGTAGAAGTCGCCGATCTTCGGCGCCACGACGTCGTGGGCGAACTCCTCCACCGTACGGCGGAGTTCCTCCAGTTCGGGGGAGAGACGGTGGTCCATGGCTGTTCAGTGCTCCTTGTGGGACAGGGCTCGGACGGTGCGGGACGGGCTGGGTCGGCCCAGTTGCTCGGCCATCCACGCGCTTGTGGCGACTAGGCGGTCGAGGTCGATTCCGGTGTCGATGCCGAGGCCCCGCAGCATCCACACGAGGTCCTCCGTGGCGAGGTTGCCCGTCGCGGACTTGGCGTACGGGCAGCCGCCCAGGCCGCCGGCCGAGGCGTCGACCGTCGTGACGCCGTGCTCCAGGGCGGCGTAGGTGTTGGCGAGGGCCTGGCCGTAGGTGTCGTGGAAGTGGACGCCGATGACGTTGGTCGGCACGCCCTCCTCGTTGAGCATGGCCAGCAGCTCCAGCACATGGCCGGGCGTCGCGACGCCGATCGTGTCGCCCAGGCTCAGCTCGTCGCAGCCCATGTCCCGCAGCGCCTTGCAGACCCGCACCACCTGGTGGATCGGGACCGCGCCCTCCCAGGGGTCGCCGAAGCACATGGAGACATAGCCGCGCACATGCAGCCCCTCGTCCCTCGCCCGCCGCACGACCGGGTCGAACACCGCCAGCGACTCGTCCAGCGTGCGGTTGAGGTTGGCCTTCGCGAAGGACTCGGTGGCGCTGGCGAAGACGGCGACCCGGCGGGCGCCCAGCGCCAGGGCGCGGTCCAGGCCGCGGTCGTTGGGGACCAGAACGGGCAGGTGCACGCCCTTCAGACCGGCGACGAGCGGGAACAGCTTCTCGGCGTCGGCGAGTTGGGGCACCCACTTGGGGTGGACGAAGCTCGTCGCCTCGATCGTGGTCAGCCCGGCGTCGGCGAGGCGGCGGACGAACTCCGCCTTGACCTCGGTCGGCACGGTCGCCTTCTCGTTCTGCAGGCCGTCGCGTGCGCCGACCTCGTGGATGCGGACACGGGCGGGCAGGTCCGCGGCCGGCACCGTCATGGGCAGCGTCATCAGTCCTCCTCCACCGGGGTGATGACCGCCAGGACCTGGTCCATGGCGACCGTCGTGCCCGGTGTGACGTCCAGTTCGGCGACCGTGCCGGCGTGCGGGGCGGAGATGACGTGCTCCATCTTCATCGCCTCCACGACCAGCAGGCTCTGACCGGCGGTCACTGCGTCCCCGACGGCGACCTTCACCACCGTCACCGTCCCCGGCATGGGCGCGGTGAGCGAGTCGGCGCCCGCGTGGGCGGCGCCGGTGAGCGAGGCGGCCACCGGGTCGTGGTCGCGCACGTGCCAGGCGTCGCCGTCCCGGCCCAGCCAGATGCCGTCCGGCAGGGCGGCGAAGCGGAAGGTGTGGCGTACGCCGTCGACGGTGACGGCCACCTGGTCGTCCGTGACGGTGTGGGTGCCGCGCGGGGCGTACTCCACGGGCTCGGTGATCCGCAGATGGAAGCCGACGGGCCTGGGCGTGCCGCCCAGCCGCCAGCCGCTCGGCACCGAGAACGGATCCACCCAGCCCTCTGCCGTCGGCCGCAGCGCCTCCAGGCGTACGGCCGCCGCCGCCTCGTACACCTCGTCCGGTACGTCCGTGGAGACCAGGTCGTCCACCACCCGCTCGACCAGCCCCGTGTCCAGCTCGCCCGCGACGACCGCCGGATGCGCGAGCAGCCGCCGCAGGAACCCGGCGTTGGTCTGCACGCCCAGCGTGACCGTCCCGGCGAGGGCGGCGCGCAGCTTCCTGAGCGCGCTCTCCCGGTCCGGGCCGTACGCGATCACCTTGGACAGCATCGGGTCGTACAGGCTCCCGACCTCCGTG
Organism: Streptomyces sp. NPDC059010; assembly: GCF_042740355.1. NCBI lineage: Bacteria > Bacillati > Actinomycetota > Actinomycetes > Kitasatosporales > Streptomycetaceae > Streptomyces > Streptomyces sp. NPDC059010. Next base: position 144,318 of record NZ_JBHYJA010000013.1, read on the forward strand.
CCCTTGCTGAGCCCGGAGTCGGTGCGGATGCCGTCGCCCTGGGGCTCGTGGAGCATGAGGACCGAGCCGCCGGAGGGCAGGAACCCGCGCGCGGGGTCCTCGGCGCAGATACGGGCCTCGACGGCGTGCCCGGTGAGCGTGATGTCGTCCTGCTCGTACGGCAGTCGCTCGCCCGCCGCCACCCGCAGCTGCCACTCCACCAGATCGAGGCCGGTGATGAGCTCGGTGACCGGGTGCTCCACCTGGAGGCGGGTGTTCATCTCCATGAAGTAGTACGACGACGGGTCGCCGCCCGGCACGATGAACTCCACCGTGCCCGCGCCCCGGTACCCGCACGAGCGCGCCGCCTGGACGGCCGCCTCGCCCATCCCCGCGCGCGTGGCCTCGTCGAGGAGCACACTGGGCGCCTCCTCGATGATCTTCTGGTGCCGGCGCTGCAGCGAGCACTCGCGCTCGCCGAGATGCACCACGTTCCCGTGGCCGTCCGCCAGTACCTGGATCTCGATGTGCCGGGGCCGGTCCACCCAGCGCTCGACCAGAAGGGTGTCGTCGCCGAAGGAGGCGCGGGCCTCACGGCGGGCGGCGGCGATCTCGTCCGTCAGCTGCGCGGCGTCCCGCACCAGCCGCATGCCCTTGCCGCCACCACCCGCGGAGGGCTTGAGCAGGACGGGCATGCCGATCTCGCGGGCGGCGTCGGCGAGTTGGCCGTCCGTGAGCCCGCTGCCACTGGAGCCCGGGACGACCGGGACCCCGGCCGCCTTCACCGTCTCCTTGGCCCGGATCTTGTCGCCCATCAGGGAGATGGCGTCGGCGGGCGGCCCGATGAAGACCAGCCCGGCGTCGGCGCACGCGCGCGCGAAGCCGGCGTTCTCCGCGAGGAAGCCGTATCCCGGGTGGACGGCCTGGGCGCCGGTGCGGGCCGCCGCCTCCAGCAGCCGCTCCACGGACAGATAGCTCTCGGCGGCCGGCGCCGGACCGATCCGTACCGCGGTGTCCGCCTCCCGGACGTGCCGGGCGTCGGCGTCGGCGTCGGAGAAGACGGCCACCGAGCGCACGCCCAGCGAGCGCAGGGTCCGGATGACCCGTACGGCGATCTCGCCCCGGTTGGCCACGAGCACTGTGTCGAACATGGGTTCCGTCCCCCTCACATCCGGAAGACGCCGAACTGGGGCTCACCCAGCGGCGCGTTGGCACAGGCGGTCAGGGCGAGGCCCAGCACCTGACGGGTCTCCAGCGGGTCGATCACGCCGTCGTCCCAGAGGCGGGCCGTCGCGTAGTAGGCGTTGCCCTGGCGCTCGTACTGCTCCCGGATCGGCGCCTTGAAGGACTCCTCGTCCGCCGTCGGCCAGGACTCGCCGCGCGCCTCCAACTGGTCGCGCTTGACGGTCGCGAGGACGGAGGCGGCCTGCTCGCCGCCCATCACGGAGATCTTGGCGCCCGGCCACATCCACAGGAAGCGGGGCGAGTACGCGCGCCCGCACATGGAGTAGTTCCCGGCGCCGTACGACCCGCCGACCACGACCGTCAGCTTCGGCACGCGCGTGCAGGCGACCGCCGTCACCATCTTGGCGCCGTGCTTGGCGATACCGCCGGCCTCGTAGTCCTTGCCGACCATGAACCCGGAGATGTTCTGCAGGAACACCAGCGGGATCCCGCGCTGGTCGCACAGCTCGATGAAGTGGGCGCCCTTCTGGGCGGACTCGGAGAACAGGATGCCGTTGTTGGCGACGATGCCGACCGGGTGGCCGTGGATCCGGGCGAAGCCGGTGACGAGGGTCTGCCCGAACTCGGACTTGAACTCCGCGAAGCGGGAGCCGTCGACCACGCGCGCGATGATCTCGCGGACGTCGTAGGGGGTGCGGGAGTCGACCGGGACGGCGCCGTAGAGGCCGTAGGGGTCGATCTTGGGTTCCGCGGCGGGCGTGACCTCCCAGGGGAGCGCGCCGCGCGCGGGAAGGGTGGCGACGATGTTCCGCACGATCCGCAGCGCGTGTGCGTCGTCCTCGGCGAGATGGTCGGTGACACCCGACACGCGTGCGTGGACGTCGCCGCCGCCGAGCTCCTCCGCCGTGACGACCTCGCCGGTGGCGGCCTTCACCAGCGGGGGACCGCCGAGGAAGATCGTGCCCTGGTTGCGGACGATCACGGCCTCGTCGCTCATGGCCGGGACATACGCCCCGCCCGCCGTGCACGAGCCGAGCACGGCGGCGATCTGCGGAATCCCGGCGCCCGACATCCGGGCCTGGTTGTAGAAGATCCGCCCGAAGTGCTCGCGGTCCGGGAAGACCTCGTCCTGCATGGGCAGGAAGGCACCGCCGGAGTCGACCAGATACAGACACGGCAGCCGGTTCTCCAGGGCGACTTCCTGGGCCCGCAGGTGCTTCTTCACGGTCATCGGGTAGTACGTGCCGCCCTTGACCGTGGCGTCGTTCGCGACGATCACGCACTCGCGCCCGCTGACCCGCCCGATCCCGGCGATGACACCGGCGGCCGGGGCCTGGCCGTCGTACATGCCGTCGGCGGCGAGGGGCGCGAGCTCCAGGAAGGGGGAGCCGGGGTCGAGGAGCGTGTCCACCCGGTCCCTGGGCAGCAGCTTGCCGCGCGCGGTGTGCCGGGCGCGTGCCTTCTCGCCGCCTCCCAGCCGGGCGGCGTCGAGCTTGCCGTGCAGCTCGCCCACCAGCGCCCGATGGGCCTCCTCGTTGGCCCGCCAGGCCTCCGACGCGGGATCTGCCGCGCTGTGGAGCTCCGGTGCCTCTTGCATCCTGCGGTCCCCTCACCCAGTGATCGCCTGTTGGGCGTGTTAATGAGCGTTAACCATTTCCTTCAGGTTAACGACCGCTAACCTCCCTGTCTAGAATTGCTTCCATGGCCACCAGAACCGACGCCCCCACCCGCCGCGAACAGATCCTCAAGGAGGCCGCGCGGCTCTTCGCCGAGCGCGGCTTCCACGGCGTCGGTGTCGACGAGATAGGCGCCGCCGTGGGCATCAGCGGCCCCGGTCTCTACCGGCACTTCGCCGGCAAGGACGCGATGCTCGCCGAGCTCCTGGTCGGCATCAGCGGTCAGCTGCTGACGGGCGCGAAGCGGCGCCTCGCGGAGGCCGACGGGGTGCCGGCCGACCAGGTCCTCGACTCCCTCATCGAGGGCCACATCGACTTCGCCCTCGACGACCGTCCCCTCATCACCCTGCACGACCGCGAGCTGGACCGCCTGCGCGACAGCGACCGCAAGCTCGTACGGCAGCTCCAGCGGCAGTACGTCGAGCTGTGGGTGGAGGTGGTGCGCGAGGTGTACCCGGACCTGACCGAACCGACGGCCCGCTCGGCGGTCCACTCGGTCTTCGGCCTGCTGAACTCCACCCCGCATCTGGGGCGCCCGGGGTCGCTGCCGGGGCGGGGGACTACGGCGGTGCTGCTGCACCGGATGGCCCGGGGGGCGCTCGGGGCGGCGGGGGTGGAGTAATGCCGGTGGCGGCCGTCATAGTGGTCAGCTCGTGAGTCGAACGAGGGGGACGCATGGCCGAGAAGCCGGGAGCGCCCGCAGCGCGGCGCGGGCGATCATCGACGGCAACATGTACATGGTGCTGGCCACGGTGGGTCCCGACGGCGCCCCCTGGGCCGCGCCGGTCTTCTACTCCACCGAGGACGGCCGTGACTTCTACTGGGCCTCGTCCCCGGACGTCACACACTCCCGCAACATCGCCCACGAGCCCCGCGTCGGCATCGTCATCCACGACTCCCGCGCCCCGGTCGGCACGGCGGCGCCCCGCGCGCTGTATCTGACCGCCACGGCGGCGGAGCTGGACGGGGCGGAGGCGCTGGAGGGGCTGCGGGTCATCCCGGGTCCCGCCGGTCGCGGCGGCCGTGCGCTCGCCCCGGAAGAGGTCGGGCCGTCGGCGCCGTACCGGGTGTACCGCGCGCGGGTCACCGCGTACTCGATGATCTGCCCACGTGAGGCGGGTCGGCCCTGCGCCGAGCACGGGCTGGAGTACGACCACCGGAGGGGCGTAGGACTCCGAGCGTGACGAGCGTTACGGACCTTGACCTCTGGACGCCTGTGGATACTCGCCGGTACGGTTGAGTGAGCAAGCGCTTAGACATGTACCGGTGGAGGTGGGCGGCGTGCGCCGTACGGTGTTCAACGAGGATCACGAGGCGTTCCGGGAGACCATCCGCGCCTTCATCGAGGCCGAGGTCGTGCCGGTCTACGACGACTGGTTCGCGGCGGGCCAGGCGCCCCGCGACTTCTACTACAAGCTCGCCGAGCTGGGTGTCTTCGGCATCCGCGTCGACGAGGAGTTCGGCGGCGCCGGCATCGACTCGTACAAGTTCGAGGCGGTGATGTACGAGGAGACCGCCCGCGCGGGTGTGCAGTTCGGCGGCTCCGGTGTGCACGTGCTGCTCGGTCTGCCGTACATCAAGATGCTCGCCTCCGACGAGCAGAAGAAGCGGTTCCTGCCGAAGTTCGTCTCCGGTGAGGAGATGTGGGCCCTCGCGATGACCGAGCCGGGCACCGGTTCCGACCTCGCGGGCATGAAGACCACCGCCAAGCTGAGCGAGGACGGCACGCACTACGTCCTCAACGGCGCCAAGACCTTCATCACCGGTGGCGTGCACGCCGACCGTGTGATCGTCTGCGCCCGCACCGACGCGCCCAGCGCCGAGGACCGCCGCCACGGCATCTCCCTGTTCGCCGTGGACACCAAGTCCGAGGGCTACTCCGTCGGCCGCAAGCTCGACAAGCTCGGTCTGAAGACCTCCGACACCGCCGAGCTGGCCTTCGTCGACGTCAAGGTCCCCGTCGAGGACCTCCTCGGCGAGGAGAACAAGGGCTTCTACTACCTCGGCCACAACCTGGCCTCCGAGCGCTGGGGCATCGCCTTCGGCGCCTACGCCCAGGCCAAGGCGGCCGTCCGGTTCGCCAAGGAGTACGTGCAGGACCGCACCGTCTTCGGCAAGTCCGTCGCTTCCTTCCAGAACACCAAGTTCGAGCTGGCTGCCTGCCAGGCCGAGGTCGACGCCGCCGAGGCCGTCGCCGACCGCACACTGGAGGCCCTGGACGCCGGTGAGCTGACGCCCGCCGAGGCCGCCTCCGCGAAGCTCTTCTGCACCGAGGTCGCCCACCGTGTGATCGACCGCTGCCTGCAGCTGCACGGCGGCTACGGCTTCATGAACGAGTACCCGATCGCTCGCCTGTACGCGGACAACCGCGTCAACCGCATCTACGGCGGCACCAGCGAGATCATGAAGTCGATCATCGCGAAGGACATGGGCCTGTAAGCACACGGGCCTGTGAGGCGGTCCGTAGGGCTCCTGAAATCCCTGCCAGTAGAAAAGGTGCCATGAACGAGGCACTGCATGATCTCCTCGATCTGCTCGACCTGGAGCAGATCGAGGAGGACATCTTCCGCGGCCAGTCCCGCTCCGCCGTCGTCCCCCGGGTCTTCGGCGGCCAGGTCGCGGCCCAGGCGCTCGTCGCCGCCGGCCGCACGGTGCCCGCGGACCGGCCCGCCCACTCCCTGCACGCGTACTTCCTGCGCATGGGGGACCCGGGCGCGCCCATCGTCTACAACGTCGACCGGATGCGCGACGGCCGCTCCTTCACCACCCGCCGGGTGGTCGCCGTCCAGCACGGCAAGCCGATCTTCGCGCTGTCGGCGTCCTTCCAGACGTACGAAGAGGGCCTGGACCACCAGACCTCGATGCCCGCCTCGCCCGACCCGGAGTCGCTGCCCACCTCCCAGGAGCGCCTGCGCGGGTACGACCACCTCGACCCGGCGGTCGTCGAGCGGTTCCTGGAGGCGCGCCAGGCGGTCGATCTGCGCTACGTCGACGAGCCGCCGTACGGAAAGTTCGGCGAGCCTCGTGAGCCGCACTCCCAGGTCTGGTTCCGCACCAACGGCAAGCTGGCCGACGACCCGCTGCTGCATGTCGTGCTCGCCACCTATGTCTCCGACATGACCCTGCTGGACTCGGTGCTGCTCGCCCACGGGCGCGGCGGCTGGGCCGTGGGGGATGTGGTCGGGGCCTCGCTGGACCACGCGATGTGGTTCCACCGCCCGTTCCGCGCGGACGAGTGGCTGCTGTACGACCAGGAGTCGCCGTCGGCGTACGCGGGGCGGGGGCTCGGACAGGCGCGGATCTACACGCAGGACGGACGGCTCGCGGTGTCGGTGATCCAGGAGGGCGTGGTCCGGGTACCGCGCTGAGCGGGGTTGCCGGGCGTCAGGGCGGCTCCACCGTGAACGTGCCCGGCGGCGGGCGCTTTTCCGCCAGTGCCTCACCTCCGGCGAGCCTCGCCCGCAGCCGGATGACGGTGCCCGGGGCCAGACCCGCGGCGAGGGTGCTCGGCACAGCGATGTCCAGGCGGTGTCCGACCCGGCGGGACAGAAGGTCGGCATAGCCGGCGACCGGCCGGCCGTCGAGGACGTCGACGACCAGCCGGTCCCAGCCCGTCAGCCGCGGATGCGGACCTGAGGAGACCAGGCGGACAGTCAGCGCGGTGAGATTCTCGATCGCCTGCACCATGGCACTCGCGACCTCCGTCCTCGCCCGCTCTCGCCCGTGGTCCTGTCGCCGGTTCTAGGACCGGCGATAGCCGCGCCCGCTGCCGGTGCCGGACTCCGCGGTGCGCGGTGTCCCGTCGCGATCGTGGCGTGGGCTGCCTTCGAGGGCGGGCTCGGCCGGCCTGCGCGCGTCCCCTGCCACGGCCTGTTCCAGGGCCTCCAGCCGCGACTGGAGGCCGTGGATCATCTCGGTCAGACCGGTCTCCCCGTCAGCTTCGGCCTGCGCCGCGCCGACGCCCACCGGCATATGGACCGGCCCCGGCACGGTGACCGCGACCTTGGCCGTCATCGTGGGCCCGGAGGCCGAGATGCCGGTGACGGACACACCGGTCGGGGCACCCGAGTGCGAGTGGGAGCTGGGAGTGCTCGTCGGGCCGAACGTGGTGTTGCCGGTGCTTCCGGGGTAGGCGTCGCCGGGGTCGCCGCGGTTCGCCGACCATTCGAGGTCGTGCTCGTTGTCGGCCTGCACCAGGCCCACCATGTAGTGGCTCTCGTCGGAGTTGTCCGGCTGGTGCTCGTCGATGTGCCAGATCAGCAGCCCGTCGCCGGGCAACGAGTCGTCGTAGCCGGTGCGCTGGCGGTTCTCCACTAGGAAGTACTCGCTGCCCGGCAGTCCGCCGGTCCACAGCCGGTGCACCTGGTGGCTGTTCTTCACGTCGGGGATCGACAGGGTCGTCGAGCCGGTGACGTTGGACACCGACGCCCAGCCCTGGTTGATCTTGCACCAGGCGGACGGGTGCGTCGGCCGCTCACCCTCCTGACCCTCCCCGCCACCCCAGGAACCGCCGCCCATCAGGCACCAGTTGCCGACACCCTCCGACGTGTTGTCGATGTCGTACAGGTCGGGGAAGCCGAACACCAGATGCCCCAGCTCATGGGCGCAGACGCCGATCTTGGCGTCCTCGGGGATGGTGAGGTACGCGAAGATGCGGGCGCCGTCCGCGTTGTAGGCGTCCGGCAGGGTCCACTTGTGCGACCAGATGTCGCCGGGGTCACCCGTGACCTCGCCGCCCTGTCCCGCGTGCACGACGATGAAGGCGTCGACGAAACCGTTGCCGTCGTTGTCGTACGGGGCGTAGTTGATCTGGGGGTCGGCGCCCATCGCGGTGTCCCTGGCCATGAAGTGCGCCCGCGGCTGACCGGTCGGTTTGCCAATGCCGAAGTTGCCGTTCGCGTACCAGGAGAGGTCCTTCGGCAGCCGGACGGGGCCGACGACCTCGCCGACGATGTCGACCAGACCGTGGGTCACCTCGCGGTAGTACTCGCGGACACTGCCGTTCGGCATCGCGCCCAGCGAGAAGAACAGCTTCTCGAAGTGCTCCTTGTCGTGCGTCATCTGCTTGTCGCCGAAGTCGGCGAGGACGACCACCACGCGTACGGCGCCGGTCAGGGGCCTGCGTTCGGCGGCCGCGGCGGCGATGGTGGCACGCGGCGTGCCGACCGGGTACTCGTGGGCCGGGAAGAGCATGGCGTCGTTGAGGCCGAGGTGGCGGGGATCGCCGCTCACGGCGAACTGCCGGGCGAGTGGTGAGGAACTGCGGATGCGCTGCTGTTCCTCCAGAAGCCGCTCGCGCAGCTGCGGGCTGGGGGGCACGGCGCAGAAGTCGGACCAGACGGCGACGGAGCCGGTGCGGTGGGAAGGGCGTTCGGACATGAAGTTTCCCCTAGGAGCAGGAGATTGGGGTCCCCACCAGTCACACATGCCTCAGCAGTGCCTGCAACCGCAGCGGTTACACCCCGCAACAGGGCTGGATCGCGGCGCTCAAGGCGCACCCTGCCTCTGCCCCTGCTGCTGCCTCTGCTGCCGTCCCTGTCGCCGCCGCCCCGACCGTGACAGCCGTATCCCGGCGAATGCCAGGCCCGCCACGCCCACGACCACCAGGATGACCTTGGAGTAGAGCCCCACCACGTCGGTGACCTCGTGCCAGCGGGCGCCGAGGGCGTAACCGGCGGTGATGAAGGCGGTGTTCCAGATGAGACTGCCCGTCGCGGTGAGGGCGAGGAACACCGGGAGCCGCATCCGCTCGACCCCGGCGGGTATCGAGATCAGGCTGCGGAAGACGGGCACGAAGCGGCCGAAGAAGACGGCCTTGGTGCCGTGCCGCAGAAACCACGCCTCGGTCCGCTCCACATCGGCGGCCTTCACCAGCGGCAGCCGCGCCGCCACCGCGATCAGCCGGTCCCGGCCGAGGAGCGCGCCGAGCAGATACAGGGCCAGCGCGCCGACCACCGAACCCGCGGTCGTCCAGACGACGGCCGCGAAGAGGCTCATCCCGCCCTGACTCGCCGTGAACCCGGCCAGCGGCAGGATCACCTCGCTGGGCAACGGAGGGAAGAGATTCTCCAGGGCGATGGCCAGCCCGGCACCGGGACCGCCCAGCTTCTCCATCAGCCCGGCGGCCCAGCCGGCGACCCCGCCGACGGGTGCGTCGGATGCGGCAGCAATGATCACGCGCGCCACTTTACTAAGTCTTGACCTAAAGGCGGCATGAGGAAGGCTGCCTGACCCTCTGGCCCGCCCCTCCGGCGCGACCCTCTACTCGACCAGGCCCGCCTCGGCCAGCAGGTACGCCGTCATGGCGTCGTAGTAGCGCGGGCTCACCACATGGTCGTCCAGCGGCACCACCACCTGCACCGTCCCCTCCGCCTCCGCGAGGAACAGCGCCGGGTCGTTGCAGTCCGCGTAGCCGACGGAGTCCACGCCGTGCTGGCCGGCGTAGCCCGCCCAGCCGTGGTCGGCCACCACCAGGTCCGGCAGCGGGCGTCCCTCGCGCTCCAGGCCGGTGAGGATGGCCCTCATCGGGTCGCCGGAGTGGGTGTGCCAGAGGGTGGCGCCGTGTTCCAGGACGGCGACGGCCGCGAACTGCATGACGTAGCCCTCGTCGGTCTGCAGGCCCTCCGGGATGACGACGATCTCGCAGCCGGCCGCGCGCAGGGCGTCCGCCGTCGCGCGGTGGACGTCCAGCAGGCCGCCCGGGTGCCCGGTCGCGAACAGCACCCGCTGCTGCCCGTCCGCCGCCTTGCGCAGCCGGGCCGCCATCCGCTCCAGCGCGGCCACCGTCAGCTCGGGGTCGATGGTGTCCTGGCCGTGCCGGTGCTCCGCGTCGTCGTTGACACCGACGCGCTCCGCCATCACCGCGAGCACGTCCTGCTCGTCGGTCCAGCGGTCGCCGAGCTCCAGGCCGAGCCAGTAGTGGCGGTCGCCGTTCGCCAGCTTGCGGTAGTGGGAGAGGTTGTTCTCGCGGGGAGTGGCGACGTCGCCCGCGATACGCGTTCTGACGAGGTGGTCGACGAGCTCGGCGCGGCTGGGTGTCCCGGGTATCGGCATGGTTCCCATTGTGAGGCAGACAACTGGGCGGAATGGTTGAGTCCGGTGCGCGTGCGACGCGGGTCACTGTGCAGATCAGCGTGGGGTGCCGGGCAGTTCGGCGTTGCGCAGTGCGAACCACAGCTCCATACGTACGTCCGGGTCGTCCAGGTCCGTGTCGAGCAGCGCCCCGCACCGGGCGATCCGCTGGCGGACCGTGTTGCGGTGGACGGACAGGGCGACGGCCGTGCGGTCCCAACTGCCGTGCAGGGAGAGCCAGGTGCGCAGGGTCTCGGTGAGCGGGGGCGTCAGCGGCGCGAGCAGTGCGCGGGCGTGGGCCTCGGCCGCGTCGGGGGAGAGCAGGTCGGTGAGGGCGGGGCGGCGGGCGCCGTGCCGGACCAGGGGCGTGCGGGTGGCCCGCGCCCGGGACAGGGCCCGCGCCGCCTGGACGTCCGCCGCCGGCCAGTCCGGCGCCGCCGCCGGGGCGCTGACGCCCAGGGTCCAGCCGGGCTGCGGGGCCGGTTCGCGGTCCGCCGGGACGAGGACGCGTACGACGTCGGGCGCCAGGTCGACCAGTGGGGAGCCGAGGGCCGCGCCCAGCGCCGAGGCCGCCACCGGGTCGCAGGGCCCGGCGTCGGGACGGGCGTGCACCACCAGCCGGCTGCCCTCGCCCAGGAGCGGGGCGACCTCCTGTCGTGCGGCGCCCAGCAGCAGCCGTACCAGTGCCGAGGAGCGGGCCGCTCCCGAGCCGCTCTGCTGCTCGCCGGTGAGGAGGGAGAGGAGCACGGCGGCGACGGAGGCGATGGTGTGGTCGCCGGGGTCGCGGTGCGCGGCAGCCACCCCGAGGACGAAGCCGGGACCGGCGCCGAGGGCGTAGGCGGCCAGGTGGGTGCCGGCGGCGGTGTCGGTGGCGGACGTGGGCGTCCCCGGGCCCGAGGGGCGTACGACCTCCGCGAGCTCGGCCAGCAACCCGCCGACCGCCTCGTCCGGCGCCCTCCCCGCCGACGCGACCTCCGTCCCCTCCAGGCCGTACAGCACCGCCCAGCCCGCCACCCGCTGAGCCAGCTGCCGCAATACCGCCCGCACCGGATCCGGGCGGGCGGCCGCGGCGGCCAGGCTCTGCTGGGCCTCCGTCACACGGCGCAGTTCGGCGTGCCGGGCCTGGGCCATCAGCTGCCAGACGGCGCGGGCCACGCCGGAGAAGGTGGTCTGCGGCGGGACCTCAAGGAGCGGCAGCTCGTAGGTGTCGCACGCCTCCACCAGCGCGCGCGGCACCGTGTCGTGCACGGGCGCGAGCCCGAAGCCGAGCGCCGCGCCGCCCGCCGCGACGATCCGCGACACGTAGTCGTCGAAGTACGTCCCCGACCCCGCCGCCTCCGGGATGTGCACCCCGGCCGACAGCAGCAGTTCCCCGCCCAGCAGATACGGATACGGGTCGGCCATCTCCGAGGTGTGCGCCCAGTGGATCACCGTGCCCGCGTCCGCCGGTCCGGCGATCTGGCGCAGGGCCAGGTCCTCGCGGGCCAGAAGCGCGGCGAGCGGTACCGGTGGGGTGGGCGGAACAGCCGGGTCCGGCATATGGATGTTTCCTCTATTCATGCGACCACGAATGGATGAAACGTACACTTCGCAGTCGCTTTCCGGCCACCTAGTGTCGACGTCTGTCACCCCCCTGGCGATTCGAGCGTTCGATTGAGGGAGGTCCCCGTGGCCGTCGACTACACCGTCATCGTCGTCTATCTGGCCGGCATGCTGGCCATGGGCTGGTGGGGCATGCGCCGCGCCAAGTCCAAGAGCGAGTTCCTGGTGGCCGGACGGCGGCTCGGGCCGACCATGTACTCCGGCACCATGGCCGCGATCGTCCTCGGCGGCGCGTCCACCATCGGCGGCGTCGGCCTCGGCTACCAGTACGGGCTCTCCGGCGCCTGGATGGTCTTCACCATCGGCCTCGGGCTCCTCGCCCTCTCCGTGTTCTTCTCCGCCCGTATAGCCCGCCTGAAGGTCTACACCGTCTCCGAGATGCTCGACCTGCGCTACGGCGGCCGGGCCGGTGTCATCTCCGGTGTCGTCATGTGGGCGTACACCCTCATGCTCGCGGTCACGTCGACCATCGCGTACGCCACGATCTTCGACGTCCTCTTCGACATGAACCGCACCGTCGCGATCGTCCTCGGCGGCTCGATCGTCGTCGCCTACTCGACGCTCGGCGGCATGTGGTCGATCACCCTCACCGACATGGTGCAGTTCGTGGTGAAGACAGTGGGCGTGCTGCTGCTCCTGCTTCCCATCGCCGTCGTCAAGGCGGGCGGGTTCAGCGAGATGAAGGCCAAGCTGCCCACCGAGTACTTCGACCCGCTGGGCATCGGCGGCGAGACGATCTTCACCTACGTCCTGATCTACACCTTCGGCATGCTCATCGGGCAGGACATCTGGCAGCGCGTGTTCACGGCGCGCAGTGACCGCACCGCCAAGTGGGGCGGGACGGTCGCGGGCACGTACTGCCTCGTGTACGCCCTCGCGGGCGCCGTCATCGGTACGGCGGCCAAGGTGCTGTACCCGAAGCTGGGCAGCGCGGACGCCGCCTTCGCGACCATCGTCAAGGACGAACTCCCCGTAGGTGTGCGGGGGTTGGTGCTGGCCGCGGCCCTGGCCGCCGTGATGTCGACCTCCTCCGGCGCGCTGATCGCCTGCGCGACCGTCGCCAACAACGACATCTGGTCGCGGCTGCGCGGCGTGGTCCGTCCGGACGGGGAGGAGCACGACGAGGTCAAGGGCAACCGCGCCTTCATCCTCCTCATGGGCCTCGCCGTGATCGGTACGGCGATCGCGCTGAACAACGTCGTGGAGGCGCTGACCGTCGCCTACAACCTCCTGGTCGGCGGACTGCTGGTGCCGATCCTCGGCGGGCTGCTGTGGCGGCGCGGGACCGTGCAGGGCGCGCTGGCCGCGGTCGTCGTCGGCGGCGTCGCGGTGATCACCCTGATGGCGACCCACGGCATCCTGGCCAACGAGCCCGTCTACTACGGCCTGCTGTCTTCCCTCGCCGCGTACGTCGCCGTCTCCTTGATGACAAGGCCGACCGACGCCGCCGTACTCGCCGCCTGGCGTGAGCGTCTCGCCGGGCGGGCTCCCGAACTCGCGTCCGAACCAGTGCCGGCTCACCAGTAGAGTCGTAGGCAGATATCCCGCATACGCGATGAAGCGTATGAGAAGTAGGAAAGAAGGCATTTCCGCATGAGCAGCAACGAGACGCCCCGCGGCCCCGTCGACTCCTCCCGCATCCCGCGGTACGCCGGACCCGCGACCTTCGCCCGGCTCCCGCGCCTCGACGAGGTCGGCCGCGCCGATGTCGCCGTGGTCGGTGTGCCGTTCGACTCGGGCGTCTCGTACCGGCCGGGCGCCCGCTTCGGCGGCAACGCGATCCGTGAGGCGTCCCGGCTGCTGCGCCCGTACAACCCGGCGCAGGACGCGTCCCCCTTCGCGCTGGCGCAGGTCGCGGACGGCGGCGACATCGCGGTGAACCCGTTCAACATCAACGAGGCCGTGGAGACCGTCGAGGCGGCGGCCGACGAGCTGCTCGGCACCGGCGCCCGCCTGATGACCCTCGGCGGCGACCACACCATCGCCCTGCCGCTGCTGCGGTCGGTGGCGAAGAAGCACGGCCCGGTCGCCCTGCTCCACTTCGACGCCCACCTCGACACCTGGGACACGTACTTCGGCGCCGAGTACACCCACGGCACGCCGTTCCGGCGCGCGGTCGAGGAGGGCATCCTCGACACCTCCGCCCTCTCCCACGTCGGCACGCGCGGCCCGCTGTACGGCAAGCAGGACCTCACCGACGACGAGAAGATGGGCTTCGGCATCGTCACGTCCTCGGACGTCTACCGCCGTGGCGCCGACGAGGTCGCCGACCAGCTGCGTCAGCGCATCGGCGACCGCCCGCTCTACATCTCCATCGACATCGACTGCCTGGACCCGGCGCACGCGCCCGGCACGGGTACGCCCGAGGCGGGCGGCATGACGTCGCGGGAGCTGCTGGAGATCCTGCGCGGTCTGGCGTCCTGCAACCTGGTCTCGGCGGACGTCGTCGAGGTGGCGCCCGCGTACGATCACGCCGAGATCACGTCGGTGGCCGCGTCCCACACGGCGTACGAACTGACCACGATCATGTCCCGCCAGATCGCGGCGGCCCGGAAGGACTCGGAAGCGCAGTGACTCACGACCACGACCTGGTACTCCGCCCCACCGCCGCCCAGACGGAGGCCGCGCTGAATCCGCCTCCGGGCCGCAACGGCGGGGACCTGGTCGTGGAGACGCTGGCGGCGCTCGGCACGACGACGGTCTTCGGGCTGCCGGGCCAGCACGCCCTCGGCATGTTCGACGCGCTCCGGCGGTCCGATCTCCGCTACGTCGGGCTGCGGGTGGAGAACAACGCCGGGTTCGCGGCGGACGCGTACGGCCGGATCACGGGCGAGGCGGCCCCGCTGCTGCTGTCGACGGGCCCGGGCGCGCTGACGTCGCTGTCCGCGCTCCAGGAGGCGGCCGCGGCCTCCGCCCCCGTCCTGGCGATCAGCAGCCAGATCCCGACGGCGGGTCTGGGCGGCGGCCGCCACGGCTACCTGCACGAACTCCCCGACCAGGCGGCCTCGTTCCGGGGTGTGGTGAAGTCGGTCCACACGGTCCGCACCCAGTCCCAGATCCCGTCCGCCATCGAGGCGGCCTGGAAGTCGGCGCTGACGGCCCCGCACGGCCCGGTGTGGGTGGAGATCCCGCAGGACGTGCTGCTGGCCGAGACATCGATCCCGGTGGTGACGGGCGGCGACGCGTTCCCGGAGGAACTGCCGCCGCGCCCCGAACTGACCGCGGTGGCGGCCGACCTGCTGTCCAAGGCGGCCCGCCCGGCGATCATCGCGGGCGGGGGAGTGGTACGGGCCGACGCGAGCGGCAAGTTGCGGCAGCTCGCGGAGCTGATCCAGGCCCCGGTGGTCAGCACCCCCGGCGGCAAGGGGGCGTTCCCCTGGCAGCACCCGCTGTCGCTGCAGTCGTGGATCGAGGACCGGTACACCACGGACCTCCTGGAGGACGCGGACGTACTCCTCGTCGTCGGCTCGGGCCTGGGCGAACTGTCCTCCAACTACCACACGTTCAAGCCGCGAGGCCGGGTCATCCAGATCGAGGCCGACCTCGGCAAACTGGAGTCCAACCACCCGGCGCTGGGCATCCACGCGGACGCGCGCCTCGCCCTGCAGGCGCTGCTGGAGACGGTGGACGAGCGCCCGGATCCGTCGGCGCCGGAGCGGGTGCGTGAACTGCTCGCGAAGGTGACGGACCGTATCGCCGGGCAGGAACTCACCCTGGAGCAGGAGACGTTGGCGTCGGTACGGCGTGCCCTGCCCGCCGACTCCCCGTCCTTCTGGGACATGACCATCCTGGCCTACTGGGCCTGGTCGGCCTTCGACGCCAAGGGCCCCAACCTCCTGCACTCCGCCCAGGGCGCAGGAGGCCTCGGCTACGGCTTCCCGGCGGCCCTCGGCGCGGCGGTCGCGGACCCGACCCGCCCGGTACTGGCGGTGTCGGGTGACGGCGGGGCGCTTTACTCGATCGCCGAGTTGGCGACCGCCCGCCAGTACGACCTGAACGTCACCTGGCTCATCGTCGACGACGGCGGCTACGGCATCCTCCGCGAGTACATGACGGACGCCTTCGGCGCGGCGACGGCGACCGAGCTGACCCGGCCGGACTATGTGTCGCTGGCGGAGTCCTTCGGTGTCCCCGGGGTCCGTACGACCCCGGAGACCCTGGAAGCGGATCTGGCGAAGGCGCTTCAGACCCCTGGCCCGTCGGTGGTCGTCCTCCCGGCGGTGCTGCGGATGTTCGCGCCGACGCACCTCACGGTGTGATGCCGGTCGTTGCGATGATGGGCGCTGCGACGGCGGGCGATGAGAGGCCGGGAGATGCGACGCCGGGCGATGCGGCGCGGGGCGATGTGACGCCGGCCTGGTCGCGCGTGTCGTCGTCGTGGTCACGGTCGTAGCAGGCGTCGTTCACCGCGGGGCCGGTCAGCGGTACGGCGAACGGGACGACCGAGAGTGCCTCCCTGCAGAGGTCGCCGGTGGAGTAGCCGGCGATGTTGATACGGCCTCGGTCGCGGCCGTCGGCGTGGGCCGGGGCGGCGAGCACGAGGGCTGCCATGGTGAGCGCGGCGAGCGCGCTGATCTTCTTCATGGCCGGGTCAACGGCAGCGGATCGGCGCAGGTCATTCGGCTGGACAGGTGGTGATCGAACGCGCCAGGGGCCGGGCCGACGGCCGACGGGCCCCTGACGCGGCTCCGGTCGCCTACCAGATCGCCTCGACCCACTCCGGGTGGTCGATGAACGGGTTGCGGTTGTGCTGGTAGGTGTCGTAGATGACCTCGTTGCGGCGCTCCTCGAAGGCGCTCGGCGGGTCCGCCTCGTTCCATGCCTTGAGGACGGAGAGCTTGCCCATGTAGGGGTTGCTGCCGTTGTTGACCTTCTCGTTGGGCTCCAGGTCGGCCCAGCCGTCGTCACCCTCGTAGCGCACGGCCATGTAGAGGATCATGCGGGCCACATCGCCCCGGTCCGCCGCGCGGGGCGCGAAGGAGTCGGAGTCGACGGTGCTGCCGCCGCCGTTGGTGACGGCGCTGCCGCCGTTGTCGAAGTCCAGGTTGCCGCGGATGCTGTTGACCTGAACGTCGCAGGCGCGCAGGTGGTGCAGGTCCGTGCCGGGGCCGATCGCCTCACCGAAGTCGCCGTGGGACTTGGCCCAGGTGTGCTCGCGGTTCCAGTTGCCGGTGCTGCCGCCGTTGAGGGACTTGCTGCGGGAGACGCCGCTGTACAGCAGGAGAACGTTGCTGCTGTTGTTCGGGTCCTGGTCGGTGGCCTTCAGCGCGTTCCAGACCGCCGAGTACGAGATCTTCGTCTGGTCGCTGATGATCGTGTGCAGCGAGTCCTTCAGGGCCGTGCCGGTCTTGCCGATCGCGTCGGCGTAGTACGTGTCGTCGTACTCCGTCGTGGTCGCGGCGGCCGGGGAGGCGGTGAGCGCCGGGGCCGTGAGACCGACCAGGACGGCGGCCGTCGTCAGCGCCACTGACTTCCAGCGGCGGTGGCGTATGTGTGTCGCCAGCATGTGGGGTGTCCCATCTACGCGGGTTGAATGGAGGCGGCAAACGGGAGAGTGACATGGACATGTGGCCGTGTCGAGGGTTTGCACGTGTCCATCGGGTGACGGGAAACGGCAAATCGGGGCATGGGTGAGCTAGTTGACGCCGAAACGGCCCCCGGCTGGTGGGCCGGGGGCCGTTCTTGGGAGTCGGGGTTGGGCTGGGCTGGGGTCAGCTGACGTCGGAGGGGTCCAGGCGGTAGATGGTCGACTGGGTGCTCTGGGAGGAGCTGTCCGAGCTGGAGTCCGAGTTCGTGGTCGAGCCGGAAGTCGAGCTGTAGTCGCTCTCCTTCACCGCCGTCCCGTTCTTCTGCACCCACTCCGTGACCTCGGTGCTGACGCTGCTTCCGCCGCCGGGGCCGCCGCCCATGCCGCCGCCACCGATCTGGATGTAGTGCAGCTCGCCCTTCTTGACCAGCTCCTTGAGCTTGGCGAGCGTCATCGCCTTGTCGCTACCGGACCAGCCCCACATGGAGATCACGGGTTCACCGCTGTTGAGGATCAGCTGCGCCGCGCTCTGCGAACTCGACACCGCCAGCAGCCACTTGGCGCCGTCCTGGTGCTTCTTGAGGTACGCGATGAGCTCGCTGCTCGCGCCGCCCATACCGCCACCGGGGCCGCCGGCCATGCCGCCGCCGCCCATGCCGCCGGGCGGGGTGCCGGTGCCGGTGCCGGTGTCCGTGCCGCCGGGTGCCGTACCGCCGTTGCCGTTCGGCGGCGTGCCGCCCATCTCGCCGGTGCCGCCGGGGGTCTGGCTGTTCCCGTCGGGGGCTTGGCCGTTGCCGTCGCCCGGCATCGTCTGCCCGCCGCTGTTCTGGCCCTGCTGCTGCCCGCCCCCGCCGGGGAAGCCGCCCTGCTCACCGTCCTGGCCCTGCTGCTGCCCGCCGGCCTGGCCGTTCGGCCCGCCTTGCTGCATGCCGCCGGGCATCTCGCCGCCGCCGAAGCCGCCCCTGCCCCCGCCGGGACCGCCGCCTCCGCCGGGCCCGCCCCCGAAGCCGCTCCCCGTCGAGGGCCCGGCCGTCGGGTTCGTGCCGCCGCCCATGCCGCCGCTCGAACCGGACGGCACCGACCAGGCGTACGCCGCCGGACCCGCGACCGCAGCGACGATCGCCGCCGTCACGGAGGCGGCCAGCAGCCGCAGCCGGTTGCCGGACGCGGAGCGGAAGACGAGCAGTCCGACGATGGCCAGCGCCATGACGGCGGCGATCGTCGGCCACAGCCAGGTGTTCCAGCCGGAGGCCCGGCGCAGGAGTACGACGGCCCAGACGGCGGTGACCGCCAGCCCCGCCGGCAGCACCCACGCCCACCGCTTGTCGGCGCGGAACGCGCGCAGCAGCATCACGCCGCCGCCTCCGCACAGGGCCGCGATGCCGGGGGCGAGCGCGGTCGCGTAGTACGGGTGCATCGTGCCCTCGGCCATGGCGAAGGTCAGGTAGTGCAGGGCCGTCCAGCCGCCCCACATCAGCAGCGCGGCACGGGTGAGGTCGGTGCGCGGGGCGCGGCCGCACAGGACGAGGCCGCCGACGCAGGCGATGGCCGCGAAGGGGATCAGCCAGGAGATCTGGCCGCCGAGGATGTCGTTGAAGAGGCGGCCGATCCCGGCGGTCCCGGAGAAACCACCGCCCCCGCCACCGCCTCCTCCGCCGTTGCCCTCGCCGCCGAGGATCCGGCCGAGGCCGTTGTAGCCCATGATCAGGTCCCAGGCCGTGCCGTCGGTCGAACCGCCGATGTACGGGCGTTCGTCGGCGGGCACGAGCGAGACGGCAGCTGCCCACCAGAAGCTGGAGACGACGAGGGCGACGCCCGCGATGAGGAGATTGACGATCCGCTTCACGAGCTTCGGCTTGGCCGCGTACAGGTAGACCGCGAAGACGGCGGGCAGCGCGATGTAGCCCTGGAGCATCTTGGTGTTGAAGGCGAGCCCGAAGCAGACCGCGGAGCCGACCACCGGCAGCAACTTGCCGTTGCGGACGGCCCGCAGGGCGAGCGCCGCGCCGCCGGCCATCAGGAACACCAGCAGCGTGTCCGGGTTGTTGTCCCGGTTGATCGCGACCGTGATCGGGGTCAGGGCCAGCACCAGAGCGGCGACCGTCGCCGCGCCGTGGCCCCACACCCGCTTCACCGAGGCGTGCACGATCCAGATCGTCGCCAGCGCGACCAGGACCATCGGCAGCATCATCTGCCAGGTGCCGTAACCGAAGACACGGCACGACAGCCCCATCACCATCAGGGCGAACGGCGGCTTGTCGACGGTGAGGAAGTTCCCCGCGTCCAGCGAGCCGAAGAACCACGCCTTCCAACTCTGCGTACCGCTCAGCACGGCCGCGCTGTAGAAGCTGTTGAGGCTCGACCCGGACAGATTCCAGGAGTACAGCACCGCCGCCAGGATCAGGATCGCCAGCAGGGCCGGGAGCGACCAGCGCGGTGCCTTGTCCGGGGACGACGCGGGCGGGGCCGGACTCGGCGGGGGCGCGTCGGGGGTGGTCACGGTCGTGTGGGGGTGGGGATCGGTGGCTGATGTCACCCGCGCATCGTGTGCGGCGGGGGTGGGTGCGGGCTGTGCCGTGCCTGGCGGTTTGCTGTGGATTCTCAAAGGGGTCTGCAAAGAGGGTCTGCAAGGGATGGAAACCTGTTGGCATGGACAAGTTCGCATCCCGGCTGGACGGCGCATGGGTGTGGCTCTCTGCCGCCGTCGAGGAATCGCAGGAGGGGCGCTGGGTCCGTGATGCCGTGGAACGGCAGGTGATCGCGGACATCAGGGCTGCCACCCATGCCCTGCACGGCGGTCGACCGGCGCCGTTCACCGAAGACTCGTGGCACGTACGCATCGGGCGAATCGCCAACTGGGCCGGTGTGCTCCGGCTCGCCGCCAGGGCGGGTGGATGGGAACTCCGGCCCGTCGTCGGGCACAGCCCGACACACCCTGCGGGCATGGCTGAGCTGCTGTCAGGGATCTATGCGATCGGCGAGCAGGGTGAGAGATGGATGACGCGGCTCCGAGAGGGCCTGCTGCCACCAGGGGATGAGATCGCCCAGGCCGAGGCCTTCCTGACCGGGCCAGGGTCGGTCGAGGACCTTGAGCTGTTCTTCTACGACTGACAGACGGTCAGGGCCGTGGGTGTCGCGCCGCCGCCCCCCAGAAGTACGTGCCAACCCCGAAAGCCCGCCGCAGCCGAGCCATGTCATGCCGGTCCCGGGACCTCGGCTCGTACCCCTGATGGAAGTAAACCTGCTGCTCGGCGGACAGACACGGGACCGTCGTCCCGCTGATCGTGCCCGTCACGAAGCAGGATGAGGGGTACTTGAAAGGGCGCGACGGCTCGGGTGACGCCTGCACCGCGGAGCCGTCCTCGGCGAAGACCAGTGGATGCAGATCGATCTCCCGCCCGTCCCGGGCCGTGACCACGAACCGGACGGGCCGCCGGTCCAGGGTCTCCGCGAAACCCGCGGCGGACAGGGCCGTCACCACGGCCGTCTCCTGTTCCTGGCGGTGCATCAGGTCCAGGTCGCCGTGGTCGCGGGTCTGCTCCCCGACCAGGGCGTCGATCCCCCGGCCGCCCCCGATCCGGACATCGGCCCGCGCCTCGCGCAGCAGGGACAGGACGGTCAACACGTCGTCAGCGGTCATCACACCCGAGAGCCTCAGAACCTTTCCCCCGCGTACAACCTTTCCATCCGCCTCACGAGTCAAGAGGGCATGAATCACGGGACACCGAGCGAAAAGTCAAGAGGCGTTTCCAGACGGGCGAGAGCGTTCGTCGCGGTGGGGGTCGGTGCGGGCGTGCTGGTGCCCTCCCTCGCGGCCGCCACGCCCGCCGCCGCGGCGACCACACCCACCGTCAGCTGTACGTCGGCCAAGGACGGCCTCGCCGCCAAGCTGAAGAAGGACATCACCGCGGCGCTCGCCAACCGCAAGGGCACCGTCGCGGTCGGCCTGTACGACCGTGCCACGAACACCACCTGCACGCTGCGGCCCGGCACCGCCTTCGACTCCGCCAGCGTCGTCAAGGTCACCGTGCTGGCCACGCTGCTGTGGGACGCGAAGAAGCACGACCGGTATCTCACCGACCGGGAGGTGTCCCTCGCCAAGGCCATGATCACCAAGTCCGACAACGCCGCGACCCGCACGCTCTGGAAGCAGCTCGGCATGACGAAGATCAAGGGCTTCCTCACCGCCGCCGGCATGACCCAGACCAAGCCCGGCTCGGACGGCTACTGGGGCCTGACCCAGATCACCGTCACCGACGAGCAGAAGCTGCTGAAGCTCCTCACGGCCCGCAACTCCGTGCTGAGCGACAACTCCCGCTCCTACATCCTGAAGCTGATGAGCCAGGTCGTCTCCTCGCAGCGCTGGGGCACGCCGTACGGAGCGCCGTCCGGTGTCTCGGTGGCCGTGAAGAACGGCTGGCTGGAGCGGGCCACCCACGGCTGGCGGGTGCACAGCGTCGGCACCTTCAAGGGCGGCGGCCACGACTACATGGTCACGGTGCTCACCCACGGCAACAGCACCATGAACTACGGCATCTCGACCATCCAGGGCGTCGCCAAGGCCATCCACAAGGACCTCGCCGCGAGCTGACGCTTCACGAGCCGGTCTCCCCTGCGTCACCCACCCGTCCTACGGTGCCCCCATGCGCCTGAGAACCGTACTCGCGACCGCCACCGCGGGCCTGGCGGCAGCCACCTGCCTCACCGCCGCCGGCCCGGCGAACGCCCACGCCATCCCGCAGGGCGGGCACGTCAACTCGCCGGACGGCCACGCCTGCTCGCCCACCGTCTCCATCGACCGCTTCTCCGACGCGCTCGACAAGACGACGTACGCCGGCACCTTCGTCGGGAACTTCTCCGGGCTCGCCGTGGACCGGGACGGCTCCCTCGCGGCCGTGTCCGACCGTTCCGCCCTCTTCGGGCTGGACGGCGGGACCCTCGCGCCGAACGCCGTCACCCCGCTCGCCGACGAGAACGGCGCCGCCCTCGACTCCGAGGGACTCGTCGTGGACCGGGACGGCACGCGGCTGATCTCCTCCGAGACCGAGCCTTCCGTTCGCCGTTACTCCCGCGACGGCAGGGTCCTCGACCGGCTCCCCGTGCCGGACGCGCTCAGGGTCGTTCCGGCCGGCCGCGCCGTCTCCAACGGCACCTTCGAGGGGCTGACCCTGCTGCCCGGCGGCCGTACCCTGCTCGCCTCGATGGAGTACGCGCTCAGCGGCGACAGCGCCGGCATCGTCCGCTTCCAGACCTGGCGGCGCGGCAAAGACGACAAGGGCGACCCCTTCGAGCTCGGCCGCCAGTACGCCTACCGCGCCGACACCGGCCTCGGCGTCCCCGAGGTCCAGGCCACCCCCGACGGCCGCCTCCTCGTCCTGGAGCGCGGTTTCACCTCCGGCGTCGGCAACACCGTCCGCCTCTACCTGGCCGACCCGCGCCGGGCGACGGACACCAGCGGCGTCGAGAACCTGACCGGGCAGGACGACGTACGTCTCATCAGGAAGACCCTCCTCGCCGACCTCGTGAACTGCCCGTCACTGGGAGCGACCGCCAAGCAGCCCCAGCCGAACCCGCTGCTCGACAACATCGAGGGCATGGCGATCACGGGGTACTCGAAGGGACGCCTCAAGGTGCTGCTGGTCAGCGACGACAACCAGAACGCCGTACAGACGACCCGGTTCTACTACCTGCGAGTACGTATCTGAGCGCATTGCCCCCGTTTGTTGCGGCGGGATGAAATCCGAGCTCGTCCGCGTTGGTGCCTTCCGGTAGATCAGGCCGAAACGGAGGGCACCGCGTGGCAGCGCAGCAGGGGGAGTCGAAGGGCTGGGCGCGCAGACTGGCCGCGTACGCATGGCGTTATCCGAAGGACGTCGTCCTGGCCTTGGGCTCTTCGCTCGCCGGTATGGCCGTCATGGCGATCGTCCCGCTGATCACCAAGGTGATCATCGACGACGTCATCGGTGATCACAGCCGGGGGATGGCGGTGTGGGCGGGGCTGCTCATAGCCGCAGCCCTCGCCGTGTACGTCCTCACCTACATACGCCGCTACTACGGCGGCCGCCTCGCGCTCGACGTCCAGCACGATCTGCGGACCGAGATGTTCGAGACGATCACCCGGCTGGACGGGCGGCGCCAGGACGAGCTGTCCACCGGGCAGGTCGTCGGACGCGCCACCAGCGACCTCCAGCTGATCCAGGGCCTGCTCTTCATGCTCCCGATGACCATCGGGAACTTCGCCCTCTTCCTGATCTCCCTGGCCGTGATGGCCTGGCTGTCCATCCCGCTCACCCTCGTCGCGCTGGCCGTCGGACCCGCCCTGTGGTGGATCGCCAAGCGCAGCCGGACCAAGCTGCACCCCGCCACCTGGTACGCCCAGGCCCAGGCCGCCGCCGTCGCGGGCGTGGTCGACGGCGCCGTCAGCGGCGTACGCGTGGTGAAGGGCTTCGGGCAGGAGGAGCAGGAGACCGGGAAGCTCAGGGAGGTCGGCCGGCGGCTCTTCGCGGGGCGGCTGCGCACCATCCGGTTCAACTCCAAGTACACCCCGGCGCTCCAGGCCGTCCCCGCCTTCGGGCAGGTCGCGATGCTCGCGCTCGGCGGCTGGCTGGCGGTGCGCGGGCACATCACCCTCGGTACGTTCGTCGCGTTCTCCACCTATCTCGCCCAGCTGGTCGGGCCGGTCCGGATGCTCGCCATGGTGCTCACGGTCGGGCAGCAGGCCCGGGCGGGCACCGAGCGTGTCCTTGAGCTGATCGACACCGAGCCGTCGATCAAGGAGGGCACCAAGACGCTGCCCGCCGACGCCCCCGCGACCGTCGAGTTCGACGACGTGGCCTTCGGCTACGGCGACTCCGCCGACCCGGGCGCCCCCGTCCTGGACGGGCTCAGCTTCGAGATACGCCCCGGCGAGACCCTCGCCGTCGTCGGCTCCTCCGGCTCCGGAAAGTCCACCGTCTCCCTGCTCCTGCCGCGCTTCTACGACGTCACGCGTGGCGCCGTCCTCGTCGGCGGCCACGATGTGCGCGAGCTGACCTTCGACTCGCTGCGGGCCGCGATCGGGCTGGTCCCCGAGGACTCCTTCCTCTTCTCGGACACGGTCCGCAACAACATCGCGTACGGCCGTCCCGACGCGACCGAGGAGGAGATCCGCACCGCCGCACGCGCTGCCCAGGCGGACCGTTTCATCGCCGAGCTGCCCGACGGCTACGACACCAAGGTCGGCGAGCACGGCCTCACCCTCTCCGGCGGCCAGCGTCAGCGCGTCGCGCTCGCCCGCGCGATCCTCACCGACCCCCGCCTCCTCGTCCTGGACGACGCGACGTCGGCGGTGGACGCCCGGGTCGAGCACGAGATCCACGAGGCGCTGAAGCAGGTCATGGAGGGCCGGACGACGCTGCTGATCGCGCACCGGCGCTCCACCCTGAACCTCGCCGACCGCATCGCCGTCCTGGACGCCGGCCGGCTCGCCGACATCGGCACCCACGAGGAACTCCAGCAGCGCTCGGCCCTCTACCGCCGCCTGCTCACCGACCCCGACGAACTCGGCGGCGTCTCGCCCGGCCACGCCCAGCCGGCCTGCCCGCAGGAGGACACCTCCGTACGGGACGAGCTGGAGGCGGAGTTCGACGCCGAGCGCGGGGTGACTCCCCGGCTGTGGACCGGCGACCGCGAGCCCAAGGACCTGGCGCTGTCCGAGTCCCCGGCGACGCCCGAGCTCCTCGCCCAGGTCGACGCGCTGCCCCCGGCGACCGACACCCCCGACATCGACGAGGCGCGCGCGGTGCGCCCCGAGGAGTCGTACGGCCTGAAACGGCTGCTGCGAGGCTTCGGGCTCCCTCTCCTCATCAGCCTCGGCCTGGTCGCGGTGGACGCCGGCATGGGTCTGCTGCTGCCCGTTCTGATCCGGCACGGCATCGACTCCGGTGTCACCCAGGCCGCCCTCGGCGCGGTCTGGGCGGCGTCCCTGCTCGGCGTGGTCGCCGTGGTCGTCCAGTGGGTGGCGCAGGTGGGGGAGACGCGGATGACCGGGCGTACCGGCGAGCGCGTCCTCTACTCCCTGCGCCTGAAGATCTTCGCCCAGCTGCAGCGGCTCGGACTCGACTACTATGAGCGTGAGCTGACCGGCCGGATCATGACCAGGATGACGACGGATGTTGACGCTTTGTCGACATTCCTGCAGACCGGCCTGGTCACCGCCTTCGTCTCGGTCGTCACCTTCTTCGGCATCATGGTCGCCCTGCTGGTGCTCGACCTCCAGCTCGCGCTGGTCGTCTTCGCGACGCTGCCGCCGTTGATCGTCGCCACGTACTACTTCCGCCGGGCGAGCGTGAAGGCGTACGAACTCGCCCGGGAGCGGGTGTCGCTGGTGAACGCCGACCTCCAGGAGTCGGTGTCCGGGCTGCGGATCGTGCAGGCCTTCCGGCGCGAGCGGGACGGCGGCGCACGGTTCGCCGAGCGCAGCGACAGCTATCGCAAGGCCCGTATCCGGGGCCAGTGGCTGATCTCGATCTACTTCCCCTTCGTGCAGTTCCTGTCGTCGGCGGCCGTGGCGGCGGTGCTGATCGTGGGCGGCGGACGGATCGACGCGGCGACGCTGACGACCGGCGCGCTGGTGGCGTACCTGCTCTACATCGACCTGTTCTTCGCCCCGGTCCAGCAGCTCTCCCAGGTCTTCGACGGCTACCAGCAGGCCACCGTCTCCCTCGGCCGCATCCAGGAGCTCCTGCAGGAGCCGACGTCGACCGAGGCGGCCGAGGAACCGCTGGAGGTGCTGTCGCTGCGGGGCGAGATCGCGTTCGAGGACGTGCACTTCAAGTACGGCGGTGCCGATGAGGGGGACGCGGCCCTGTCCGGCATCGACCTGCGCATACCCGCCGGTCAGACGGTCGCCTTCGTCGGCGAGACGGGCGCCGGCAAGTCGACCCTCGTCAAGCTGGTCGCGCGCTTCTACGACCCGACCGGCGGCCGGGTCACCGTCGACGGCACGGACCTGCGCTCCCTGGACATCACGTCGTACCGCCACCGGCTCGGCGTCGTCCCGCAGGAGGCGTACCTCTTCCAGGGCACCGTCCGCGACGCCATCGCCTACGGCCGTCCCGAGGCGACGGACGCCGAGGTCGAGGCTGCGGCCCGGGCGGTGGGCGCCCACGAGATGATCGCGACCCTCGACGGCGGCTACCTGCACGAGGTCGCCGAACGCGGCCGCAACCTCTCCGCCGGGCAGCGCCAGCTGATCGCCCTGGCCCGCGCCGAACTGGTCGACCCCGACGTCCTCCTCCTCGACGAGGCGACCGCCGCCCTCGACCTGGCCACGGAGGCCCAGGTCAACCAGGCGACCGACCGCCTCGCCGGCCGCCGCACCACCCTGGTGGTCGCCCACCGGCTGACCACGGCCGCCCGCGCGGACCGTGTGGTCGTGATGGCCGACGGCCGGGTCGCCGAGGACGGCACGCACGACGAGCTGGTGGCGCGGGGCGGGCGCTATGCGGAGCTGTGGCGCACGTTCGTCGGAGAGCCGGTCGGCGCCGGGCTGGACTGAGGGGGCGGCTGCGGGTCGGGGGACTGCCGTGCAACCACCCGGCATACGTCGTGCGTCCGTACATCAGTACGCTCATTGCCGGTGTACGGGGAGGACAGGACAGTGGACATGGGTGCGATAGGCCGGCGGCTGGTGGTCGGTCTGGCGTTGCTGACCGCGTCCGGAGTGCTCGCGGTCGCGGCGCCGACGGAGGCGCAGGCGCAGACCGCTCCCACGGGGTGTGCGGGGCGCAAGGTCAGGACATATCCGTTCTCCACCGGCACGCTCTACGTGTACAAGAAGCGGGGGCATGTCTGCGCCATCGTCAAGCCCAAGAGCTCGGGGCGGGCGCAGTGGATGATGGTCAGCGTGCAGGCGTACCGCGCCAACAGGGTCGAGGACGAGGGCAAGTACACCAGCTGGGCCGGGCCGGTCACCGTGCATGCCGGGCAGCGCTGTGTCTGGGTCAAGGGCAAGGTCGGGTCGGGGTCCGTGAGCAAGGGCTGGATTCTTTGCTGACCCGCTGATGCCCGCTGATGCCGACTGATTTCGGCCACTGACAGGCCACCTCCGCCGGGTTTTCTTCATCTCCCCTGGTGTGTCAGGGAGTTGCTCCGATAGCTTCCGCACGCACATCTGACTCACCGGGGAGGGTGCATGCGCAAGGCGCTCAGATGGCTGCTGGCGCTCACCGTGCTGATCGGCACGCTGGGTACGGCGGCGACGGCGGGCACGGCAGGAGCGGCCACCGCCGCCCGGCCGCAGGCCACCGCCGACATAAAGGAACGGCTGCTCTCCATACCGGGGATGAGCCTGATCGAGGAGAAGCCGTACACCGGCTACCGCTTCTTCGTCCTCAACTACACCCAGCCGGTCGACCACCGGCACCCGTCCAAGGGAACGTTCCAGCAGCGGATCACCGTGCTGCACAAGGACGTCAGCCGGCCGACGGTCTTCTACACCAGCGGCTACGAGCTCTCCACGACACCGCGCCGCAGCGAGCCGACCCAGATCGTGGACGGCAACCAGATATCCATGGAGTACCGCTTCTTCACGCCGTCCCGGCCCGACCCGGCCGACTGGACCAAGCTGGACATCTGGCAGGCGGCCAGCGACCAGCACCGCATCTTCAAGGCGCTGAAGAAGGTCTACGACAAGAACTGGCTCTCCACGGGCGGCTCGAAGGGCGGCATGACCGCCACCTACTTCGAGCGCTTCTACCCGAGGGACATGGACGGCGTCGTCGCCTACGTCGCCCCCAACGACGTCGTCAACGACGAGGACTCCGCCTACGACCGCTTCTTCGCGACCGTCGGCACCAAGGAGTGCCGCGACCGGCTGAACGCCGTGCAGCGGGAGGCGCTGGTGCGCCGGGAGCCGCTGGAGAAGAAGTACGCCGCGGTCGCCGCCGACAACGGCTACACCTTCCGCACGATCGGCAGCCTGGACCGGGCGTACGAGGCGGTCGTCCTGGACTACGTCTGGGGCTTCTGGCAGTACAACCTGCTGGAGAACTGCGCCGACGACAAGCTGGTCCCGCCGGACGCGAAGAACGCCACCGACGACCAGATCTGGACGTCCATCGACACGGTCTCCGGCTTCTCCTTCTACACCGACCAGGGCCTGGAGCCGTACACCCCGTACTACTACCAGGCGGCCACCCAGCTCGGCGCGCCCACGATCCACTTCCCGCACATCGAGAAGAAGTACCTCCGCTACGGCTACCAGCCCCCGCGGAACTTCGTCCCGAGGGACATCCCGACGACGTTCCAGCCGCGGGCCATGCGTGACGTGGACAGCTGGGTGCGGCACAACGCCCACCAGATGCTCTTCGTCTACGGGCAGAACGACCCGTGGGGCGGCGAGCGGTTCCGCCTCGGCAAGGGCGCCGAGGACTCGTACGTCCTCACCGCCCCCGGCGCCAACCACGGCGCCCGTGTGTCCGGTCTGACCGCCGACGAGAAGAACCTCGCCACGGCCCGCATCCTGCAGTGGGCCGGTGTCCCGGCCGCCGCCGTGGACCGGGCGAAGCCGCTGGCGAAGTACGACGCCAAGCTGGACGTGCGCGGCGTGGACCGGCAGCCGACGCTGCGTCCGTAGCCGCACGTCTCATACGGGCCGCGCGCAACCCACCGGTTTCTCGCCGCCCAGCTGGACGTAAAGGGCCGTCGACAAGGGGCACCCCGCCCGCTTGCCGGCGGCCTTCGTCACCTTGTACTCCGGCTTCTGCTGTCCCTTGCCGTCGCACGACGTCTCACGGACCTGGCCGTCGCCCGAGCTGTACACGCAGTCGCCGACGATCGTGCGGGGGCCGCCCCCGCCGCCCGGGTCGCCGGGGTGGGGCGGGGCCAGGTTGCGCATACAGGCGTAGCCCTGCGGGATCGCGCCGTCACCGTCCTCGTCGGAGGACCGGCTCTGCTCGCTGATGTGCAGCACGAAGTCCGTGGTCCCCGGGCACAGCGGCCCGCCGCTCACGGCCCCGTCGTGCCGCGCCACGACCCGCGCCGCCGCCCGCTCACTGGTGCAGGACACCTCGGTGAAGCTCGTCGTACCGAAGGAACTGCACTCGTCGACGCCGAGGAACACCGCGCCGTAGCCCGCGGGCCGGGTCGGCGTCACCTGCTGCTCGCTCGCGGTCTTGTCGAGCCGCCCGTCCTCTTCCCCGGCCGCCCCCGACGTGCTCTGGCACCCCGTCAGCAAGCCGATGAGCAGCACCAGCAACGCACAGGCCACCCCGACCGCATTTCTCCCACGCATCGCACTCCCCCCGGGTACCCCCGTCAAGCGTGGCCCGCGGCGACGGGCACACGCCAGACGTGTGGGGTCCTTTGCGTCGTTTGGGGGTGAGTGGGGTCGTTATATGGCGTACGAGCGCTACGTCCGAGGTGCCAGGTGGTGTCAGTTCCTCCCGTACGACAGGCCGTGCCCGACCGGGTACAGGACCCGGGTCGGATCGTCCGCACGCTGCACCGGCACGGGCAGTCTCCCGCGCGGCGCCACCCGGCCGGCGATCACCCGGGCCGCCGCGCGCAGCTCGACATCGGTCCACGAGTACGCCGCCAAGTAGGCGGGTGCGCCGGGCAGATGGGCCACGTCGTAGGGGTTGCGGATCGCGACCGCCACCACCGGTTTCCCCGTCGCGAGGAGCTGCTCGACCAGTGTCCGCTGCGCACTGCCCGCGGTGACGTTGTACGTCCCCACCACCACCGCGTCCGCTTCCCGTGCCGCCGCGACGGCCTTGGCGATGGTGGCGGCGGAGGGTGCGGTGCCGGTCGACAGGGGGGTCGCCGTGAAGCCCAGTTCGGTGAGGGCGGCGGCGAGCACGCCGGTCGGCGGTCCGGTGGTGCCGGACGGGGAGGCCGGGTCGGCGCCGACGACCAGGACCCTGGGGTGGGTGCGGCGGGACAGCGGGAGCAGGGCGCCCTCGTTGACCAGCAGGGTCGTGGTGCGCTCGGCGATGCGGTCGGCGGTCGCGAGGTGGGACGGGGTGCCGACGTTGCGGTCGACGCCGCCCTGGCTGACGTACGGCTCCTCGAACAGCCGCAGCTTCGCCTTCAGCCGCAGGATCCGCAGGATCGACTCGTCGAGCCGCGCCTCGGTCAGCTCACCGCTCTGGACGGCCTTGAGGACCGCGTTCCACGCGATGTCGAGGGACGGCGGGTTGAGGAGCTGGTCGACGCCCGCCTTGAGCGCGAGGACCGGGACGCGGTCGTCGCCGTACTTCGTCCGTACGCCCTCCATGCCCAGCGAGTCGGTCACCACGACTCCGTCGTAGCCCAGTTCGCCGCGCAGGATGCCGGTGAGGATGGGGCGGGAGAGGGTGGCCGGGTCGCCGGAGTCGTCCAGGGCCGGGACCATGATGTGCGCGGTCATGATCGAGTCGATGCCGGCCCGGACGGCGGCCCGGAAGGGCGGCGCGTCCAGGCTCTCCCACTGCTCACGGGTGTGGGTGATGACCGGGAAGCCGTAGTGACTGTCGACGGCGGTGTCGCCGTGCCCCGGGAAGTGCTTGGCGGTGGCCGCGATCTGCCGCCCGCGCTGGTATCCGGCCACCTCGGCGGCGACCATGCCGGCCACCGCGGCCGGTTCGGCACCGAAGGAGCGGACGCCGATGACCGGGTTGGCCGGATTGACGTTCACGTCGGCCACGGGGGAGTAGTTCTGCCGGATGCCGAGCGCCTTGAGCTCCCGTCCGGCGATACGGCCGAGGGTGCGTGCGTCGGTGCGCGAGCCGCCCGCGCCGATGGCCATGGCGCCGGGGAAGAGGGTGGCGGGCTCGCCGACGCGGCAGACGATGCCGTGCTCCTGGTCGGTGGAGATGAGCACGGGCAGACCGCGGGGCTGGGTGAGGGAGGCCCGCTGGATGCCGTTGGACAGGTCGGCGATCTGATGCGGGTCGCGGGTGTTGTGCGCCCAGGTGAAGTAGATGATGCCGCCCACCCGGTACTCGGCGACCAGCTCGGCGGCCGTGCGGACGCCGATCTCCTTGAGGTTGGCGTCGATGTCGGCCTGGTCGGGGGCGGTCGCGGAGTGGCCGTAGACCCGCATGACGAAGAGCTGGCCGACCTTCTCCGGCAGGGTCATCCGGGCGAT
This sequence comes from Streptomyces sp. NPDC059010, assembly GCF_042740355.1. Taxonomy (NCBI): domain Bacteria; kingdom Bacillati; phylum Actinomycetota; class Actinomycetes; order Kitasatosporales; family Streptomycetaceae; genus Streptomyces; species Streptomyces sp. NPDC059010. The sequence continues at coordinate 175,468 of NZ_JBHYJA010000013.1, forward strand.
GAGCGCGCGCAGTTTGCGGTCGTCGGGGGTGGCGGCGTGGGCGGCGCCGCCGACGCAGAGGGCGGTGGTCAGACCGGCGGTGGCCGCGAGGACCGTCCGTCTTGCGGGCGTTGCGGTGTTTCCCGTGCTGGTGTCGGGCACGTGCGCTCCTTCCGGAGGTGGTGCTCTGAAGGAAACTTCCGAGAAGTCACCAATAACCGGGAAGTTTCTGCCGGTCAAGGGAGCGGGCCGTAGCCGACAAGGGGCCGCCATCGGCGCAGTTGGAGGGGGGCGCGCCGATGGCGGCATGCTGCCGGCCGCGGCACGGCGGAGAGGGTGGTCAGCGATCGCAGCCAGCAGCGAGGGCCGACACCGCACCACGGTGACTCTCCGGCAGCTTGCGGGTTGGACGAGCGGGGAGGGGGCTGGGTTCCCGGGGATGGCCGGAATCGGCGAAGTTGGTGAGCCGGGGGGTGGTGTGACGGATGGGTAGACGAGCGGGCATGCGAATGGGCAGACGAACGGGCAGACGAGTGGGCCACGGACGAGGGCCGGGTGCGGGTCCATCCCGTGGACGTCCGGGCACCGGAACGGACGGCCGGGCGATCATGAGGCCATGCCCGTAGTCGCCATCCCCGGTTCCAAGTCCATCACCGCCCGCGCCCTCTTCCTGGCGGCCGCGGCCGACGGTGTCACCACCCTCGTACGGCCGCTGCGCTCCGACGACACGGAGGGGTTCGCGGAGGGCCTGACGCGGCTCGGCTACCGCGTGGGCAGGACCCCGGACACCTGGCAGGTCGACGGCCGCCCGCAGGGACCCGCGGTCGCGGAGGCGGACGTCTACTGCCGCGACGGCGCGACCACGGCCCGCTTCCTGCCGACGCTGGCCGCGGCCGGCCACGGCACCTACCGTTTCGACGCCTCGCCCCAGATGCGCCGACGCCCACTGGGGCCGCTGAGCAAGGCCCTGCGCGACCTGGGTGTGGACCTGCGGCACGCGGAGAAGGAGGGCCACCACCCGCTGACGATCGCCGCGGCCGGCGTCGAGGGCGGGGAGGTGACACTGGACGCGGGCCAGTCGTCGCAGTACCTCACGGCACTGCTGCTGCTCGGACCGCTGACCCGCAGGGGCCTGCGCATCACCGTCACCGACCTGGTGTCGGTGCCGTACGTCGAGATCACGATCGCGATGATGCGGGCGTTCGGGGTGGAGGTGAGCAGGGAGGGGAACACCTTTGTGGTCCCGCCTGGCGGCTACCGCGCCGCGACCTACGCCGTGGAACCCGACGCGTCGACGGCCAGTTACTTCTTCGCGGCGGCGGCCGTGACGCCGGGCGGCGAGGTGACGGTCCCGGGCCTGGGCGAGGGCGCGCTCCAAGGCGACCTGGGCTTCGTCGACGTACTGCGGCGGATGGGCGCGCGGGTGACGGTGGGCACGGACGCGACGACGGTTCGCGGCACGGGCGAACTGCACGGCATCACCGTCAACATGCGCGACATCTCCGACACCATGCCGACCCTCGCGGCCATCGCCCCGTTCGCCTCCGGGCCGGTGCGGATCGAGGACGTGGCCAACACCCGGGTGAAGGAGTGCGACCGCCTGGAGGCCTGCGCGGAGAACCTGCGGCGGCTGGGGGCGGAGGTGGCGACGGGCCCGGACTGGATCGAGATCCGGCCCGGTGCGCCCCTCGCGACCGACACGGAGATCAAGTCGTACGGCGACCACCGCATCGTGATGTCCTTCGCGGTGACCGGGCTGCGGGTGCCGGGTATTTCGTTCGACGACCCCGGGTGCGTACGGAAGACTTTCCCTGGTTTCCATGAGGAGTTCGGGGCGCTGCGGGCGCGGTTGTGACGGGGGTCGACGGGTGGGCTTCAAGCTGGAGGGTCCGGTCCTTGAGGGCGCGTTGGTACGGCTGGAGCCGCTGACGCACCGGCACGCCGCCGATCTGGCGGTGGCGGCGGAGGAGGACCGCGGGACGTACGCGTTCACGTGGGTGCCGAGGAAGCACGAGATCGGCGACTACGTCGACGCGCAGCTCGAACGGGCGGCCACGGGGCGGCTGGCACCGTACGCACAGGTGTCCCTGGCGACGGGCCGGGCGGTGGGCGCCACCTCGTACTGGGAGCCGCGCTGCTGGCGGTCCGCCGACCGACTGGACGCCGTCGAGGTCGGCTTCACCTGGCTCGCCCGCTCGGCCCAGGGCACGGGCCTGAACGCCGAGGCCAAGCTGCTCCTCTTCCGGCACGCCTTCGAGGAGTGGGACGTCTCCCGCGTGGACCTGAAGACGGACGCCCGCAACGAGCGCTCCCGCGCGGCAATCGCGAGCGTGGGCGCCCGCTTCGAGGGCGTGCTGAGGAACTGGTCGCGGTCCTGGGCGCCGGGGGAGGACGGGCGGTTGCGGGACTCCGCGATCTTCTCCGTCACGGCGGCGGAGTGGCCGCAGTGCCGGGGGCGGCTGGAGAGCCGGGTCGCCCGGTTCTTGCGGCGGGAATCCTCAACCGGCTAGAGGGAGCTGGCAGTTGGCCCCTCCTCGGACTCCTCAACGGCCGCCTCCTCGGACTTCTCCCCGGCCGCCTCCTCGGCCCCCTCCCCGGGCCCGTCCCGCAGCTCCGGCGTACCGGTGCTCACATACGCCACCGCCACCACGCACAGCACCCCACCCGTCACCAGTGCGGTCGCCCCGGACGACCACCCGGCGACCAACCCGCCCCGCATGTTGCCGAGATGCGGCCCCGCCTGCCCCACGATCTGCTCCGCGGCCGTCACCCGCCCCAGCAGCGCATCGGGCGTATGGGTCTGGACGATCGTGCTGCGCGAGATGACGGCCAGGGCATCCGCACCCCCCGCCAGCGCCAGCACCGCGAGCCCCGCCCACGGGTCGGTCATCAGCCCGAACAGGGCCAGTGCCGAGCCCCAGACCCCCGCCCCGCACAGCATCACCACACCGGGGCGGCCCAGCCGGGTGACCGCCCCGGACAGGGCCGTGGCCGTGACGCCGCCCACCGCGACGGCCGACAGGAACAGGCCGAGGGTGCGTGGGTCGCCGCCGAAGCGTTCGGCGTTGACCAGCGGGAAGAGGCTGACCGGCATGGAGAGGACCGTGGCGGCGAGGTCGGTGATGAGCGCGCCCCGGACCACCCGATGCCCGGCCAGGAAGCGCAGGCCGTCCAGAACGCCGTGCAGCCCGGCCCGCGACGGCTCGCCCTCGGGCGGCAGCGCGGGCAGCCCGAACGCGCCGTAGAAGGCGAGACCGAAGCTCAGGGCGTCCAGCAGATAGCAGACGCCGATGCCGAACCAGCCGAGGAACAGCCCGCCCAGCGCCGGGCCGAGCAGCATCATCGCCTGACCGGAGGCGTGGTTGAGGGCCAGCCCGGCCGCCACCTGCTCCTTGGGCAGCAGCCGCGGGACGAACACCCCCGCCGCCGGACCGCCGACCGCCCCGAAGCACGACCCGGCCGCGACGAGCGCGAGGATCCCGGCCACCGGCACACCCCCGGTGAAGCCCTGCACCGCGAGCAGCAGCGCGCACACCGCCTGCCCGACGGTGGCCAGCAGAAAGATCCGCCGCCGGTCGCCGCGGTCCACCCACGACCCGGCGAACAGCCCGACCCCCACCATCGGCAACGCCTGCGCGAGACCGACCGCACCGCTCCAGACCGTGCTGTGGGTCATGTCCCACACCTGGTACATGACGGTCACCATCGTCATGAAGCCACCGAGCACGGACACGGTCCGCCCGATCAGCAGCCGCCGGAAGACGGGGGAGGTGCGCAGCGGCCGTACGTCGATCAACGTACGGGCGAGGCTCATGACGGCATGACGGGACGCGGAGTGGGTTCGGGCACGAGGCGCGAGGCTATACGGCGGCCCGCGCGCCGTGCGAGCGAATTACGGGCCTGTGCCCACGGAAGCTAGGCCACGGCTGGGCCACCGCCAGGTCACATCTAGGCCGACTCGTTCAGCAGCCGCGCCAGATGGTCCCGCCCCGCCCCGAGCAGCCCGTCCAGCGGTGCGGCCTCCTCGTACCACCGCTTCTCGTACTCCCAGCACAGCCAGCCGTCCCAGCCGTGCCGGGAGAGCACCTCCACGCACTCGGCGAGCGGCAGTACCCCGGCGCCGAGCGGCAGCGGGGTCGTGTCGTCGGCGGAGGCGATGTCCTTGACCTGGACGTAGCCGAGGTACGGGGAGAGGGCGGCGTAGCTCTCGGTGGGCTGCTCGCCGCCCAGCCAGGTGTGCATGACGTCCCACAGCGAGCCGACGTGGCGGTGGCCGACCAGGCCGAGGACACGGATCGCGGCGGCGGCGGTGCGGTGCGAGTCGTGGGTCTCCAGCAGGATCCGTACGCCCATGTCGGCGGCGTACTCCGCGGCCGTACCGAGGCGCCGTGCGGCGATGGCGTCCGCCGACTGGGGGCTCTGCTCGGGGTCGGCGCCGGGGAAGACGCGGACGAAGGGGGCGCCGAGGTCATGGGCGAGGTCGACGAGCCTGCGGATCTCCTCGATCACGGGCCCGTCGTCACCGGGCGCGGCGACCCGGGCGTACCCGGCGAGGCCCAGCAGCTCGATGCCGGCGGCCTTGAACTCGGCCGCCACGTCCGCCCGTTCGGCGGGCCCGAGCCCCAGATGCACCGGCTCCTCCGGGTGCGTGCGCAACTCCACGCCGTGATAACCGTGCTCGGTCGCGAGCCGCAGCACGGCGGGGAGGGGGAGACCGGGGACGCCAAGGGTGGAGAACGCCAGTTTCATGCATCCACCTTGCCAGGGAAACGGAGGGACGCCCATCCGGCACCGGGCCATCGGGGGCCCTGGCCCGTGCCCGGCCCGGGCGTCATTCCGGTGTGCCGTGCAGATCCAGGCGCCAGTCCTGGCCGGTCAGGTCCTTGCCGAAGGAGCGGTGGGGTTCCTCGGTGACGAGGACGAAGCCGTGGCGCTGGTAGATGCGGCGGGCGGCGGCCAGGACGTCGTTGGTCCACAGGACGAGCTCGCGGTAGCCGACCTCGCGGGCGAAGTCGACGACGGCCGTGACGAGCCGGTCGCCGATGCCCAGGCCGCGGGCGTCGGGCTCGACCAGCAGCAGCCGCAGCCGGGCCGTGGCGGGGGCCTCGTCCCGTACGCACATCACACAGCCCACCGGACGGCCGTCCAGCTCGGCGATCCACACCCGCTCCAGATGCGGATCGTGGTCCTGCGCGAAGTCCGCGACGATCTTCGCGACCAGGCCCTCGTAGTCGGCGTTGAAGCCGTACTCGGCGGCGTACAGGGAGGCGTTGCGCTGCACGATCCAGCCGAGGTCGCCGGGGGCGGGCTCGCGCAGCAGGACGTCCTCGCGGCGGGCGGGGCGGCCATGGGACAGGATCGTGCGTACGGTCGTCATCGCGTCGGCCAGGCGCGGGCGGTCGGCGGCCGGCACGGTCGACAGCAGTGAGCCGACCGATTCGCTCGCCCGCTCCTCCAGCAGCTTGCCGGTCTCCCGGCCGCGCGCGGTGAGCGTGACGCGCCGACGCCTCGGATCGTGCCGGGACGTCGTGCGCTCGATCAGCCCGTCCTGCTCGAACTTGTTCAGGATACGGCTCAAGTACCCCGCGTCCAGGGAGAGTTCGGCCCGCAGGTCGGCCGCGTCCGTACGCGGGGAGTGCGCGAGCTCGTACAGGACGCGGGACTCGGTGAGGGTGTAGGGGGCGTAGAGGTGGCGGCTGTAGTCGAGGGCGCCGATGACGTTCGTGTAGAAGCGGTTGAAGGCGCGGATGTCGTGGACGGTCATGATCGGCGACTCCCGGATATTTGACTGAGTCAGAGATATCGTCGGTTCGAGCCTAGGACGCCCGCGCCCCCGCGGCTACCCCTCGGCGCCCGCCGGCCGGTAGACGCAGACCTGTACGCCCGTCTTGCCGGCGACCGTGGACACGAGCTCGAACGGCCGCTTCCCACCGTCCGCCGGGAAGATCGACTTGCCGCCGCCGAGCAGCACCGGCATCACGATGAGCTGGAGCTCGTCGACCAGCCCCTCCTGGATGAGGGTCCGTACGAGGGTGGGGCTGCCCATCATCGCCAGGTCGCCGCCCTCGCGCTCACGCAGCTCACGGATGCGGGCGACGGCCTCGCCGCCGGGGATGCGGGTGCTGTTGTTCCAGGTCAGCTCGTCGTCGGTCAGCGTGTCTGTCACGACGTACTTCTTCAGGGCGTTCAGCCGGTCGGCGAACGGGTCACCCGCGCGGTCGGGCCAGGCGCCGGCCATCGTCAGATACGTACGACGCCCGTACAGCAGCGCTTCGGCCTTCTCCATCCCCTCGGCGAACGCCGGGCCGAGCACCTCCTCGTCGAAGTACGGGTGCGACCAGCCACCGTGCGCGAACCCGCCGTCGGTGTCCTCCTGGGGACCGCCGGGCGCCTGGACGACGCCGTCGAGGCTGATGAACTCGGTGATGACGATGCGCATGGGATTCGCTCCTGTGGTTCGGCCGGGCTCGCCCGCTCCGGTCTCTTCTCTACGGCATGGAAGACCCGGGTGGAGCCCGGAAATCATCGGTGGGGTCGAGTCAAGCCGCGGAACGGACCATTCAGCAGAGGCCGGGACGCCTGACGGACGGCCGACAGGGCGGGCGGACACCTCCGTTTGGGCCTCTGCGGGGCGCGGGGGTCGCCGCATCGCCGCAGCATGGTGGTGGCAGGCAGCGTCATCGGCAAGCGTCATCGGCACGACTAGGAGTCCTCATGGCGACGGGCTGGGATTCACGGGCCGCTACCGATCCAGGGGGTGCCGAGTGGCTGCCCGTCCTGGACATCCCCCCTGCCGGACCGCAGCGGCGCTGGACCGTCCTGCTGCGCTGGCTGCTGCTCCTGCCGCAGTTCGTGGTCGTCTGCCTGCTCTCCGTCGCGGCGTTCTTCGTGACCATCGTGGGCTGGTTCGCCGCCCTGTTCATGGGGCGGCTGCCCGACGCGATCTTCTCCTTCCTCGGCTCGGTCCTCGTCTACCGGACACGGGTCGGCGTGAGCTCGATGCTCCTGGTCGACCGCTATCCGCCGTTCGCGTTCTCGGCTCCCGGCCACCCCGTGCAGATCGAACTGCGCGCCACGCCGCTGAACCGGCTCGCGGTGTTCTTCCGCCTGATCCTGATGATCCCGGCAGGGGTCATCAGCAACCTCGCGATGGCGGGCTGGTTCACGCTGAGCTGGGTGTTCTGGCTCATCGGAATCGTGCTGGGCCGGCTGCCCGCGCCGGTCTTCGCCGCCACGGCCGGCGTCGCCCGTTACGAGATGCGGTTCACCGCGTACGCCTCGATGCTGACCCCCGCCTACCCCAAGCGGCTGTTCGGCGACGAACCGACCCCGCCGGACGAGGTCCGCTCCGGCACCCGGCCGCTGCTCATGGACACCACGGCCAAGGCCCTCGTCATGCTCTTCCTGCTGCTCGGCCTGGCCGGCCATATCGCCGGCGGCACCGTGGACTACGACGACGACCGGGAGAACGACGAAGTCATGGCCCCGGCCGCGGTGCCCGCACGCTGAACAGCGGCGCAGGCACCGGCCTCGTCCGGCCGGTGCGCACCTGCCGTCGCGACGGCACCGCGGGTGGCACCATGTCATCGTCCCCGGCGAGCTACCTGGCCACAGGCACGCTTCAAGACCCCCGAGCCACCCGCAGCTCTCCTACGACCGAGGCCCCCCGGAAGACCCCCGGACCATCAGCTCCCCCCGAATCGTCGCGATCCCCCCGGGCGGCACCTCCTCCCGCCCCATGGCGATCCGCCCGGCCCGCGCCCCGGCCTCCGCCAACGGCAGCCGCACCGTCGTGAGGGACGGCACCGCGTCGATGCTGAACGGAAGGTCGTCGAAGCCGGCCACCGACACGTCGTCCGGGATCCGCAGTCCGGAGTCCCGCAGTGCCGCGCACGCGCCGAGCGCGACGGAGTCGTTCGCCGCGACCACGGCCGTCAGGGACGGATCCCGGCGCAGCAGCTCAAGCGTGGCCTCGTAGCCGGACTGCCGGTCGTAGCGCCCGTAGACCGTCCAGCGGGCGTCCTCCTCGATCCCGTGCGCCTCCAGCGCCGCCCGGTGGCCCTCCAGCCGGTGCCGGGTGGTGGTGCGCTCCTCCGGGCCCGCGATGTAGCCCAGCCGCCGATGGCCGAGGCCGATCAGATGCTCGGTCAGTTCGCGTCCGCCGCCGCGGTTGTCGAAGGTCAGCGCGATCGCACCGGTGTCCTGCGCCGGCGGCCGCCCGCACAGCACGACCCTCGTCCCGGCGTCCGCCAGCTTCCGCAGCTTCGACGCGACCGCCGCCGCGTGCGGGGCGTCCTCCACGGCACCGCCGGTCAGCACGACCGCGGCCGCCCGCTGCCGCTGCAGCAGGGTCAGATACGTCAGCTCGCGCTCCGGGGAGCCGCCCGTGTTGCAGACCACCGCCAGCCGCTCGCCGCCCGCACGGCCGCCAGGACCGCCGATCTCGGCCTGGATCGCGCTCGCCATGATCCCGAAGAAGGGGTCGGCGATGTCGTTGACCAGGATGCCGACCAGGTCGGAGGTGGCGGCGGCCAGTGCGCTCGCCGGTCCGTTGAGGACGTAGTCCAGCTCGTCCACCGCGCGCAGCACCCGCTCCCGGGTGGTGGCGGCCACGGGGTAGTTCCCGTTCAGTACGCGCGACACCGTCGCGGGGGAGACCTGGGCGCGGGCCGCCACATCCGCCAGGGTCACCGTCATCTCGTCGTCCTCCGGTCGCGCATCTCGTCGTACCACCTCGTACGTGCTCGTAGACAGGCAGCCACGGCTCACGGTTCCAGGTGCACTGTTCCAGGTGTGTCGAGCGAACCTTACGGCCAGAAACCCCCGCTGTTCGTCCCCTCGAACAACTCAGGCTGGTCACGGTCTTGTCCGGACCACTGATCAGAGGCTAGCTTCTTATCCAGTAGAAAGCGCTTGCTGCGACGCTCACCAGTAAAAGACAGGGCGATACGCGGCGCAGGCATCGCAGAGATCGCAGACATCGCGGACGAGCAGAGATCGCAGACATCGCGTACGAAGGGAACGACGTGACACGCAAGACGGTGCGTATCGCCATGAACGGTGTGACGGGGCGCATGGGCTACCGCCAGCACCTGGTCCGCTCCATCCTGGCCCTGCGTGAACAGGGCGGCCTCGACCTCGGCGACGGCACCGTGCTGTGGCCCGAGCCGATCCTGGTCGGCCGCCGCGAGCACGCGCTGCGGGCGCTCGCCGAGCAGCACGGCCTGGACCCGGAGAACATCTCGACCGACCTCGACGCGGTCCTCGCCGACCCGACCGTCGAGATCTACTTCGACGCCCAGGTCACCTCCGCCCGCGAGGAGGCGATCAGGAAGGCGATCGCCGCGGGCAAGCACATCTACACCGAGAAGCCGACGGCGACCGGGCTGGAGGGCGCCCTGGAGCTGGCGAGGCTCGCCGCCGCGGCAGGCATCAAGCACGGCGTCGTCCAGGACAAGCTCTTCCTCCCCGGCCTGCTCAAGCTGAAGCGCCTCATCGACGGCGGCTTCTTCGGCCGGATCCTGTCCATCCGCGGCGAGTTCGGCTACTGGGTCTTCGAGGGAGACTGGCAGACCGCCCAGCGCCCGTCCTGGAACTACCGTGCGGAGGACGGCGGCGGCATCGTCGTCGACATGTTCCCGCACTGGGAGTACGTCCTGCACGAGCTCTTCGGCCGGGTGAAGTCCGTCCAGGCCATCGCCACCACCCACATCCCGCAGCGCTGGGACGAGGACGACAAGCCGTACGACGCGACGGCCGACGACGCCGCGTACGGCATCTTCGAGCTCGACGGCGGCGCGATCGCCCAGATCAACTCCTCCTGGGCCGTGCGCGTCAACCGCGACGAACTGGTCGAGTTCCAGGTCGACGGCACCGAGGGCTCGGCGGTCGCGGGCCTGCGCAACTGCCGCGTCCAGCACCGCTCCCTCACCCCCAAGCCGGTCTGGAACCCGGACATCCCGGCCACCTACTCCTTCCGCGACCAGTGGCAGGAGGTCCCGGACAACGCCGACTTCGACAACGGCTTCAAGGCCCAGTGGGAGCTGTTCCTCCGCCACGTCTACGCCGATGCCCCCTACCACTGGGACCTCCTCGCCGGCGCCCGCGGCGTCCAGCTCGCCGAGCTGGGCCTGAAGTCGTCGGCCGAGGGCCGCCGTATCGACGTACCGGAGATCGGACTGTGACCATCCAACTACCGGACTTCCAGGGCGGGCTGAGGGCGTACGACCCCCGCCCCGCGCCCCTCGCGCTCACCCCGGGCGCGCCCTTCGCCTCCCGTACGGTCTTCTCGGCGGCGCATGTCGTCGCCGACCCGTACGCCGACACGAGCCCCGACTCGCCCGCCGCCGTCGACTGGGACGCCACCCTCGCCTTCCGCCGCCACCTGTGGTCCCACGGGCTCGGTGTCGCCGAGGCCATGGACACCGCCCAGCGCGGGATGGGCCTGGACTGGGCGGGCGCGGCCGAGCTGATCCGCCGGAGCGCGGCGGAGGCCCGGAGCGTGGGCGGCCGGATCGCCTGCGGGGTCGGCACCGACCAGATCGCCGCCGGGTCTCTCGTGGAGGTCCGGGCGGCCTACGAGGAGCAGCTCGCCGTCGTGGAGGAGTCGGGCGCCCAGGCGATCCTGATGGCCTCCCGCGCGCTGGCCGCCGCGGCCTCCGGGCCGGAGGACTACCTGGAGGTCTACGGCCACCTCCTGCGCCAGTCCGCCGAGCCGGTGATCCTGCACTGGCTGGGCCCGATGTTCGACCCGGCGCTGGCGGGCTACTGGGGCTCCGCCGACCTGGACGCGGCCACCGACACCTTCCTGCAGGTCATCGCCGCGCACCCCGACAAGGTGGACGGCATCAAGGTGTCCCTGCTGGACGCCCGGCGGGAGATCGACATCCGCCGCCGCCTCCCGCAGGGCGTGCGCTGCTACACCGGTGACGACTTCAACTACCCGGAGCTGATCGCGGGCGACGAGAAGGGTTTCAGCCACGCCCTGCTCGGCATCTTCGACCCGCTGGGCCCGCTGGCGGCGGAGGCGGTACGCGTCCTCGACACCGGGGACGTGGCGGGCTTCCGCGCCCTGCTGGACCCGACCGTCGAACTCTCCCGCCACCTCTTCCAGACCCCGACCCGCTTCTACAAGACCGGCGTGGTCTTCCTGGCCTGGCTGTCCGGCCACCAGTCGCACTTCACCATGGTCGGCGGCCTCCAGTCGGCCCGCTCCCTCCCGCACTTCGCCCGCGCCTACGAACTCGCCGACGGCCTGGGCCTGTTCCCGGACCCGAAGCTGGCGGAGGAGCGGATGAAGAGCTTGCTCGCGTTGTACGGGGTGAACCAGTGAGCGCACTCGGAGACCTCTCCCGCTTCTCGATCAACCAGATGACCGTGAAGCAGCTGTCGATGCCCGAACTGGTCGAGGAATGCGGCCGGTTGGGCATCGCCAACGTCGGCCTGTGGCGCGAGCCCGTCCAGTCGTACGGCCTGGAGGCGACGGCCAAGCTGGTCCGCGACGCGGGCCTGACGGTCACGACCCTGTGCCGCGGCGGCTTCTTCACGGCGATCGACCCGGCCGAGCGGACCAAGGCCCTGGACGACAACCGCCGCGCCGTCGACGAGGCGGCGACGCTGGGCACGGACGTACTGGTGCTGGTCTCCGGCGGCCTGCCCGCCGGCTCCAGGGACCTGCACGGCGCGCGGGAGCGGATCGCCGACGCGCTGGGCGAGCTGGGCCCGTACGCGGAGTCGCATGGCGTGAAACTGGCCATCGAGCCGCTGCACCCGATGTACGCAGCCGACCGCTGCGTGGTGTCCACCCTGGGCCAGGCCCTGGACCTCGCGGAACGCTTCCCGCCCCACCAGGTCGGCGTCACGGTCGACACGTACCACATCTGGTGGGACGACACCGCGCCGTCCCAGATCGCCCGGGCCGGGGCGGGAGGCCGTATCCACACCTTCCAACTCGCCGACTGGACGACCCCGTTGCCGGAGGGTGTGCTCACCGGGCGCGGGCAGATCGGGGACGGGGCGATCGACATGCGGGAGTGGCTCGGGTACGTGGAGGCGGCGGGGTATCGCGGCGCCATCGAGGTCGAGCTGTTCAACGACGGGTTGTGGGCTCGGGACGGGCGGGAGGTGCTGGCGGAGACCGCGGCGCGGTTCGTGGAGCACGTGGGAGCGTGACCTCGCGGTGGCCTGTGCGCGTCGGCATCGGTGAACAGGCCACCCATCAGTCCCCGGGACGAGGCCGCTCAGTCCTGTGGTTTGCGCCAGACGATGCTGTAGCGCCACAGGAGGTGACGGCGGTACTCGGAGCCGGGCAGGATCTCGGCGGCCAGGGCGCGCATCTCCGCGGGCTCGAAGGGGTGGGTGAGGAAGTCGCCGAGGACGTAGTCGACGTCGTCCTCGAACGCGTGGCCCTGCTCGATGCTGGGAGCGTGCAGGTCGATGCCGGTGACCTGCGGCACGGTGCGTCGGAGTTCGCGGGCGAGCATGCCTTCGCCGCAGCCGATGTCGAGTGCGCGGTGGGCGTCGGCGGGGACCGCGTGGAGGATCCGGGGGTGGTAATGGATGTTGCTGTTCCATCGCCTGCCGTTCTTCCATGTCATGTGGTCATCCTGCCCGGAGGCGTCGGGGATCGGCTGGAGGGGGCGGTCCAGTGAACGACGGACACGATCCGGCAGGTGGCTTCCACGAGTTGGCGGTCACCGTCGACGTGAGTACGGGGCCGGTGAGGACGTCGGCCGGTTCGATACCCGCGGACGCACAGGCGCCAGGCGGTCTCCGCGTCGAGGTGGAGGCGGGCGCGAACTGCCCGGCTACGAGGCCACACTGGAGCTGCTGCGCCGGGATCCGACCCTGACGGCCATGGGTCGCGGCGAACGACTCCGTCGCGCTGGGCGCGTGCGCGGCACTGGGATCGCGACGATTCGGGGGAGCTGATGGTTCGGGCGTCTTCCGGGGGGCCTCGGAAGTAAGCACCGAGCCCGCTGGGCGTGTCTCAGCGGGCTCACGTGCGCGGGCGCTACTCGCCGGCCGCGTATGAGGTGAAGTCGGCCCAGGCGCTGGGGGAGAGGACTAGTTGGGGGCCCTGCTTGTCTTTGGAGTCCCGGACTCGGACTGTGTCGGGGGTGGTGGCGACTTCGAGGCACTCGCCTTGATCGCCAGCGCTGTAGCTGGACTTGTACCACCCGGTGAGGGCGGACGAGTCGGAGACGGTGTGCTCACTGCTGACCATGCGTGTGTTCCTCTGCTGCCGCCCTGACAAGGGCCAGTGACTCCTGTTGCGACAACGCGTCGCTCAGGGCCAGAGCGTAGGCGGAGTGACTTGCGGCCACCAGCGCCGGATCGTCCATCAAGTGGCCGGTGCGAAAGGCTTCGGCGTAGGCGACCGGTGCGGAGTCCTCGAAGCTCATGAGCGTGAGCAGGCTCTGCAGGAGCGGATGCGCCCCGACACCGTACGGCAGCACATGCAGCCGCAGCCGTCCCGCCTCAGCCATGTCCGCGATCTTGTGCAGTTGTTCGGCCATGGCCTGCGGGCCGCCGACGCGGCGCCGCAGCACGGACTCGTCGAGCAGCGTCCAGACGACCGGATTCAACGGGCCGTCAAGAATCCGGGCACGCTTTGTTCGGATGACAACGGCCTCGTCAAGTGCCTCCGCCGTGTGGTTCGGCCAGTGGGCACGAAAGGCGGCGCGCGCGTAGTCGTCGGTCTGAAGCACACCGGGGACCAGCGAGAGCGCGAACTGCTGGATCAGGGTGGCCTGTTGCTCCAGTTCGGCCACGGCCGCGAAGTGGTCGGCGTACTTCGACTCCAGGTCCTCCAGCCACCGCTCGAAGAACCCGTCCGTCCCCAGCACCCGGTCGATCCGTCGTGCGTCATCGGGCTTGGGCAGCCGCCTACCCGCTTCGAAATGGCTGATCAGTGTGGGCGAGCACACGACCTGATTGGCCAACTCCTCCTGGGTGAGCCCGGCCGCGACCCGCCGCAGTCTCAGCTCCTCTCCGTACTTCTCCCGTTGCGTCCGAGGCTTGCGCTGTCCGAGCACGCGGCCAACTCCCTTCCCTGACGGGCGCTTTGTCAAGGCCCGGCTACTGGAAGCGTAGCCAGCGGACACGCCACGCTGTGAGCGGTTCGCCACAGAAAGCAATCACCGCAAGTCAGAAAGCAGGCCGACGTGTCCCCCACCATCACCCGCGTCTTCAAGCCGTTGCTCAGGCTCTTCCCCCTGATGCGCACACGCCGCCGCCGTACGACGCCGAAGCCCCCGCCCTCCCGCCCGCAGCCGACCCCCGTCCTTGGAGTGGGCGCCGGCTCGGTGGGCTTCCCTCACGAGGAGAGCGGCAGGTGAGCGGCGCGGAACGTCTCCTGCCCTGGGCGGGCGCCGAAGGAAAGCCCTGCTATCTCTCAAGCGACGGCACGGGCTACGTCTCGCGTGTCGCGGACCAGATCGAGAGTGTGCAGCTCGGCATGGCGGACCAGCTGCTCGATCACGCCGCCGAGCTCCTCGCGGAGCACCACGTGACCAGTGAGGAGCTGCACTACCTCGCCCAACGGCTCAGCGAAGCCCTGCGGGACGTCAAGCGGGTCGCGGAGAGCAGGGGAGCCCGGCTGTAGCCGGTGATGGCAGGCCGATCCGGTGAGGTGGCTACGGCCTCGCCGCCCGCTTCGTCAGCACCGCCAGCACCACCGGAATCACCGTCTCCACGATCCGGGACACCGCCCCCGGCGGCAACCCCGTCCGTCGGGCCACCGCGGTCGCCACCCGCTCGGCCTCCTCGGCCAGTACCCCGGCCATGAGGCCGCCCGTCGCGAAGCCGCCCACCGTGGCCACGCCCGTGAGCGGGGCCTCGTGCGGGGTCGCGACGGTGTGTGCCTCGCCGGACAGGGCCGCCACCGTCGTACCGACCATCTGGCGGGCGCCCGCCTCGTCCGTGCCCAGCAGCCCCGCGATGTCCCCGATCCGGTCGTCGCCGAGCTCTTCGAGCACGTCGTCCTGGAGGGACGTGAGGGGGTTCTCGTCTACCTCTGACATGTCTGAAACGCTACGTCCGCGGCGGTTCCTCGGCACGCCGAAAAAAGTCTCCGGAGACGTACAACCCTTCCCCCACCTCGCCGGTCGTACTTGGCATCAGGACTTCTGGAGGGGGATCTGGGGGGATCGCGAGAGTCCTGATGGGAGGGGAAAACCCGAGGGGCCCGGTCGACGGACCGGGCCCCTCGAAATATCCAGGGAGTCGGTCAGAAGAACACTCCGCAGCGCAGCAGCACATTCGCGTACGGCCGGGCCTCCCCGGTCCGCACCACCAGCCGCGCCCCGGCCGACAGCTCCTTGAGCCGCTCGTGCGTGACCAGCTCCAGCTCGGGAAACTCACCCTCCAGCAGCGCGGCCGCCGCCGGATTGGCGTCCCGCATCTCCTTCGCCGCCGTCGCGCCCTCCACCACCAGCTCGGCCAGCAGACCGTCCAGTACGACGGCGAAGGACGGCACCCCGGCCCGGAAGGCCAGGTCCACGACCCGGGGGCCGTCGGGTATCGGCATGCCCGCGTCGCACACCAGCACTCCGTCGCCGTGGCCCAGCTCGGCCAGGGCGCCGGAGAGGTGACGGTTCAGGATTCCGGCCTTCTTCACCGGGACCCCCCGTAGGTCAGGGCCTCGACGTCCGCCGCGGTCGGGAACGACTCCTGCGCGCCCTGCCTCGTGACCGCCGCCGCCCCGACCCGGGCCGCGTACGCCGCCGCCTCGGCCAGGGCGGACCCCGTGCCCAGCTTCCAGGCCAGCGCGGCCGTGAACGCGTCACCCGCGCCGGTCGTGTCCACCGCGGCCACCTTCACGGACGGCACCCGTGTCACGCCCTGCGCGGACGCCACCAGCGCACCCTCCGCGCCCAGGGTCACCACCACCGAGCGGGGTCCCTTGGCGAGCAGGATCCGGGCCCAGTCCTCCGGCGTCTCGCCGACCGCCGAGTCGCCGAGGATCACCTTCGCCTCGTGTTCGTTCACGATCAGCGGGTCGCAGGCCGCCAGCACCTCGGTCGGCAGCGGGCGGGGCGGGGACGGGTTCAGCACGAAGCGGCTGCCGTCCGCCAGGTTGCGGACCACCTCGACGACCGTCTCCAGCGGGATCTCCAGCTGGGCCGAGACCACCCGCGACGCCTGGAACAGGCTGGCCGCCGCCCGGACGTCCTGCGGTGTCAGCCGCCCGTTCGCGCCCGGCGAGACCACGATGCTGTTGTCCCCGGACGGATCCACCGTGATCAGCGCGACGCCGGTCGGCGCACCGCCGACCAGGACACCCACCGTGTCGACACCGGACGCCCGCTGCGAGTCGAGCAGCAGCCTGCCGTGCCCGTCGTCGCCGACGCGGGCCAGCAGGACCGTACGGGCCCCGAGCCGGGCGGCCGCGACCGCCTGGTTGGCGCCCTTGCCGCCCGGGTGGACGGTCAGATCGGAGCCGAGCACGGTCTCGCCGGCCCCCGGCCGACGCTCGACACCGATCACCAGGTCGGCGTTGGCCGACCCTACGACCAGGAGGTCGTAGTCGTACATGAGGTTGCTCCCCTGGTAGGTCCCCGTGGTGGCTTGAGTCGGACGGCCGTCATGAGGCATGGGGCCATGAGCCATGGGGCCGGTTCATGGGCCCCATGCTCCTGCAACGGCCGTCCACTCGTTCGCCGTTCACCGATGTCGGTCGATTGTCGGTCGATGTCAATCGGTGTCAGCCGCCGAAGCCCGCCACGTTCTGCTTCGTGACCACCTTCACCGGCACCATCACCGACTTCTCCACCTTCTTGTCCTCGGCTGCCTTCACCGCGTTCTGCACGGCGATCCGGCCGAGCTCCGCCGGCTGCTGGGCCACCGAGGCGTACAGCGTCCCCGCCTCGACCGCCTTCAGGCCGTCCTCGGTGCCGTCGAAGCCGATGACCTGCACGGACTTGCCGGCCTTGGAGCCCAGCGCCTTGATCGCGCCGAGTGCCATCTCGTCGTTCTCCGCGAAGACGCCGTCGATGTCCGGGTTGGCCTGGAGCAGGTTGGACATGACGTCCAGGCCCTTGGTGCGGTCCCAGTCGGCGGGCTGCTCGGCGACGACCTCGATGTCCGGGTACGCCTTGAGGCCCTCGGTGAAACCGGAGCCGCGCTCACGGCTGGCGGAGGTGCCGGCCTGGCCCTGGAGGATCACGATCCTGCCCTTGCCGCCCAGCTTCTCGGCGAGCGCCTTGGCGGCCAGCTTGCCGCCGGTGACGTTGTCGGAGGCGACGAGCGCGGCCGAGTCGGCGTTGTTGACCGCGCGGTCGACGGCGACCAGCGGGATGCCCGACTTGTTGACGGCTTTTGCCGCCGGGGTCACCGCGTCGGAGTCGACCGGGTTGACGATGATCGTGCCGAGGCCCCCGCTGGTGAAGTTCTGCAGCTGGTTGGCCTGCTGCGAGGCGTCGTTCTGCGCGTCGGTGACGGTCAGGTCCACGCCCAGTTTCTTCGCCTCGGCCTGCGCACCGGCCCGGATCTGCACGAAGAACGGGTTGTTGAGGGTCGACAGCGACAGGCCGATCTTCTGGCTCTTCGCCTCCGACGTACCGCCGTGCAGGAGAGAGGTGGCGCCGACGATCGCCGCCGCGACCACGGCCGCGAGGACGTACGTCGCCGCCTGCCTGCCCTTGTTTCCGCCGCCGCCCGTGGTCACCGGGGTCGCCCCCGCCTTGCGGCGCACCGTGTCCAGCAGCACCGCCAGCGCGATGACGACGCCGATGACGACCTGCTGCCAGAACGCGGACACGGACAGCAGGTTGAGGCCGTTGCGCAGCACCGCCAGGATCAGCGCGCCGATCAGCGTCCCGGACGCCTTGCCCGTGCCGCCGGCCAGCGAGGCGCCGCCGATGACGACGGCCGCGATGGCGTCGAGCTCGTAGCCCTGCGCGGCCTGCGGCTGCGCGGAGGACAGCCGGGCGGCGAGCACGATGCCCGCGGCGGCGGCGAACAGACCGGAGAACGCGTAGATGGCGAGCTTCTGCTTCTTCACCCGCAGCCCGGACAGACGGGCCGCCTCCTCGTTGCCGCCGATCGCGTACATCGAGCGGCCGATGTAGGTCCGCCCCAGCACGAACGCCGTGATCAGCCCCATGCCGACCATCACGAGCACCGGCACCGGCAGCCAGCCGCCGAGCGTGTCGCCGAGATGCGAGACCGAGTCGGGCAGGGCGATGGGCGAGCCCTGCGAGATCACCAGCGACAGACCGCGGGCCACCGACAGCATCGCCAGCGTCGCGATGAACGGCGGGAGTTTGCCGTACGAGATCAGGAAGCCGTTGACCAGGCCGCACGCTATGCCGGTCGCGATGGCCAGCAGCACGGCGAGGAGGACCGGGACGCCTTCCGACGTGGCGCTCCAGGCCAGGACGGTGGCCGACAGGGCGGCGACCGAACCGACCGACAGGTCGATGCCCGCCGAGACGATGACGAAGGTGACACCGAAGGCGAGGATGGCGGTCACGGCCGCCTGGACGCCGACGTTGAGGAGGTTGTCGGCCGTCAGGAAGTCGCCGGACAGCGCCGACATCGCGACGACGAGGACGATCAGCGCGGTGAGCGCGCCGTTGTCGAGCAGGAGGCGGCGAAGCCCCGAGGCGCCACTCGCGCCCGTCGTGCTCTTGAGCGTGTCAGTGGCCACGGGTGGCCTCCTTCTCAGTGGTGTGGTTGCTGACGGCGAGCGCCATCACGGCGTCCTGGGTCGCCTCGTCGGCGGCGAGTTCGCCCGCGATCCGGCCCTGGGCCATCACCAGGACCCGGTCGCTCATGCCGAGCACCTCGGGCAGATCGCTGGAGATCATGAGGACGGCGGCACCGGCCGCGGTCAGTTCGTTGATGAGCTGGTAGATCTCGACCTTGGCGCCGACGTCGATCCCGCGCGTGGGCTCGTCGAGGATCAGCACCTTGGTGTCGGCGAGCAGCCACTTGCCGATGACGACCTTCTGCTGGTTGCCGCCGGAGAGGGTGCGCACCTGCTGGCCGAGCCCGGCCATCCGCACGCCCAACTGCTGGGCGATCCTCTCGGCGGCCTCCCGCTGCCCCTTGAGGTCGACGAGCCCCGCGCGCGTGGCCGAGCGCAGCGTCACCAGGCCCAGGTTCTCCTCCACGGACGCGTCAAGGACCAGGCCCTGGCCCTTGCGGTCCTCGGGGATCAGCCCGATGCCCGCGGTCATCGCCGCGTTGACGTCGTACTTGGCGACCGGGGCGCCGGAGACCTTCACGGCGCCCTTGTCGTACGGGTCGGCGCCGAACACGGCCCGCACGACCTCGGTACGGCCGGCGCCGACCAGCCCGGCGATGCCGACGACCTCACCGGCGTGCACCTGGAAGCTGACGTCGTGGAAGACGCCGTCGCGGGTGAGCCCTTCGACGCAGAGCAACGCGGCCCCCGCCTCGGCCCGTTCACGCGGGTACTGCTGCTCGATCGAGCGCCCCACCATGAGCCGTACGAGTTCGTCCTCGGGCGTGGCGGCCGGGACCTGTCCGACGCTCCTGCCGTCGCGGATGACCGTGACCCGGTCTCCCAGGGCGGCGATCTCCTCCAGGTGATGCGTGATGAAGACGATGCCGACGCCGTCCTCGCGCAGCGTGCGCACGATCGCGAAGAGCTTCTCGACCTCCTCGGAGGTGAGCACGGCGGTCGGCTCGTCCATGATGAGCACGCGCGCGTCCAGGCTGAGCGCCTTCGCGATCTCGACCATCTGCAGCCGCGCGATGCCGAGTTCACGCACCCGCGCGCGTGGCGACACGTCGACCCCGACGCGCTTGAGCAGGACCTCGGCGTCGGCGTCCATCCGCTTGCGGTCGATCATCCCGAAGCGGCGCGGCTGGCGGCCCAGGAAGATGTTCTCGGCGACCGTCAGATCGGGTACGAGATTGAACTCCTGGTAGATGGTGGCGATCCCGAGCCGCTCGGAGTCCTGCGCACCGTGGATGCGCGTCTCCTCACCGCCGACCAGGATCCGCCCGGCGTCGGGCGTGTAGGCACCGGAGAGCATCTTGATGAGGGTGCTCTTGCCGGCGCCGTTCTCACCGAGGAGTACGTGCACCTCGCCCCGGCGCAGATCGAAGTCGACGCCGTCCAGCGCGACCACGCCCGGGAAGGTCTTCCGTATGCCCTCGATGCGCAGCAACTCGTCCGGGTTGCTCACGAAGTGCTCCTTTGCACTGGGGTGGGGGACTGCGGGGGGTTGGGGGGCTCGCCGCAGGAGCGGCGTACGACGAGTCGGGCGGGCAGGGTGACGGACTCGCCGGGCCGTCCCTCGATGCGGTCGACCAGGGCGCGTACGGCGGCCCGGCCCAGCTCGCCCGTCGGCTGGGCGACCGCGGTGATCGGCGGATCGGTGTGCACGAACCACGGGATGTCGTCGAACGCCGCGAGCGCGATGTCCTCGGGAATCCGCAGCCCACGCGCGCGTACGGCGTCCAGCGCGCCGAGCGCCATCAGGTTGTCGGCCGCGAACACGACCTCGGGCGGCTCGGGCAGGTCGAGGAACCCCTCGGTGACCCGGCGTCCGCTCTCGGCCTGGAAGTCGCCCTGGCCTATGTAGGCGTCGGGGAGTTCGAGCCCGTAGGCGCCGAGGGCCTCGCGGAAGGCCTCGATGCGTTCGCGTCCGGTGGTGGTGGCGGCGGGCCCGGCGATGATCGCCAGCCGCCGGTGCCCGAGCCCGTGCAGATGCGCCACGAGATCCCGTACGGCGGCCTGCCCGTCCGCCCGCACGACCGGCACGTCCACGCCCGGGATCCACCGGTCCACGAACACCATCGGCGTCCCCGCCCGCACGGCGTCCAGCATCAGCGGGGAGCCGCCGTCGGTGGGCGAGACCAGCAGCCCGTCGATACGCCGGTCCAGCAGGTTCCGCACGTGGTGGTCCTGCAGATCCGGCCGCTCGTCGGCGTTGCCGATGATGACGCTGTAGCCGAGCGCGCGGGCCTCCTCCTCCACGGAACGGGCCAGTTCGGTGAAGTACGGGTTCATGACGTCGCTGATGACCAGGCCGAGGGTGTGGGTCTGGTCGGTGCGCAGGGAGCGGGCGACGGCGTTCGGGCGGTAGCCCAGGGTCTCGACAGCGGCCAGCACACGCGTGCGTGCCTCGGCGCTGACCGACGGATGGTCGTTCAGGACACGCGACACCGTGGCGACGGATACCCCCGCCTCGGCAGCGACGTCCTTGATGCTCGCCATCGCCGCTCCACCTCCTTGTGGAACTTGCGGAGCTCGTGGAACCCGCAGACTCATGGAATCGATTACATCGACGTGTACGGAGGATTGGAAACGATTACACGCCGGTTAATCAAGCCCTCAACCACATCCCGAAACCGGATCGTGATCTCGCGGCGCGGCGCGCCGGGGCGGGCGAAGGCGCGGGTGGCGGACCTCGGCGAGGCGCTCGCGTCAGGCCGTGGCGTAGTCGGACAGGGCGGGTTCGAGCAGGCCGAAGGCCCGGTCGGCCTCGGTGGCGATGACGCGGGCGATCTCGTCGTTGGAATGGCCGGCGAGGGTGAGGGTCTGGATGCGGTGGAACAGCACGCGGTGGACGGTGCTCAGCAGGCCGGCGGTGGTCTGGACGGTGATGTCGTCGGGTTCGGCGCCGGTGATCTCGGCGAGTGTCCGGGCCAGGTGGTGTTCGCGCTGCTCGTGCAGGCCGTGCAGGCAGCCGGTCAGGGTGGGGCTGTCGGCGATCATGCGGGCGAACTCCTGGCCGGAGAACCCGGCGACCGGGTCCTGGGCCGCGGTGGCGTCGGCGAACGCGCGGCGCAGTGCGGCCAGCGCCGACTCGCCCGGGTGCCGGGCGGCGACGGCGCGGGCCAGGGAGGTGGCGAACTCCTCCTGGTGGTCCAGGGCCAGGTCTTCCTTGCGGGCGAAGTAGTTGGTGACGGTCTTCTTGGCGACGCGGGCGGCGGCGGCGATCTCGGCGATGGTCGTCCGCTCGAAGCCCTGGGCGATGAACAGCCGGGTGGCGTGGTCGGAGATGAGCTGCCGGGTCTCCTGCTTCTTCGCCTCGCGCAGCCCGGTGACCGGGACGGACGTCTGGGTAGCCTGGTTAGCCATGACGGAATCTTACCCTCGTAGCATTTTTACGTTGACACCCCTAGAAGCCTCGGGCTAATTTTACGACCGTCGTAATTTTATGCCGCACCCCCAGGGAGCCCCGTGCAGTTCACCGCCTCCACCGTCTCGCTCACCGTTGACGACGTCGCCGCCTCCCAGGCGTTCTTCACCTCCCACCTGGGCTACACCGTCCAGCAGGCCGCCGACGGTTTCGCCTCCCTGGCACGCCCCGACGCGGTAGATGTCGTCCTGCTCGCCCGTGGCATCCAGGTACTGCCGCCTGAGCAGCGCGACCGGCACGCCGACGGCCTGATCCTGGCCTTCACCCTCGAAAGCGGACTGGCAGAGCAGGAGAAGCGGCTGCGTGACGCCGGAATCGAGATCACCATGCCGCTGCGTGAGGAGCCGTGGGGCGAGCGCCTGTTCCAGGTCACCGACCCCAACGGCGTGCTCATCCAGTTCGTCGAATGGACTGCTCAGGGGCGGGCGTAGGGACGAGTCATGATCTCCATGTTGTGGCCGTCCGGGTCGTCGAAGTACGCGCCGCGACCGCCGAAGAGGCGGTTGATGCGGCCGGGCTCGGTGTGGCCGGGGTCGGCGTAGTGGGTGACCCCGACCGCTTCCAGGCGGGCGATCATGGAGTCGAACCGCTCCTCCGGCACGAGGAACGCGTAGTGCTGCGACTGGATCGGCTCATCGCGCTTCTCGTAGTAGTCGAGCGTCACGCCGTTGCCGAGGTCGACGGGGAGGAACGGCCCGAAGGGGGCGCCAACCTTCAAGCCCAGTATCACGGCCAGGAACTCGGCCGACAGCTGTCGGTCCCTGGCGTAGACGGCGGTGTGGTTCAACTGGACCGAGGCGTCCGGCAGTTCGGATCCGGTCTGGTGCTGCTGTGCGTTCGGCATGTGGGTTGTGTGTCTCCGAGTCCTGGGGTCCGCTGGGACGGGCGCCGTATACGGGCGCCGGGCAGAAGAACTCGGAGAGGGGGCGGGGCTCTTGCCCGCCTCGCGCTCACGCCGAGGCCGGGAGCCTCACTCGTGCATGGCCCATGGCCGACCCGGCAGTCACCCGACGGACTCTAGTGACCGTCGAGGGCCGGGGCAACGCCGTTTCCCCGCTCAGCACCGCCGACCTCCGCATCCCTGACCGCCGCCCCCTGGCCAGCGCACCCCGCCACTGTCACACCCGGCCGGTACCGTCGGGTCATGTCCAACCAGGCGGGGAACTCCGCAGGCGAACGGCGGCCGGCCGTGCTCGAAGGTGTCCTGGAGCGGATCACGTACGCCAACGAGGAGAACGGCTATACGGTCGCCCGGGTCGACACCGGCCGGGGCGCCGGCGACCTGCTCACCGTCGTCGGCGCGCTGCTCGGCGCGCAGGTCGGTGAGTCGTTGCGGATGGAGGGGCGTTGGGGGTCCCATCCGCAGTACGGCAAGCAGTTCAGCGTCGAGAACTACACGACACTCCTTCCCGCCACCGTTCAGGGCATCCGCCGCTACCTCGGCTCCGGCCTGGTCAAGGGCATCGGACCGGTCTTCGCCGACCGCATCACCCAGCACTTCGGGCTGGACACCCTCAAGATCATCGAGGAGGAGCCGAAGCGGCTGATCGAGGTCCCGGGGCTCGGGCCCAAGCGGACCAGGAAGATCGCCGACGCCTGGGAGGAGCAGAAGGCGATCAAGGAGGTCATGCTCTTCCTCCAGACCGTCGAGGTGTCCACCTCCATCGCCGTGCGGATCTACAAGAAGTACGGCGACGCCTCCATCTCCGTGGTGAAGAACCAGCCCTACCGGCTGGCAGCCGACGTCTGGGGCATCGGCTTCCTCACCGCCGACAAGATCGCCCAGAGCGTGGGCATCCCGCACGACAGCCCGGAGCGGGTGAAGGCGGGGCTCCAGTACGCCCTGTCACAGGCCACCGACCAGGGCAACTGCTTCCTCCCCGAGGAGCAGTTGATCGCCGACGCGGTGAAGCTCCTCCAGGTCGACACCGGGCTCGTCATCGAGTGCCTCGCCGAACTGGCCCAGGTCCCCGAGGACGGCGGTGACCCCGGTGTCGTACGGGAGAAGGTCCCCGGCCCCGACGGCGGCTCGGACGATCCCGTCACCGCCGTGTACCTCGTCCCCTTCCATCGTGCCGAACTCTCCCTCTCCGCCCAGCTGTTGCGGCTGCTGCGGACCGACGAGGACCGGATGCCGGGGTTCCATGACGTCGACTGGGACAAGGCGCTGGGCTGGCTGAAGGGCCGTACGGGCGCGGACCTCGCCCCCGAGCAGGAGGCCGCCGTCAAGCTGGCCCTGACGAAGAAGGTCGCCGTCCTCACCGGCGGTCCCGGCTGCGGCAAGTCCTTCACCGTGCGCTCGATCGTGGAGCTGGCCCGCGCCAGGAAGGCCAGGGTCGTGCTCGCCGCCCCCACCGGCCGTGCCGCCAAGCGCCTCGCCGAACTCACCGGCGCCGAGGCGTCCACCGTCCACCGCCTCCTGGAGCTCAAGCCCGGCGGCGACGCGGCCTACGACAAGGACCGCCCCCTGCAGGCCGACCTGGTGGTGGTCGACGAGGCGTCGATGCTGGACCTGCTGCTGGCGAACAAGCTGGTCAAGGCCGTACCGCCGGGTGCCCATCTGCTCTTCGTGGGGGACGTCGACCAACTGCCCAGCGTCGGGGCGGGCGAGGTGCTGAGGGATCTGCTCGCCGACGGCGGCCCGATCCCGGCCGTGCGCCTCACACGGGTGTTCCGGCAGGCCCAGCAGTCGGGCGTGGTGACGAACGCCCACCGGATCAACGCCGGGCAGCATCCCGTCACCGACGGCATGAAGGACTTCTTCCTCTTCGTCGAGGACGACACGGAGGCGGCGGGACGGCTCACCGTGGACGTCGCGGCCCGTCGGATTCCGGCCAAATTCGGGCTCGATCCACGCCGGGACGTCCAGGTGCTGGCCCCCATGCACCGAGGGCCGGCCGGCGCGGGCACGCTGAACGGGCTGCTCCAGCAGGCCATCACGCCCGGACGCCCGGATCTGGCGGAGAAGCGGTTCGGCGGCCGGGTCTTCCGGGTCGGCGACAAGGTCACCCAGATTCGCAACAATTACGAGAAGGGGAAGAACGGCGTCTTCAACGGCACCGTGGGTGTGGTCACCTCGCTCGACCCGGTCGACCAGCGGCTCACGGTGCTGACGGACGAGGACGAGGAGGTTCCGTACGAATTCGACGAACTGGATGAATTGGCGCATGCGTACGCGGTGACGATTCATCGTTCACAGGGAAGTGAATATCCCGCAGTGGTGATCCCCGTCACCACCGGAGCATGGATGATGCTCCAGCGGAACCTGCTGTACACGGCGGTGACCCGCGCCAAGCAGCTTGTCGTCCTCGTGGGTTCGCGCAAGGCGATCGGCCAGGCGGTGCGCACGGTGTCGGCGGGGCGGCGCTGCACGGCACTCGACTTCCGGCTCGCGGGCCGCTGAACCCCGGGTTCGGCCCGCTTCCGGACCCCCTTGTGACCTGCCGTTTCGTGAGGCAGCGAAAAAAATGATCGATCAAACGAGTCGTGAAGGTCACACAGCACTTCCAGATGGGGAAAACAGGGGGCAGGATGGCAGGTTGGCGGCACTGAGTGCCGCCAATAGGCCCAATGGTCGACCCCGAGTGCACTCTCCTGAGCCAAATGGGGGAGGGTAGAGACAGTCAGGGCAACCTCGAAGATGAGGCACAACGTCGGTGAGGGAAGACGTGAGCGACAACTCTGTAGTACTGCGGTACGGCGACGGCGAGTACACCTACCCGGTGATTGACAGCACCGTCGGCGACAAGGGCTTCGACATCGGCAAACTCCGCGCCCAGACCGGTCTGGTGACGCTGGACAGCGGATACGGCAACACCGCCGCCTACAAATCCGCCGTCACCTACCTGGACGGCGAGGCGGGCATCCTCCGCTACCGCGGCTACCCGATCGAGCAGCTGGCCGAGCGCTCCACCTTCCTGGAGGTCGCCTACCTGCTGATCAACGGCGAGCTGCCGACCGTGGACGAGCTCTCGGTGTTCAAGAACGACATCACCCAGCACACCCTGCTGCACGAGGACGTCAAGAACTTCTACAAGGGCTTCCCCCGCGACGCCCACCCGATGGCGATGCTGTCGTCGGTCGTCTCGGCGCTGTCCACCTTCTACCAGGACAGCCACAACCCGTTCGACGAGACGCAGCGCAACCTCTCGACGATCCGCCTGCTCGCCAAGCTTCCGACGATCGCGGCGTACGCGTACAAGAAGTCGATCGGTCACCCGTTCGTCTACCCGCGCAACGACCTCGGTTACGTCGAGAACTTCCTGCGGATGACCTTCTCGGTGCCGGCGCAGGAGTACGACCTCGACCCGATCGTCGTCTCCGCCCTGGACAAGCTGCTCATCCTGCACGCGGACCACGAGCAGAACTGCTCCACCTCGACGGTCCGTCTGGTCGGTTCGTCGCAGGCCAACATGTTCGCGTCGATCTCGGCCGGCATCAACGCGCTCTGGGGCCCGCTGCACGGCGGTGCCAACCAGTCCGTGCTGGAGATGCTGGAGGGCATCCGCGACGCCGGCGGCGACGTCGACTCCTTCATCCGCAAGGTGAAGAACAAGGAAGACGGCGTCCGCCTGATGGGCTTCGGCCACCGGGTCTACAAGAACTTCGACCCCCGTGCCAAGATCATCAAGGCCGCCGCGCACGACGTCCTCTCCGCTCTCGGCAAGTCCGACGAGCTGCTGGACATCGCCCTGAAGCTGGAGGAGCACGCGCTCTCCGACGACTACTTCGTCTCGCGCAGCCTCTACCCGAACGTCGACTTCTACACCGGCCTGATCTACCGGGCCATGGGCTTCCCGACCGAGATGTTCACGGTCCTGTTCGCCCTCGGCCGGCTGCCGGGCTGGATCGCCCAGTGGCACGAGATGATCAAGGAGCCGGGTTCCCGCATCGGCCGCCCGCGGCAGATCTACACGGGCGTGGTCGAGCGCGACTTCGTTCCCGTAGAGGAGCGCTGAGCCTCGTATCAGAGCCTCGTGCCTGACTTCGGTCGGGTGCGGGGCTCTTGTGTGTACGGCTGCAGATAGAAGAAGGCGCCCTGGCGGCGGTCCCCCCACGGGCCGACGTCCAGGGCGCCTTCCCATGTCCCGGTGCGGATTCCCCCCACGGGATCCGGCCGGGCGTCTGAGAGAGCAGCGCCTGAATCGCTGTCTTTCTGTGTCGCCGTTTGAGCAGAACGAGCAAAACTCGACGTACTCATGTATGCGGTTGCGGTCTGCGCTCTGCCGGGACAGCGCACGCTCGGGAGGGCCGCTCAAAGCTTCCCTGCGTACGTGCCCCGGCAACGCAATTCCGAGGAAGTCCCCCAAGACATCCTCAGATGTCAGCAAGCGCCCCCCAAGACGCCGTCTGACATCGTCAACTTAGACCTTCGAACCCCTTCGATGGTTACCTTCACATCACTGTGATCTGCGTCTCTTGCATATGTCCGTTAGATACGCAAGAGCCCCGATATGGCGATCGGGGCTCAAGCGTAAGGATGATGCGTGAGCCTTGTGAAGAGCTTATGTGAGCTGGGCGTAGGACTCCAGAGGGCCCTGGCGGGGTTCTTACTACGAATTCACCGGAACGTCCGCAGTCGCAGGCTGTTCGTCACCACGAACACGGACGAGAAGGCCATCGCGGCACCCGCGATCATGGGGTTCAGCAGCCCCGCCGCGGCCAGCGGCAACGCGGCGACGTTGTACCCGAAGGCCCACACGAGGTTGCCCTTGATGGTGGCCAGCGTCCGCCGGGACAGCCGGATCGCGTCCGCCGCCACCCGGAGGTCTCCGCGCACCAGCGTCAGATCGCCCGCCTCGATCGCCGCGTCCGTCCCCGTCCCCATGGCGAGACCCAGATCGGCGGTGGCGAGCGCGGCCGCGTCGTTGACGCCGTCGCCGACCATGGCGACACACCGCCCCTCGCGCTGCAGCCGCCGTACGGCTTCGACCTTGTCCTCGGGCAGGACCTCCGCGATCACCTGATCGATGCCGACCGCCTCCGCCACGGCCTCGGCGACCGTGCGGTTGTCCCCGGTCAGCAGCACCGGAGTCAGGCCCAGGGCGCGCAGCTCGCGCACCGCCTCGGCGCTGGTCTCCTTCACGGCGTCCGCGACGGCGACGACACCGCGTGCCGCTCCGTCCCACCCGACCACGACGGCCGTACGACCGTCTCTCTCGGCCTCTTCCCGTGCGCGGGCGAGCCCGGGTGGCAGGGCGTCGAAGAGGCGCCCCACGGCCACGTCACGGCCCTCCACGCGCCCGCGGACGCCGCGCCCGGGGACGTTCTCGAACCCCTCGACCTCCGGCAACCGCCCGAACCGCTCCTCGGCGCCCGCGGCGACCGCCCGCGCGACGGGGTGCTCGGAGGCGTGCTCGACGGCGCCCGCGAGCCGCAGCACCTGCTCCTCGTCGGCGCCCTCGGCGGCGTACACCCCCTGCAGGGTCATGCGACCCGTGGTGACCGTGCCGGTCTTGTCCAGGACGACGGTGTCGACCCGGCGGGTGGACTCCAGTACCTCGGGGCCCTTGATGAGGATGCCGAGCTGGGCGCCGCGTCCCGTGCCGACCATGAGGGCCGTGGGCGTGGCCAGGCCCAGCGCGCACGGGCAGGCGATGATCAGTACCGCGACGGCCGCGGTGAACGCGGCGACCGTGTCGTCGGTGCCGCCGAGCCAGGCCCCGAAGGTGGCGACCGCGAGGACGATGACCGTGGGCACGAAGATCGCGGAGACGCGGTCGGCGAGCCGCTGCACCTCGGCCTTGCCGTTCTGCGCCTCCTCCACCAGCCGCGCCATCCGCGCGAGCTGTGTGTCGGCGCCGACCCGGGTCGCCGCCACGACGAGCCGCCCGCCGGCGTTGACGGTCGCACCGGTGACGGCGTCCCCGACGGTCACGTCCACCGGGACGGACTCGCCGGTCAGCATGGCGGCGTCCACGGCGGAGGTGCCCTCGACGACGGTGCCGTCGGTGGCGATCTTCTCGCCGGGCCGTACGACGAACCGGTCGCCGACGGCCAGCGCGTCCACCGGCACCCGGACCTCGCGTCCCTCCCGCAGCACGGACACATCCTTCGCGCCCAGCTCCATCAGGGCACGCAGCGCGGCCCCCGCGCGGCGCTTGGCGCGGGCTTCCAGATAGCGGCCGAGGAGGATGAAGGTGACGACGCCGGAGGCCACTTCGAGGTAGATCTGCGAGGCGCCGTCCGTACGGGCGACGGTGAACTCGAAGTCGTCGCGCATGCCCGCCATGCCCGCGTCACCCAGGAACAGCGCCCACAGTGACCAGCCGAACGCCGCCAGGGTGCCCATCGAGATCAGCGTGTCCATCGTCGCCGCACCGTGCCGGGCGTTCGTGAACGCGGCCCGGTGGAAGGGCAGTGCGCCCCAGACGACGACCGGCGAGGCGAGGGTGAGCGCGAGCCACTGCCAGTTGTCGAACTGCAGGGCCGGGATCATCGACAGCAGGACGACCGGGACGGCGAGCAGGGCGGAGACGGTGAGGCGCTCGCGGTAGGAGGCCAGTTCCGGGTCTTCCGGGGCCTGCTCGGTCTCCTGCGGTGCGGGTGCCGGGGGAGCGGGCTCCTCGGCGGTGTACCCCGTCTTCTCCACCACGGCGATCAGGTCGGCGACCTGGATGCCCGCGGGGTAGCTGACCTTCGCCTTCTCCGTGGCGTAGTTCACCGTGGCGGTGACGCCGTCCATCCGGTTGAGCTTCTTCTCGACGCGGGCGGCGCAGGAGGCGCAGGTCATCCCGCCGATGAGCAGCTCGACGTCGGAGGTGGCGGCCGGAGCGGCTGTCCCGGCTATCGGCGGTTGGTCGGCGGTGCGGGTCATGGCGTCGCTGTCAGGCCCTGCCGACCAGTTCGAATCCGGCCTCGTCGACGGCCGCGCGGACGGCCTCCTCGTCCAGCGGCGCCTCGGAGACGACGGTGACCTCGCCGGTCGCGGCGACGGCCTTCACCGAGCTGACGCCGGAGAGTTCCGAGATCTCGCCGGATACGGCGCCCTCGCAGTGCCCGCAGCTCATGCCGCTCACCTTGTAGACGGCGGTGACGGGGCTCGGGGTGTCGGTGTGGGCGGTCATGTCGTTCTCCTCGTCGAGGCGTGTGGGGCCGAGGGGCCCACGGGGGCCTTCCCCACCCTCAACGGTATACCCCTACGGGGTAGCGGATTACGGTCGGGCCGGGTTCAGGACGCGGTGACGTGTCCGAGTCCGGCGCCGACCAGCGGGTCGAGGTAGCGGATCAGGGCGTTCTTCAGCTCGCCGACGTAGGCGTCGCGCTCGGCGCCCTCGTGGGCGAGGACCAGTTCCAGGCCGGCCTTGTACAGGCCCAGGCACATCTGGGTGGTCCGGGTGAGGTCGGCCGGGTCCGCGTCCGGCAGGAACGAGGAGAGCAGGCCCTCGATCCGGGACAGCAGGGTCGCGTGCAGGGCGTCGTGCTCCTCGGCGATACGGCCGGGGATGTCGGGGCCGTGCATCAGCGCGAAGAACACCGGGTGCTCGCAGTTGAAGGCGATGAACCGGTCGACGGCCTGGCCGACGGCCTGCTCCAGCGTGGTCGCGGGGTCGACCGGACCGAGCGCCTCGCCGTAGGTCTCGCGCATCTCGTGCATGAGCCGGTCGCCCAGCTCGATCGCGATCGCCTCCTTGTTCGGGAAGAACTGGTACAGCGTGCCCGGTGAGACGCCTGCCTCGCGGGCGATGGCGTTGGTGCTGGCGGCCGTGTACCCGGTGGTGGTGAAGACGGTGGCCGCGGCCTCCAGCAGCTGGGCGATACGGCGCTCGCCGCGGGCCTGGCGGCGGCGCGGCTGCTCCTTGTCCTGGCTTGCCCGGCTGTCCTTCTCCTGGTTGGCGGACACGCGTTATCCCCAGTTCTCCGAACGCGATTGACAAACGCGAGCGGTCGCTCGCATTCTTGGAACGCGAGCGATGTCTCGTGTTAGCCAGTCTATGGCAGTGACGGCTCCATGCTGCCCGGCTGTGCACAGGATGGATCAGGGTGAAGGGGACACCGCACAATGACCGAAGTCAACAGGCCGCCCCGCGTCGGAGGCTGGACCCGTTTCGTGACCGCCCGCCCTCGGTTGTCGCTGCTCGTGGCCCTGGTGATCACCGCGCTCGCGGTGGTGGCGGGCAGCGGCGTCGCCGACCGGCTGGGCAGCGGCGGCTGGGAGGACCCGCACGCCGACTCGACGTATGCGACCAAGGCACTGGAGCGTGAGTTCCCCGCCTCCCAGCCCAATCTCCTGCTCCTCGTCGACGCCGGCAGTGCCTCCGTGGACGACCCGGCGGTCGCGGCCGAGGCCAAGCGGATCGCCGCGCGCCTGGCCGAGGAGAAGGGCGTCACAGGTGTCGGCTCCTACTGGCAGGCGGACCCCTCGTCGGCTGCCGCGCTGCGCGCCGAGGACGGCCATGAGGCGCTGATCGCCGCCCGCATCACGGGCGAGGAGAAGGAGATGGGGGAGACCCTGGACCGCATCGCGCCCGAGTTCCGGGGCACGCACGGTCCGGTGGAGGTCGGCGTCGGCGGCCCGGTCGCCGTGCGGCACGAGATGCAGACGACCATCCAGGAGGACCTGCTGCGCGCCGAGATGATCGCCCTGCCGGTCACCCTGGTGCTGCTGGTGATGGTCTTCGGCAGCGCGGTCGCGGCCCTGCTGCCGCTGGGCATCGGCATCGTCGCGATCCTCGGCACCAACGCCGTGCTGCGCGGACTGACCGAGTTCACCGATGTGTCGGTCTTCGCGATGAACCTCACCACGGCACTCGGCCTCGGCCTCGCCATCGACTACGCCCTGTTCATCGTCCGCCGCTTCCGCGAGGAACTGGCCACCGGCGCCGAACCCTTGGCGGCGGTCGGCACGACCCTGCGCACGGCCGGCCGCACGGTCCTGTTCTCGGCCCTCACGGTGGCCGTCTCCCTGGCGGCGATGCTGCTCTTCCCGCAGTACTTCCTGCGGTCCTTCGCCTACGCCGGGATCGCGGTGGTCCTGCTGGCCGCGGCGGCCGCCCTGATCCTGCTCCCGGCGGCCCTGGTCCTGCTCGGCCACCGGGTCAACTCGCTGGATCTGCGCCGCCTGTTCCGACGCGGGCGGCCGAAGGACTCCGCCCTGGCCTCCGATGCCGCGCAGGGCAGGGCCTGGACCCGCATGGCCGACGTCGTCATGCGCCGCGCCCCGTTCTTCGCCCTGGGCACCACCGCCGTCCTGGTGCTGCTCGGACTGCCCTTCCTGGGCGTGAAGTTCGGCACGGCGGACGACCGTCAGCTGCCGTCGAGCGCCGAGTCCCATGTGGTGCAGCAGCACATCCGCGACGGCTTCCCGGGCAGCCCGGGCGGTGGCCTGGAGGTGCTCGCCGAGGGACGGGCGACGCAGGCGCAGTACGCCGACTACAAGGAGCGGATCGCCGCCCTCCCGGATGTGGTCCGGGTCGACGGGCCGCTGGTGCGGGGCGACTCGGCGTACTTCACGGTGCAGCCGAAGGGCGAGGCGGTGGACGCCCCGGCCCAGCATCTGGTCGATGAACTGCGCGCCACCCAGGCGCCGTTCGACACCAAGGTGACCGGCGCGGCGGCGGTCCTGGTCGACTCCAAGGACGCGATAGCCGAACGCCTGCCGCTGGCGGCCGCCTTCATCGCCGTCGTCACCCTGCTGCTGGTGTTCCTGCTGACCGGCAGTGTGCTGATCCCGATCCAGGCGGTCGTGCTCAACGCGCTGAGCCTCACCGCGATGTTCGGTGCGGTGGTCTGGGTCTTCCAGGACGGCCACCTCTCCGGCCTGCTCGGTTTCACCAGCCCCGGCTCGATCGAGACGACCCTCCCGGTGCTGATGTTCTGCGTCGCCTTCGGCCTGTCCATGGACTACGGCGTGTTCCTGCTCTCCCGCATCAAGGAGGAGTACGACACGACGGGCGACCACGACCAGGCGGTCCGCCACGGGCTGCAGCGCACCGGCGGACTGATCACGGCGGCCGCGGTAATCCTCGCGGTGGTGATGGTCGCGATAGGCACCTCCCGGGTGACCAACACCAAGATGCTCGGCCTGGGCATCGCCCTGGCGGTCCTGATGGACGCGATGATCGTCCGCAGCCTCCTGGTCCCGGCGGTGATGCGCCTGACGGGGCGGGCGACTTGGTGGGCGCCGGGGCCGTTGCGGCGGTTCCATCAGCGGTTCGGGGTGAGCGAGGGGGAGTCGGCGGCCGCCCCGGAGACACAGCCCGCGCCGGAACGGGACAAGGTGAGCGCACACGGCTGACCTCCCCGGAGGCCGGCCGGCCGCACGCACGGTGGGTGCCGTATCGCGGAGCGGATGGAGCGTCTAGCGTTCGCGATGATCTCCGTGCAAGGGCGCGGCCGAGAGGAGAGCGGGATGCGGGCAGTCGTGTTCGAGCGGTACGGGGAACCTGCCGAGGTGCGTGAAGTGGCCGACCCGCACCCCGCGCCCCACGGAGTGACCGTGCGGGTCGAGGCCACCGGGCTGTGCCGGAGCGACTGGCACGGCTGGCAGGGGCACGACCGGGACATCACGCTGCCGCATGTGCCGGGGCATGAACTCGCCGGTGTCGTCGAGGCGGTGGGCGACCGGGTGACCCGATGGCGCCCCGGCGACCGGGTCACCGTGCCCTTCGTGTGCGCCTGCGGCAGCTGCGCGGCATGTGCGGCGGGCGACCAGCAGGTGTGCGAGCGGCAGACCCAGCCCGGCTTCACCCACTGGGGCTCCTTCGCGCAGTACGTGGCGCTGGACCACGCCGACGTCAACCTCGTCGCCGTGCCCGAGGGCATGTCCTTCGCGACGGCGGCCTCGCTCGGCTGCCGGTTCGCCACGGCGTTCCGGGCGGTCGTGCAGCAGGGCCGGGTGGCGGCGGGGGAGTGGGTCGCGGTGCACGGCTGCGGCGGGGTCGGCCTGTCTGCCGTGATGATCGCGGCGGCGTCCGGCGCGCGGGTCGTCGCGGTGGACGTCTCCCCGGGGGCCCTGGACCTGGCGCGGAAGTTCGGGGCGACGGAGTGCGTGGACGTGTCGGGCACACCGGACACGGCGGCCGCCGTCCGCGCCCTGACCGACGGCGGCGCCCATCTCTCGCTGGACGCCCTCGGCTCCCCCGTCACCTGCGCCGCTTCCGTGGACGGCCTGCGCCGCCGGGGCCGGCACATCCAGGTGGGCCTGCTGCCCTCGGCATCCGGTACGACACCCGTCCCCATGGCCCGCGCGATCGCCCTCGAACTCGAACTCCTGGGCAGCCACGGGATGGCGGCGCACACCTACCCGCCGATGCTGGAGCTGGTCCGGGCGGGGACGCTGCGGCCGGATCTGCTGGTGACATCGACGATCCCGCTGGACGCGGCACCGTCGGCACTGACGGCGATGGGGACGGCGCCGGGGGCGGGGGTGACGGTCATCGAGCCGTGGAGCTGACCGCGGTCCACTCGTGGTCGAGGATGGCCATGAGGATCTCGTCGACCCACTCGCCGTCGCGTATCTGGGCGTCGCGCCGGACGCCCTCGACCACGAAGCCGACCTTCTTGTACACGTGCAGGGCACGGTGGTTGAAGCCGTAGGCGCCCAACTGGATGCGGTGCAGGCCGAGTTGGGCGAAGCCGTGGCCGACGATCAGGCGGATGGCCTCGGTGCCGATGCCCCGGCCGCGGCCCCGGGGGCCGATGAGCGTGCGGAACGTACAGGAGCGGGCATCCGGATCCCAGCCGCACAGGACGACTTCGCCGAGCACCTCGCCGGTGGCCCGGTCGGTGACGGCGAGGTCGAGACGGTCGGACTGCCCGGACGCGGAGGCGTACCAGGAGCGCAGCCGCTCGCGGGTGATCTCGGTGCCGGGGTCGAAGGCGAAGTGCTGGACCTCGGGGTCCGTGACGATCTCCCACATGACCTCGGCGTCGGCCTCGCCGAACGGCCGCAGTACGGTCTTCGCGCCGGTGAGCGTGGGCTTGACGGAGAAGTTCATGGGGTCACTGTGCCCCACGCCGACGGGTGGGGCACAGGCGGTGTTCCGGGAGGTCAGTCCGTCCGTCGCCCGCGGTTGCCGGGCCTTGACGCCACCCACGCCCGGACCGTGTCGGGGTACCAGTAGGGCTTGCCGCCCTCCACATGGTCGGGCGGTGGCAGCAGCCCGTGTTTGCGATACGACCGCACGGTGTCCGGCTGCACCTTGATGTGTGCCGCGATCTCCTTGTAGGACCAGAGAATTCGGTCGGTCATCGGTTGTACCTCCCTGCGTGCGCCGCGGCGGCGACCGGGGGCGGTCGTCGGGGGGACCGGGCGCTGCGCTGGCGATCACAAAGTTCCGTGACCGGTCAACGACACAGAGTGAGTGCGGGGCAGGGGCTGTGTGCGGGGTGTGACGCAGGGTCCGCGTACATGTGACATGCGTGACAGGAGCGGTGCGCTTGTGACAGAGGTGCAGCAGACGCGCTCGCCGGGGCAAGGGCGTGGTGAGTTGACACAACGGTGGGCCGGACCCGCTGCGCCGGGCCCGACCCACCAGCTCCCCCGCATCCTGCGGCTCCGCCGAGGGCCACAGACTGCATTCAGCCGAGCTCGTGGGTCTTGGAAAAATGCGCACCGCGGTCGGATGCGAGGACAAGACTCGTCGCCTCGCCCGCCAGCCGGTCCGACGCCGGCGTCCCGACCGGCACCTCTCGCGCCGCCGTGAACTCGCGCGGGGTGCACCCGGTCATCGCCTTGAACTCGCCGCTCAGATGCGCCTGGTCGTAGAACCCGCAGGCCGCCGCCGTCTCCGCCTGACCGCGCCCCGCCGCCAGCAGCCTGCGTGCCCGTTGCAGCCGCAGTACGCGGGCCGCGGCCTTCGGGCCCAGCCCGATCTGCTCCCGGAACCGGTTCTCCAACTGCCGTACGCTCCACCCCACCTCGTCGGCGAGCCGCGGTACCGGCACCGAACCGCCCGTGCGCACCAGCTCCGCCCAGGCCCGCACCACCCGCGCCGAACAGGGCGTACCCGCCCGCGACCACCGCGCGAACACATCGTCCAGCAGCCCGAACCGGTCCGCCCAGGTCGGCAACGCGGCCAGCGCGGCGGCGAGTTCGCCGACGCGGGTGTGCAGGGCGTGCGGCAGATCGTCGGGATCGACGGTGCGGTTGGCGAGTTCGTACTGCGGCGTCCCGAACAGCGTGAACGCCGCCCACGGCATCAACAGCACCTCGATACCGCCGAGCCGCCCACCGTGCTCACCGACGGCCGGGGTGGTCGTGGGCCCGCAGTACACGCAGACGAGGGTGTCCGGAGGGCGGCCGGGGCGGGTGATCCGTACGGGTTCATCGAACCCGAGCAGCAACGTCGCCGCCCCGATCGGCACCTCCAGTCGCCGCCGAGGCCGGTCCAGAGCAAGCCGCACCCCGCGATAACTCATCACCCCGGGCCGCAGCCGGGGATGGGGCAGGGCCTGAGCGACCTCCCAGGAACCCCAGGCCCCGTGCCCCGACCGAACACGCACGGGACTGGTCATCCCCCCATCCTGCAACGCCCTTTCAAGGGGCGCGGGGAACTGCGCGACAAGCCACACACAACCCGCACGCGCACAACCACAGAACCCGGCACCCCACTAGGCGCCCATCACGCCCCGCACGACCTCAAAAAGGCCCGAGTCCGCCGAGCGATGGGCAGCGGAGCGTCCGGCGCACACGGATACATGTCCTGCTCCACGATCGCGAACAGGTCGACATCCAGCTTCTGCGCAGCCTCCAGCACCGGCCCCAACGCCGGCACCCCCGAAGGCGGCTCACACATCACGCCCTGAGCGACGGCCGGCCCGAACGGCGTCCCCTTGGCCCGGACATCGGCAAGGATCTCGGGGTCGACCTGCTTGAGATGCAGATACCCGATCCGCGACCCGTACGTCTCGATCAGCTTGACGCTGTCCCCGCCGCAGTACGCGTAGTGCCCGGTGTCCAGGCACAACGACACCACCGACGAGTCCGTCCCGTCCAGGAACCGGACGACGTTCTCCTCGCTGTCGATGTGGGTGTCGGCATGCGGATGGACGACGATCTGCAAGCCGTACCGCTCCCGCACCTCCCGCCCCAGCCGCTCGGTCAGCGAGGTGAGATTGCGCCACTGCTCCGGCGTCAACGTGTCCGGCTCCAGCACCTCACCGGTCTTGTCGTCCCGCCAGAACGACGGGATGACGACCAGATGCTTCGCGCCCATGGCCTGCGCCAGCACCGCGTTGTCCGCGACATGCGCCCAGGTCTTCTCCCACACGGCCTCGCCGTGGTGCAGCCCCGTGAACACGGTGCCGGCCGACACCTTCAGCCCGCGTCGGCCCACTTCCTCGGAGAGCACCGCGGGGTCGGTCGGCAGATACCCGTACGGGCCCAGCTCGATCCACTCGTAGCCGGACTCGGCGACCTCGTCGAGGAAGCGCAGCCAGGGGACCTGGGCGGGATCGTCGGGGAACCACACACCCCATGAGTCGGGAGCCGAACCGATCCGGATGCGGGACAGTGAGGACTGAGGTGACAACGACGTCATGGCGGTCAGCTTCCGTGCGCACGGCAAGCGCTGTCAAGGTCTGGTCCGAATGTCTGGACAAAACATTGACAGGGGTGTGCGCGCCGGACTAGAAAGCCGGGAGAGCCGATACGAAGGGAACGCGATGGCGTACGACCTGATCACCATGGGGCGGATCGGAGTGGACCTCTACCCGCTGCAGACCGGTGTCCCGTTGCCGCAGGTCACGTCCTTCGGCAAGTTCCTCGGCGGCTCGGCGACGAACGTCGCGGTCGCCGCGGCCCGGCTGGGACGGCGCACCGCGGTGATCACCCGCACCGGCGACGACCCCTTCGGCGCCTATCTGCACGAGGCACTCCAGGGCTTCGGCGTGGACGACCGCTGGGTCACCCCCGTCCCCGGCCTGCCCACCCCGGTCACCTTCTGCGAGGTCTTCCCGCCGGACGACTTCCCGCTGTACTTCTACCGGCGGCCCAAGGCCCCGGATCTGGAGATCGACGCCCATGAGCTCGACCTCGACGCCATCCGCGAGGCCCGGATCTTCTGGGTCACCGGCACCGGCCTGAGCGAGGAGCCGAGCCGTACGGCGACGCTGGCGGCGCTCGCCCACCGCGCCAAGTCGGGCACGACGGTCTTCGACCTCGACTGGCGCCCCATGTTCTGGAAAGACACAGCCTGGACGGACCCGGACGCCGCCCGCACCTTCTACGCCGAGGCCCTCAAGCACACCACCGTCGCCGTCGGCAACCTCGACGAGGTGGAGGTCGCGACCGGCGTACGCGAGCCCCATGCCGCCGCCCGCGCACTCCTCGACGCCGGTGTCGAGGTCGCCGTCGTCAAGCAGGGGCCGAAGGGTGTCCTCGCCGTCAACAGCGCGGGCGACCAGGCGGAGGTCCCGCCGCTGCCCGTGCACGTCCTCAACGGCCTCGGTGCCGGTGACGCCTTCGGCGGCTCGCTCTGTCACGGGCTGCTCGAAGGCTGGGGCCTGGAGAAGGTCATGCGGCACGCCAACGCGGCCGGCGCCATCGTCGCCTCCCGTCTGGAGTGCTCCTCCGCGATGCCGACGCCGGACGAGATCGAGGCCGCCATCGCCGCGGGAGCCGTCAAGTGAGCGTCGACATCGCGGAGCTCGTCCGCCTTCGCACCCAGCATCCCGAGGCGATCGCCGAGGCCGCCGCCCGCCGCACCCGGCGGCCCCTCCTCGGCGACTCCGGCCGGCTGATGATCGTCGCCGCCGACCACCCGGCCCGCGGCGCCCTCGGCGTCGGCGACCGGGGCCTCGCCATGGCCAACCGCGCCGACCTGCTCGAACGCCTCTGCCTGGCGCTGTCCCGCCCCGGCGTGGACGGGGTCCTCGCGACCGCCGACATCCTGGACGACCTGCTCCTGCTCGGCGCCCTCGACGGCAAGGTCGTCATGGGCTCGATGAACCGCGGCGGGCTGGCCGGGGCGTCCTTCGAGATGGACGACCGCTTCACCGGCCACCGCCCCGAGGACATCCAGCGCCTCGGCTTCGACGCGGGCAAACTGCTCCTGCGGATCGACTACGACGACCCGGGCTCCCTCACCACCCTGGAGTCCACCGCCCGCGCCATCGACGACATGGCCGCGCGTCGGCTCCCGGTCTTCGTCGAGCCGTTCATCAGCCACCGCACCCCGCAGGGCAGGGTCAGGAACGACCTGTCCGCCGAGGCCGTCACCAAGTCCATCGCCATCGCCTCCGGCCTGGGCGGCACCTCCGCCTACACCTGGCTGAAGCTGCCGGTCACCGACAACCCCGACGACATGGCCGAGGTCATGGCGACATCGACGCTGCCGGCCGTACTCCTCGGCGGCGAGGTCGGGGACGACCAGGAGGGGGCATACGAGAAGTGGCGCGGCGCGCTCCAACTGCCCACCGTGCGGGGCCTGGTGGTCGGCCGTTCACTGCTCTACCCGGCGGACGGGGACGTTGCCGCCGCGGTGGACACTGCCGTAGGACTGCTGTGAGGTCCCCATGACCACGAGCCGTATGTTCCACCCCCAGATCGCCTCCGGCGCGGGTAGCCGCTTTGCTTTGGCAGGAGCGAAGTGCGAGCGAAGACTCCCCGCCCGCTACGGCCCCGCGCCGGAGGTCCGTCGAGTCGTACGGGGTGGTGGATCCGTACCAGAGGGGCGGATCCGCTTCCATCCGGCTCACCCGGAGAACACAGGGGGGTACCGATGACCTCGACGACGAGGCTCACGGTCGCACAGGCGCTCGTCCGCTTCCTGTCCGCCCAGCACACCGAGCGTGACGGCGTACGACAGCGCCTGATCGGCGCCACCTGGGGCATCTTCGGCCACGGCAACGTCGCCGGGATCGGCCAGGCGCTGATCGAGTACGCCGATGTCATGCCGTACCACCAGGGCCGCAACGAGCAGGCGATGGTGCACGCGGCGGTCGGCTACGCCCGGCAGTCGGGCCGGCTGTCCACGCACGCGGTGACCACCTCCATCGGCCCGGGCGCGACCAACCTCGTCACCGGCGCCGCCCTCGCGACCATCAACCACCTCCCGGTCCTGCTCCTCCCCGGCGACGTCTTCGCCACCCGCCCCGCCGACCCGGTCCTCCAGCAGCTCGAAGTGCCGTACGCCGGCGATGTGTCGGTCAACGACTGTCTGCGCCCGGTGTCCAGGTACTTCGACCGGATCACCCGCCCCGAAGCCCTGATCCCGTCCGCCCTCCAGGCCATGCGGGTCCTCACCGACCCCGTCGAGACCGGCGCGGTCACCCTGGCGCTTCCACAGGACGTGCAGGCCGAGGCGTACGACTGGCCGGACGAGCTCTTCGCCGAGCGCACCTGGGTGGTCCGCCGTCCGGGCGCCGATCCGACCGAACTCGCCGAGGCGGTAACGGCGATCAGGTCCGCCCGCCGGCCCCTGGTCATCGCGGGCGGCGGCGTCCACCACAGCCGCGCCGAGGCGGCCCTCGCCGAGTTCGCGGAGGTCACCCGCATCCCGGTCGCCTCCACCCAGG
Source organism: Streptomyces sp. NPDC059010 (assembly GCF_042740355.1). NCBI lineage: Bacteria > Bacillati > Actinomycetota > Actinomycetes > Kitasatosporales > Streptomycetaceae > Streptomyces > Streptomyces sp. NPDC059010. Next base: position 216,030 of record NZ_JBHYJA010000013.1, read on the forward strand.
CCGGCAAGGGCTCCCTGCGCTTCGACCACCCCCAGGACGTCGGCGGCGTCGGCCACACCGGCACCGCGACCGCCGACGAACTCGCCCGCACCGCCGACCTGGTGATCGGCGTGGGGACGCGCTACACCGACTTCACCACCGCCTCCGGCACCCTCTTCGCGGGCGACGGCGTCCGCTTCCTCAACCTCAACATCGCGCCCTACGACGGCCACAAGCTCGCCGGGATGCCGCTGATCGCGGACGCCCGCAGCGGCCTGGCGGAACTGACCGCGGCCCTGGGCATGCACGCCCACCGGGTCGCCGACAGCTACGTCACCGAGTACACCGAGGACAAGGAGCGCTGGGAGCAGCGCGTCGACGCCTGCTACGAGGCCGACGAGCCCGACGTACGGCCGACGCAGCCGCAGGTGCTGGGCGCCCTGGACGCGATCGTCGACGAGACGGACGTGATCATCAACGCGGCCGGCTCCCTCCCCGGCGATCTGCACAAGCTGTGGCGGGCGCGCTCGCGGGACCAGTACCACCTGGAGTACGGCTACTCCTGCATGGGCTACGAGATCCCGGCCGCGATCGGCGTGAAGCTGGCCGCGCCCGAGCGCAACGTGTGGGCGCTGGTCGGTGACGGCACGTATCTGATGATGCCGACGGAGATCGTGACCGCCGTGCAGGAGGGCGTCGCGATCAAGGTGTTGCTGGTGCAGAACCACGGGTACGCGTCCATCGGCGGCCTGTCGGAGGAGACCGGCGCCGAGCGCTACGGCACGGCGTACCGCCACCGCGCGGACGACGGCACGTTCACCGGCGCCCCGCTCCCCGTCGACCTGGCCGCCAACGCCGCGAGCCTGGGTATGCGGGTGCTGCGTGCGAAGACCGTGAGCGATCTCCGCGAGGCGCTCGCCGAGGCCCGCGCGGCCGACACTCCCACATGTGTCTACGTCGAGACCCAAACGGCAGACACAGTGTCGGGCGCGCCGCCCGCGCAGGCCTGGTGGGATGTTCCCGTGGCCGAGACCGCGACCCGACCGTCGGCGGTCAAGGCACGTGAGCTGTACGAACGGCACGTCTCCACCCGACGCCGCCATCTGTGAAGGAGTAACCGGTCATGACGAAGATCGTCAACCACTGGATCGGCGGCAAGACCGCCGAAGGCGCGTCGGGCACGTTCGGGCCGGTCACCGACCCGGCGACCGGCGCGGTCACCACGAAGGTCGCCTTCGCCTCCGTCGAGGAGGTGGACGCCGCCGTCGCCGCCGCCAAGGAGGCGTATCTGACCTGGGGCCAGTCCTCGCTGGCTCAGCGCACCTCGATCCTGTTCAAGTTCCGCGCCCTGCTGGACGCCCACCGCGACGAGATCGCCGAGCTGATCACCGCCGAGCACGGCAAGGTGCACTCCGACGCGCTCGGCGAGGTCGCCCGCGGTCTGGAGATCGTCGACCTGGCCTGTGGCATCAGCGTGCAGCTGAAGGGTGAGCTGTCGACGCAGGTCGCCAGCCGTGTCGACGTCTCGTCCATCCGGCAGCCGCTGGGTGTCGTCGCGGGCATCACGCCGTTCAACTTCCCGGCGATGGTGCCGATGTGGATGTTCCCGATGGCCATCGCGTGCGGCAACACCTTCGTGCTGAAGCCGTCGGAGAAGGACCCGTCGGCGTCGATCAAGATTGCCGAGCTGCTGGCCGAGGCAGGGCTGCCGGACGGCGTGTTCAACGTCGTGCACGGCGACAAGGTGGCCGTCGACCGCCTCCTGGAGCACCCGGACGTCAAGGCGGTCTCCTTCGTCGGCTCGACCCCGATCGCCCGCTACATCCACACCACCGCCTCCGCCAACCACAAGCGCGTCCAGGCCCTCGGCGGCGCCAAGAACCATATGCTGGTCCTGCCCGACGCCGACCTGGACGCGGCCGCCGACGCCGCCGTGAGCGCGGCCTACGGCTCGGCGGGCGAGCGCTGCATGGCCATCTCCGCGGTCGTCGCGGTCGGGGCGATCGGCGACGAGCTGGTGCAGAAGATCCGCGAGCGCGCCGAGAAGATCAAGATCGGTCCGGGCAACGACCCGACCTCCGAGATGGGCCCGCTGATCACCGCCGTCCACCGCGACAAGGTGGCCTCCTACGTCGCGGGCGCGGCGGCCGAGGGCTGCGAGGTCGTCCTGGACGGTTCGGCGTACACCTATGAAGGCGCCGGCTTCGAGGACGGCCACTGGATCGGCATCTCGCTGCTCGACAAGGTGCCCACCACCGCGAAGGCCTACCAGGACGAGATCTTCGGCCCCGTGCTGTGCGTGCTGCGCGCCGAGACCTACGAGGACGGCGTGGCGCTGATCAACAGCTCGCCGTTCGGCAACGGCACCGCGATCTTCACCCGGGACGGCGGCGCCGCCCGCCGCTTCCAGCTGGAGATCGAGGCCGGCATGGTCGGCGTCAACGTGCCGATCCCGGTCCCCGTCGGCTACCACAGCTTCGGCGGCTGGAAGGACTCGCTCTTCGGCGACCACCACATCTACGGCAACGACGGCACGCACTTCTACACCCGCGGCAAGGTCGTCACCACCCGCTGGCCCGACCCGGCCGACGCCCCCACCGGCGTGGACCTGGGCTTCCCGCGCAACCACTGACACCGAGCGCCGCTGTTGGCGCCGAGCGTCCGGGGGGGGGGGCGGCGCCGGCGGGGCGCCCCCGGTTGTGTGTGGGCGCGCGGGGGGGGCGCGCCCGCGCCCGCCCCCCCGGGTGGGGGGTGGGGGGCGGGGGTGAGGTGG
>NZ_JBHYJA010000013.1:218791-243226 GCF_042740355.1 Streptomyces sp. NPDC059010
GGGGGTCCCCTGGGCTTCCCGCCCCAACCCCCCCCCCCGCCGCGGGAGTGGGGCCGCCTCCGGCCGGGGGCCGGCGCCCGGGGGCCGGCCCCCACTTTTTTGTGCGCCCGCGCTGCGGTTCCCGCACCCGTGCAAGCCGCCCTGTATGCGGCCTTGATGCGACGTTAACGCGTGAAAGAGGGCCTCGAAGCCACGGATTCCGTAGGTGAACACCCATTGACGCGATGGTTTCCGTCGATGTTGCATCCCCCTCGTGACCGACACCCTCACCCCCGTCGAGGGCGCCGCAGTCGAGGCGTCGGACGGCCCTCAGAAGCTCAAGCGCTCCATCGGCGTGGTCGGCGGCACCCTGCTCACGCTCTCCTGCGTGACGCCCGCCTCCACCCTCTTCGTGGTCGTCCCCGACCTGTTCGGCTCGCTGGGCACCGCGACCGCCCTGACGATCGCCATCGGCTCCCTCCTCTGTATCGCCGTGGCGTTCTGCTACTCCGAGCTGGGCACCCTCATCCCCAGCGCGGGCGGCGAGTACGCGATGGTCTCCACGCTGGCCGGCCGCCTCGCGGGCTGGCTGGTCTTCGTACTGTCGCTGCTGGTCGTGATGGTCGTCCCGCCGGTGATCGCGATGGGCACCGCCGACTACCTCGCCCCGATCGTCCACCTGGACCCGGCCATGACCGGCGCGGGCGTCATGCTGCTCGCCACCCTCGCCGGACTGCTCGACCTGCGCGCCAACGCCTGGATCACCGGCGTCTTCCTGGTGCTGGAGGTCATCGCCGCGGGCGTCGTGGCGGTGCTGGGCTTCGCCCATGCCGAGCGCGGCCCCGGCAGCCTGGTCTCGATGGAGGTGGCCGGCGCGGACGGCGGTACGGACACCGTGACGGCCCTGCTGGTCGTGTCCGGGCTGGCGATCGCCCTGTTCGTCACCCAGGGCTTCTCGACGGCCGTCTACCTCTCCGAGGAACTGGAGAACCCGCGCCGCAACGTCGCCCGCACGGTGCTGGCCACCCTCGCCATCTCCGCCGTGATCATCCTGGTCCCGGTCGTGGCCATCACCCTGGGCGCGTCGGACATCGGGGAGCTGACCGGCGGCGACATCTCCGCCATGGTCACCGCCTGGTCGAACACGGCGGTCGGCACCTTCGTCAGCCTCTGCGTGGCCCTCGCGATCATCAACGCGGGCATCGTGATGGTCATCCAGAACTCCCGCGTCCTGTTCGCCTCGGCCCGCGACAAGGCCTGGCCCCAGCCGGTCAACGACGTCCTCGCCAGGCTCGGCCGCTTCGGCTCCCCCTGGGTCGCCACCCTCGCCGTCGGTGTCCCCGGCGCCGCCCTGTGCTTCGTCAACCTCGACACCCTGTACGGCGTCACCGGTGTCTCGGTGACCGGCATGTACCTGCTCGTCGCGGTCGCCGCCCTGTCGGCCCGCCGTGGCGCCCACCGGCACACCCCGGCCTGGCGGATGCCGCTGTGGCCGGCGATGCCGGTGCTGCTGATCGTGGTCCTCGTCTACATCCTGAGCAGGCAGGAGCCGGAGTATCTGCTCTGGACGGGCGGCATCACGGCCGTGGCCACCCTGTACTGGGCGCTGTACCTCCGCCCGCGCCGCGAGACCCGTTGGTTGGTGACGCTCCCGGAGGACGCGCGGACCTGAGCCGGGCCGGGGCGATGACGGGTCCCACGACGGGTCCACGACCGGTCCCGGCTAGCCCCGGCCGGGACCCGGGCGGTGGACCGGGCGGTGGACGGGGAGCCACCCGACCGCGTGATCGACCGCGGCCCTGAGGGCGAACAGCCGTGCCGTGGCCCGGCCCACCCGGGCGGTGCGGACGAGCGCCCCGCTCCGCTCGAAGGCGGCGCCGACGGCCGCGAAGTCGCTGTCGTCGAGCGCCACGTCCGTGTAACTCCACCAGGTCCGGGCACCCTGGTCCCGGATCACACAGCGGTACTCACGCAACGGCCGCTCCGGCACGCGGTACTCGGCCAGATGGAACGCCGTGCAGGAGTCGAAGCCCACCCCGAGGAGCAACACCTCGGCGCCCACGTCGTACAGCCTGGCCAGGGGGGAGTCCTCGCCGAGGTGGCAGCGCGGTGCATGGCCGCGGACGAGGTGCCGGGCGAGCGGGCCGATGGCCGCGAACGAGGTCTGGGGATGACCGCTGCGCAGTGCCTCGGGATGCGTGCGCACCTCCTCGGCGAGCCGCCCGGTCGACCGGGCCGGGGTGCGCGCGGGGTCGAACGGAGGCATCCGGCCCCGCAGTTCGGCCACCTGCGCCGGGGTCAGCCCCCGTACCCTGCGCTGGTAGACGGGGGAGGTGTCGGAGTTCTCCGGAGTGAAGGTGGGCACCACCAGAGTGCCCGCCGGGCCGAGCGCGGCCCGCAGTGCGCGCACGACCGCCCGGCTGCCTCCCCGGACCGGGCCCAGGACGCGCAGCGAGGAGTGGGTGAGCAGGGCCGTGCCGGGGCGGACTCCGAGGGCGTGGAGTTCGGCGGTCAGGGTCTCCTCGTCCAGGGCCGACCGGTACGCGGGGCCGTCGGGTCTGCGCGCCATGATTCCCCTGTCAGCTCCCGCGCCCCTGGGCGGACGCCGGGACGCGGTCGCGGAAATGACCGATCAGCTCGGTCAGGTCGGGGCAGTGGACCGACGGGTTGTCGAACCCGCTGCCGGAGCGGAAGCGATGGGCGTACAGGCCGCCGCCGCACACCCGCACCAGCGGGCACGCCCTGCATGTCGCGCACAGGTCCGCGAGCCCCCGGCGGCGCTCGCGCAGTCCGGGGTGGTCGGCGACCTCGTCGAGGCTGTGGGAGAAGACGTCCATGCCGGTCGCCGGTGCGCCGTCGTAGGCCGTCTTGAGCGAGTCGGCCTGCTCGATGGTGCCGTCCGTCTCGACCACCACGTGATCGACCGAGGCCGTCCCCAGGGACTCCACGAAACTCGGGCCGCCCGAAAGGAGGCTGAGCAGCGAGGCGAAGAGCCGCACCGGCACGGGACGCCCGGTCGCGAACCACTCCTCGGCGATGGTGATCAGCCAGTCGGCATACGGGGTGGCCCTGCCGTCCGGACGGGTGGGCGGCTGGTCCCAGGTGGCGTGCGGCAGCAGGAAGTCGATCCGGGGAGGGGCCAGTTCCAGGAGGGCGGAGTAGACCCGCAGCGGATCGTTCTGCGGATCGACGGTGCACAGCAGCCCGGCGAACAGATGCCGGTAGCGGGGCTGCCCCAACAGCCGTACGCCACGCACCACCTGGTCATGACTGCCGCGGCCGTCCCGGAAGCGGCGGTGCCGGTCGTGCGCCGACCGGTCGCCGTCCACCGAGACACCGACCTTGATGTCGTGGTCCAGGAACAGCTCGCAGAAGCGCTCGTCCAGTCGTACGGCGTTCGTCTGGATACGAAGGTCCAGCTCACAGTGGCCCGGCAGGACCCGGCGCAGTTCCTCCGCGATATGCCGCAGCCGGGTGTGCCCCGCGAGCAGCGGCTCACCACCGTGCAGGATGACGTGCATGGTGCCGATCCGGTGGGCGGCGGCGTGTTCGGCGATACGGGCGGCGGTCTGCGCGATCACCTCGTCGGACATCACCGGTGGCCGGCCGTGCCAGCTCTGGTCGGCGTGCTCATAGATGTAGCAGTGGTCACAGGCCAGATCGCAGCGGCTGTGCACCTTGAGGACGAGTTGCCGCAGCGGTGCGGAATGGGCCGCCGCGTCCGCCTCAGATGCAGGACTGGAATGTGGCGGGCCAGCCTCGGTCATCGTCGTGAGCCTCCGCCTCGGGTGCCGGATTCGTCATCGCCCAGGGTTCCGGGGTGTGGTGCTCGGTCGTTGGCGCGGGCTGCTCACAACTCGTCGGTGGCGCGAGCGCTGCGTATTTCGACTTCGGCCGCTCGAAGGCAGTGAACGATTCGCTCATGGGTATCTCCTACGGCATCGATCACACGTACCCGGACATATAAATTGTCGAGCAAAGAGATCGCCGCCACGGAAAGACGGGCCACATGCACCCCAGATCGCTCGCCCGCCACGGTGAGCGGCGATCCGGGGCCCAGCGCGTTCAGATCGAAGTCCTTTCCGATGCGCAGACCCAGTGATTCGAGCGTGGCAATGGCGTCCTCGAATCCCTGCCACTGGATGTCCGCGGCGGGAATCCGTTCACCTTTCGGCTGCACGTGGTAGGCGACGCTCTCCAGGATGGCGCTGTGCATACCCCCGTTACGGACTCGCACGACCCAGACCAAACTGCTGCTCATGGCCCGGTTTTCCTTGCTCACGTACGAGTCCCAGCCGACGATCGGCCGTACGGTCCGCGCGTACTGGGCGCGCGCGAAGACAAAACCGATCGCCACGGCCAGCAGACTGGACAGCGCTTCCTGGGTGAGCAGCGTGAACCGCCACGGCCAATGATCCCTGCCGGCCGGAGAGAGATTCATCCTGGCTATTTCCCAGATCGCCATGGAAATCAGCACGGCGACCAGTGCGACAGGTGTGGTGAAGAGAAGCGGGCTACGTCGTATGCGGCGCTGGCGGTCGTCGAGATGGCCTGATCCCGGCAGAACGGTGCCACGTGTCATGTAGTTGTTCCCGCTTTCGTTCAGCAGGGCATTCAGTGCCGCACAGTTTGACAGCGGAGGAATGTCCCGCCCAGGTACGTTTCCGGACATCATGCGGCGGTCCCGCGTACCACGGACGCGGTACGCCGAGGCGGTCTCGTACGCCCCTGGGAGGTCCCCCGGTTCGCTCTCTGGTCGATAACTCCCCGACAGGTTCACCCCGTACCGTTGAAACATGGATCTTCGACTGCCCGGACTGCGGGGGCGGGGGCGGAAGCCGCGGTGGTGGGTCTCCGCCGCGGCCTGCGTCGTCGTCCTCGCCGGGGCCGGGACATGGACGGCCGTCGCCGATGACGACGCGCCACGGGTGCACAGCACCGAGCGGGTCATGGACATGGGGGGCGGGGTGCGGATCGACACCTCGTACTTCACGGCCGGATCCGGTGGACGCCGCCCCGCCGTCCTCCTCGCGCACGGCTTCGGCGGCAGCAAGGGCGATGTACGGCAGCAGGCCGAGGACCTCGCCCGGGACGGGTACGCGGTACTGACCTGGTCGGCCCGCGGGTTCGGCAGGTCGACCGGGAAGGTCGGGCTGAACGACCCGAAGGGCGAGGTCGCCGACGTCTCCAGGCTGCTCGACTGGCTGGCGAAGCAGCCCCAGGTCGAGCTCGACAAGAAGGGCGACCCGCGGGTCGGCATGGCGGGCGGTTCCTACGGCGGCGCCATCTCGCTGCTGGCCGCTGGCCACGACGACCGGGTGGACGCCATCGCCCCGGCGATCACGTACTGGAACCTCGCGGACGCCCTGTTCCCGAGCGGCGTGTTCAAAAAGCTCTGGGCGGGCATCTTCGTCAACTCGGCAGGCGGCTGCGAGAAGTTCGAGACGCAGATCTGCCAGATGTACGACCGGGTCGCCGAGTCCGGCATCCCGGACGCGCAGGCCCGCACCATGCTGGAGGAGCGCTCGCCGTCGGCCGTCGGCGACCGGATCAAGGTGCCCACCCTGCTGGTGCAGGGCCAGTCCGACTCCCTCTTCCCGCTCGGCCAGGCCGACGCCGCCGCGAAAGCGATCAAGGCCAACGGCGCCCCCGTCGACGTCGACTGGATCTCGGGCGGCCATGACGGCGGCGACATGGAGAGCAGCCGGATCCAGGCCCGTGTCACGTCCTGGTTCGACCGGTACCTCAAGGGCGACAAGAGCGCCGACACCGGCCCCGCCTTCCGCGTCACCCGCACCGGAGGCGTCGACTCCACCGACGGGCAGGCCCTGCTGCGGGGCGCGAGCGCGGACACCTACCCCGGCCTGGAGAGCGGCCGTGAGTCGGTCGCCCTCACCGGCCGCGAGCAGAGCTTCGCCAACCCGGCCGGCGCCAACCCGCCCGCCGTCTCCGCCCTGCCCGGCCTCGGCGGCAGCGGCGGACTCGCCCAGCTCTCCTCGCTCGGCGTCGGGGTGTCCCTGGACTTCCCCGGCCAGTTCGCCCGCTTCCAGTCGGCGCCGGTCGGCGACAACCTGCGCATCACCGGCTCCCCGACGGCGACCGTGCACGTGAAGTCGACCAGCGAGGACGCGGTGCTCTTCGCCAAGGTCTACGACGTCGGCCCCGACGGCACCCAGCAGGTACTGCCGTCGCAGCTGGTCACACCCGTGCGCGTCGAGAACGCCAAGTCCGGCAAGGACGTGACGCTCACGCTCCCCGCCATCGACTACGGCATCGAGAAGGGCCACCGGCTGCGCCTGGTCCTGTCCTCCACAGACCTCGGCTACGCCTCCCCGGCCGCCCCGGCGACATACACCGTCTCCCTGAAGGGCGACCTGTCCGTTCCGACGGCCCCCGGCGTAAGCACCGCCGCCGCCCCGCTCCCGTCCTGGGTGTGGTGGCTGCCGCTCACCGCCGTGGCGATCGCCCTCGCCCTGCTGCTGACGGCCCGCCGCCGTACCGCCACCCCCGCCCCCGACCCCGAGCTGGCCGAAGTCCCGCTCCAGATCACCGACCTGAGCAAGCGGTACGCGGGCTCGCAGGACCGGTACGCGGTACGGGACCTGTCCTTCCGGGTGGAGAAGGGGCAGGTGCTGGGTCTGCTGGGCCCGAACGGCGCCGGCAAGACGACGAGCCTGCGCATGCTGATGGGCCTGATCAAGCCGGACGCCGGTGAGGTCCGGGTCTTCGGCCACGCGATCCGCCCCGGCGCGCCCGTCCTCTCCCGGGTCGGCGCCTTCGTGGAGGGCGCGGGCTTCCTGCCGCACCTGTCCGGCCGGGAGAACCTGGAGCTGTACTGGCGGGCCACCGGCCGCCCGGCCGAGGACGCCCACCTGGACGAGGCCCTGGAGATCGCCGGCCTCGGCGACGCACTGGCCCGCGCGGTCCGCACCTACTCCCAGGGCATGCGCCAGCGCCTGGCCATCGCCCAGGCCATGCTCGGCCTGCCGGACCTGCTCATCCTGGACGAACCGACCAACGGTCTCGACCCGCCGCAGATCCGCGAGATGCGCCAGGTGATGATCCGCTACGCGGCCGCCGGCCGCACGGTGATCGTCTCCAGCCATCTGCTGGCGGAGGTCGAGCAGTCCTGCACCCACCTCGTGGTCATGGACCGCGGCCGGCTCGTCCAGGCGGGCCCGGTCGGCGAGATCATCGGCTCCGGCGACACGCTGCTCGTCGGCACCGCCACGGCGGTGGAGGAGCCGGTCGTCGAGAAGGTCGCCGCCCTGCCGGGCGTGGCCTCGGCCGTGCGCACCGACGACGGGATCCTGGTCCGGCTCGACCCCGACGGCAGCGCGCAGCGCCTGGTCGCCGAACTCGTCCGGCTCGAAGTGCCCGTCCAGTCGGTCGGCCCGCACCGACGGCTGGAAGACGCCTTCCTCACCCTGATCGGAGGCTCCGCATGAGCACACTCGCCGAGAGCACTGCGCGCACCGAGGTCGCCTCCGGCTACCGGGCGGGCCGTACGCTGCCGCTGCGCGTCGAGCTGATCCGGCAGCTGAAGCGACGCCGCACCCAGGTCATGTTCGCCATCCTCGCCGTCCTGCCGTTCGTGCTGGTCGCCGCGTTCGCGATCGGCGGCGAGCCGGACGGCGGCGGTGACCGCATCACCCTGATGGACACGGCCACGGCGTCCGGCGCCAACTTCGCCGCGGTCAACCTGTTCGTCTCCGCGGGCTTCCTGCTGGTCATCCCGGTCGCGCTGTTCTGCGGGGACACGGTCGCCTCGGAGGCCAGTTGGTCCTCCCTGCGCTACCTGCTCGCCGCCCCCGTGCCCCGGGCCCGTCTGCTGTGGTCCAAGCTCGTGGTCGGACTGGGGCTCAGCCTGGCCGCGATGCTGATGCTGCCGCTGGTGGCGCTGGGGGTCGGCACGGCCGCGTACGGCTGGGGTCCGCTGCAGATCCCGACCGGCGGCTCGCTCGACACGGGGACGGCGGCGCAGCGCCTCGTGGTGGTCGTGGCGTACATCTTCGTGTCCCAACTGGTCACCGCGGGACTGGCGTTCTGGCTGTCGACCAAGACCGACGCCCCGCTCGGCGCGGTCGGCGGCGCGGTGGGCCTCACCATCGTCGGCAACGTCCTCGACGCGGTGACCGCCCTCGGCGACTGGCGCCACTTCCTGCCCGCGCACTGGCAGTTCGCGTGGGCGGACGCCGTCCAGCCGCGCGCCGAGTGGTCCGGCATGATCCAGGGCACCGCGATTTCCGTAACGTACGCCCTGATCCTGTTCGCGCTGGCCTTCCGCGGTTTTGCCCGCAAGGACGTGGTGTCGTAGGTCAACGGAGGATCACCCACCGGTCTCGACGGGGCGTCACCGTGCCCTCTTCGAGACTCATCCGCAACGCTCCGTAGCGCACGTTCCGGCCCCCTGGCCCGTCACAGTCACAGAAGTCGACGTCAACGGACCAAGGGGGCACGGACGATGGACCGACATCGCATACGAGGGGTGTGCGCGCTCGTGGCCGCGGCAGGGCTGCTGCTCACCGGCTGCGGGGCAAGCGACAGCGGACACTCCAAGGCGGACGACAGCTCCTACCGCACCGGCTACCCGGCCCCTGACGGCAACAACGGCAACAACGGCAGCGGTGGCTCGGGTGAGCAGAAGAACGGCGACGACGACTCGTCGGAGTCCCGCGAGTTCGCCCCCGCCCCCGATCATCTCTCCACCTTCGCCCTGGACGTCGACACCGCCTCCTACGGCTACGCCCGCCGCACCCTCGCCGAGGGCCGGTTGCCCGACCCGTCGACGGTCCGTCCCGAGGAGTTCGTCAACAGCTTCCGCCAGGACTACGACCGTCCCGACGGCAACGGCTTCACGGTGACCGTCGACGGCGCCCGCACCGACCGCGACGACTGGTCCCTGGTCCGCGTGGGCCTGGCCACCCGCCCCGCCGCCGACGCCGGCGAACGCCCGCCCGCCGCCCTCACCTTCGTCATCGACATCTCCGGCTCCATGGCCGAACCGGGCCGCCTGGACCTCGCCAAGGACTCCCTCGGCGTGATGACGAACCGGCTGCGCGACGACGACTCGGTCGCCCTCGTCACCTTCAGCGACGAGGCCGAGCAGGTTCTGCCGATGACCCGCCTCGGCGGCAACCGGGACGACATCCACGACGCGATCGACGGCCTGGAACCCACCGACTCCACCAACCTGGGCGCGGGCGTGGACACGGGCTACGAAACGGCCGAGGAGGGCCTGCGGGAGGGCGCCACGAACCGCGTCGTCCTCATCTCCGACGCCCTGGCCAACACGGGCGACACCGACGCCGACACCATCCTCGAACGCATCGCCTCCGAACGCCGCGAACACGGCATCACCCTCTTCGGCGTGGGCGTCGGCAGCGACTACGGCGACGCCCTGATGGAACGCCTGGCCGACAAGGGCGACGGCCACACGGTGTACGTCTCAGGCGAGGAGGAGGCCAGGAAGGTCTTCTGCGACGACCTCCCCCGCAACATCGACCTCACCGCCCGTGACGCCAAGGCGCAGGTCGCCTTCGACCCGGGGACCGTCACCGACTTCCGTCTCATCGGCTACGACAACCGTCAGGTCGCCGACGAGGACTTCCGTGACGACAGCGTCGACGGCGGCGAGATCGGCCCCGGCCACACGGTCACCGCCCTCTACGCGGTCCGCACCAGGCCCGGCACGGAGGGCCACCTGGCCACGGCGAGCGTCCGCTGGCTCGACCCGAGGACCCGCACCCCGCACGAGGAGTCCGGCCAGTTGGAGACCGACTCGTTGGAGGACTCCGTCCGGCGGGCGAGCCCCCGCTTCCAGGTGACGGCCACGGCCGCCTACTTCGCCGACGCCCTCCGGCGCGGCGACGACCGCTGGACCAGCCTGCCCGGCACCACCGACCTCGGCGAACTGGCCGACCGCGCCGACGAGTTGGCGACCACCACGGAGGACGAGGAGGTACGCCGGCTCGCCGACGCCATCGGCCGGGCGAGCGAACTCACCGGTCAGGACTGACCGGCGCCCCCGCACACCGAGGGCACCGCCCGCTGCAGCCCCTTCAGATGCAGGACGTCCAGCTGATGGCCGTACGCCGACCGGGCGGCCGCGATGTAGAGCCGCGGCTCGCAGGACGGCGAGGTGCGCAGCCGCTGCGTGTCCGTCAGCGCGGCCAGCAGCTGTGTGGTGATGCGGTCGAGCACCGGCCGCACCTCCTTGACCAGGTCGGGGCGCTCGGTGGGCCGCTCCTCGGGGTGGGCGTCCCAGCGCGCGTACAGGCCGCGCTGGACCAGCTTGTTCGCCTCGATCTGGTCCCGGAAGACGGCCCGTACGGCCTGCGGGTCCAGCCCGAGCCCGGCCGCCCGCGCGCCGACGTCGTCCAGGATCTGCTGCTCGCGCACCGGGTCGTCGATCGGCTTGTCGGTGCCGTACTTGGCGGCGGCCACCTTGTCGGCGACCAGCAGCCGCTCGGCGAACAGGTCGGTCAGCGGGGTGAGTCCGGGGGCGACGGAGGACGCCCGCACCGGAGTCGAGGGGGACGCGGCGGCCGGTGCGGCGCCGGTGAGGGATATGGCCACGGTGGCGCAGGCGGCGACCAGGGCGGACCGGAGACGTCGGGAGTGCACGGGGTTCCCTTCCGTGGGGGATGGTCGTACAGCAACGTACCGACGCGCCCACGGTCCCTGCGTCCGACCCATTGACCTTCTGTTACGCATGAGTAAGTTGACTCCCGAGTAAGTCCGACTGGCACCGGGAGCCGACATGGGCGTACGCAAGGATCTGAAGCGGGCGAAGCAGCGCGCCGATCTGATGGACCGCACCAAGGTCGAGATCGTCAAGGACGCCCAAGGCGTGGTCCGCGAGGCCCGCACCCCGCCCCTCGCACCGCGGCCGGCCACCGGCACCACCGCCGACCTGCCCTACGCCAACGCGTCCGAGGCCCCCGACGCCGTGGTCCTGCGCCGCAAGCGGGGCGACACCTGGCACCCCGTCACCGCCGTCGCCTTCGCCCGCGAAGTCACCGCCGTGGCCAAGGGGTTGATCGCGGCAGGCCTCGAACCCGGCGGCCGGGTGGCCGTCATGTCCCGCACCCGCTACGAGTGGACGGTCCTGGACTTCGCCATCTGGGCGGCCGGCGGCCAGACCGTCCCCATCTACGCCACGTCCTCCGCCGACCAGGTGGAGTGGATCGTCCGCGACTCGGGCGCCCGTTACGTCGTCACCGAGACGCAGGAGAACACGGAGACGGTGACGACCGGCACGGCCGGTCACCAACAGCCCCCGCGCACATGGCAGTTGACCGAGACATCAGCTGCTGCCGCAGCGGGCAACGCCCTCACCGAGCTGACCACCCTCGGCCAGGACCTCCAGGACGACGAGGTCACCAAACGCCGCGCGGCTCTCACCCCCGACACCATCGCCACCGTCTGCTACACCTCCGGCACCACCGGCCGGCCGAAGGGCTGCGTCCTCACCCACGGCAACCTCCACGCCGAGGCCGCCAACACGGTCGAGCTGCTGCACCCGATCTTCAAGGAGGTCACCCGCCAGACCGCCTCGACGCTCCTCTTCCTCCCGCTCGCCCACGTCCTCGGCCGCACCCTCCAGATCGCCTGTCTGATGGCCCGCATCGAGATCGGCCACTGCCCGAGCATCAAGCCCGACGAGCTCCGCCCGGCCCTCCAGGAGTTCCGCCCGACCTTCCTCGTCGGCGTCCCGTACCTCTTCGAGAAGATCCACGACACCGGCCGCGCGACGGCGGAGAAGATCGGCCGCGGCGCCTCCTTCGACCGCGCCGACCGCATCGGCGTCCGCTTCGGCGAGGCCTACCTGAACAAGTTCCTCGGCACCGGCAGGGGCCCCGGCCCCGGCCTCTACGCCGCCTGGGCCCTGTACGACCTGCTGGTCTACCGCCGTATCCGCAAGGAACTCGGCGGCCGGATGCGCTACGCCATCAGCGGCGGCTCCCCGCTGGACCGCAACCTCAACCTGTTCTTCTACGCCGCCGGAATCCTCGTCTACGAGGGCTACGGCCTGACCGAGACGACGGCCGCCGCCACCATCGTCCCGCCCCTGAAGCCCCGCCCGGGGACGGTCGGGCGGCCCGTCCCCGGCACCGCCGTCCGCATCGCGGAGGACGGCGAGGTGCTCATCCGGGGCGGCATCGTCTTCGGCTCGTACTGGAACAACCCGGCCGCCACCGACGCCGTGCTCCAGGGCGACTGGTTCGCCACCGGCGACCTCGGCGCCCTCGACGAGGACGGCTACCTCACCATCACCGGCCGCAAGAAGGACATCCTCGTCACCTCCGGCGGCAAGAACGTCTCCCCGGCCGTCCTGGAGGACCGCCTGCGCAGCCGCCCGCCGGTCGGCCAGTGCCTGGTCGTCGGCGACAACCGCCCCTTCATCGGCGCCCTGATCACCCTCGACCCGGAGGCGGTCGCCCACTGGCTCGCCGTACGCAAGATGCCCGCCGACACCCCGCCGGCCGAGGTGATCCGGGATCCCCGGATGCGCGCCGACGTCCAAAGGGCCGTCGACTACGCCAACGAGGCGGTCTCCCGGGCCGAGTCGATCCGTGCGTTCGCCCTGGTGGAGGGCGAGTTCAACGAGGACAACGGCATGCTCACACCGTCCCTGAAGGTGAAGCGGCACGCGGTGATGTCGGCTTACGCGGGGGAGATCGAGGCGCTGTACGGCAAGTGAGGGTCCGTTCGGAGGGCCGGGCCCGTTCGGGCGCGCTCCATTGGTGCGACGGCAGTGGATATGACTACTTATCACTAAGTGAGAGGAGCTGCCGCCAAGGAGGACACATGGCCCCTGACCGTCGCCGGTCCACACTCAGAGGACTGGCGTTCATCACCGCCGGAGTGGTCGCCTCGGCGGCGCTCGCCCCGGGCGCGGCCTTCGGGGCCGACACCGCACCCCATGCCGAACCGCGGCATCCCGAGCCCGTGACGCAGTCGGCGCCGCGGGCCGAGGAATCACCGGCACCGCCCGTCGATCACCGCCCGGAGCCGCGCGGCGATCTCGGCACGGCACCCACGCCGCCCGGGCCCGCGCACGCCCCGCAGTCAGTGGCCGCGTACGGCCCCGCCTTCGGGGCGTTCCTGCACTACGGCCCCGTCGGACTGGAGCGCATGGAGCAGCTCGGCCGCTGGCTGGGCGGCCATGAGCTGCGGGTGGGGCACACCTACCTGCCGGGGGACCTGTGGAGCAACATCGAGGGCGCGCACGGCTTCCTCGACAGCTGGGCCGAGTGGCGGCGGGCCAAGGACGACCGGATGCTCGTCCTCAACGTCCCGATGATGGAACGCAACGAGGAGCACCTGCCCGACCCGGAGGTCAGAGAGCTGCTTCGGCACGCCGCGTCCGGCGCGTTCGACGAGCACTTCGAGGTGCTGGCGAAGCGGCTGGTCGCCCTGGGAGTGCCGGACACCGTGGTCGTGCTCGGCTGGGAGATGAACGGCATCACCTACACCCACCGCTGCGGGCCCGACCCCGACGCCTGGAAGCGGTACTGGCAGCGCATCGTCACCGTCATGCGCTCGGTCCCCGGGCAGAAGTTCAAGTTCGACTTCGCCCCGAGCCGGGGCATGGACGCGATCCCCTGGCCCGAGTGCTACCCGGGCGACGAGTACGTCGACGTCATCGGCATGGACGCCTACGACCAGCCGCACGGGCTCGACTTCGACGAGCAGGTGTCCGAGCCGTACGGCCTCCAGCACCACGTGGACTTCGCACGCAAGCACGGCAAGCCGATCTCGTATCCGGAATGGGGTCTGTTCCGCAACGGCGACAACATCAGGTACATGCTGCGCATGCTCGCGTGGATGGACCAGTACAAGCCGCTGTACAACACCATCACCGACTACTGCCCGCACGGCGTCTGGCTGTGCTCCGACAACCCCCACGCCTCCGCCCTCTACCGCGACCTGCTCTCCAGCCCCCTGCTGCCCCGTCCGGAACCCGGGCCGAGCCCGACACCGGTCATGCCGCCGGAGCCGACGGCCACGCGGGCGGAGCGCTATCGGTGATGCGCGGGGCGATGGTTCCCGCGCAGGACCTTCTTGGCCCGGTGGCGGACGGCCGCCTCACCGGCGGCGGCCGCCAGGAGCGGTGCGGTGCGGCGCCGGGCCAGCAGGAAGCGCTGGTTGACGACCGTCTCCGGGTGCCAGCGGTACTTGTACGACTCGTCGCCGCGCAGCAGGCTCAGCACCCGGCGCCCGTCGAGGGACGTCAGGTGCTCGCTGGACGCGTGCAGCAGCATCACCGCCACGTCCACCTTGCGCTGGCGCAGCTGTGGATCGAGGCCGTACAGATAGGTGCCCGCCAGCCCTCCTGACAGCAGGTTCACATTGACCGCCATCACGGCCCCGTCGAGCAGGAACTCCATCACCGCCGCCTGCCCGGACCGGGCCATCGGGCCCACCGACCGGACCAGGTGCTCCAGGAACCGCGGCCGCATGTGCTCCGACGACATCCGTCTGCCCTGCCACTGCAGCCGGTGCAGTTCAAGGAGCCGGCGCAGCGCGTCCTCCGTCTCCTCGGGGCGCACCACGCGCCACTCGACGCCGAGCCGCGTGAGCCGGTTCACCTTGTTGCGCAGCCGCTGGGCGTGCCGCGACGACAGCCGTCCCGCCAGCTCGTCCATCGGGGCGGCGGGCAGCTCCAGGCACACCGAGTCACGCATCCGGTGCCGGGGCCCGCGCCAGCACAGGTAGACCCGCTCCATCGCACCGCCCGGCCGCACCTCACGGAAGTCGACCAGGGCGCTGCGGGCCAGCTCGGTCAGCGCGTCCGCCAGCGCCCCGGCGCCCGGCGCGGCCACCGCGTCGTCGATGAGCACATCGCACAGGTCGGTGATGGCGCCGCCGAGCGGCACCAGCGCCGGCAGCGGATGGTGCACCCGCATCAGCGGGGCCGCCGCCACCAACTCACCGCCCCCGCGCACCAGGACGAGCCGCAGTCGGCCGGGTCTGCCGTACGACAGCCACCACGAGTGCAGCCAGTCGTGGCTCTGGAACGGCGTCGCGGACGGGCACGCCCGGTGCAGGCGCTCCCACTCCCCGGCCAGCGCCGCGAACTCGCGCTCGTCCGTGCAGAGCTCCACCGACAGCGCGCGGCCGGGCGCGGTCACCCGAGCGTTCCGTGGGCGTCGGCGGCGCCCGCCGGTCCGGGCACCGACGCCCGGCCCGGGTCGTCGCCGTCCGCGCCCCGCCGCGGCCTGGCCAGCAGTGCCAGGCCGCCCAGCAGACCTCCGGCGCTCGCACCCACCAGCGCGGTCAGCGCCGCGGACGCGGACGACGGTTCGGTGGGCGTCAGGGCGCGGGACAGCCGCTCCAGCTTGATGCCGGTGTCGTCCTTGGTGTGGTCCGCCTGGGTGAGCAGCGCCCGGGACACGGCGTTGGCGATGTCGACCGCCTGGCCGGGGCTCGACGACGTCGCCGAGACCGCGATCATCGGCGCGTCCGGCGAGGTCGCGACGTCCACGCTCTTGCGCAGCGTCGACACCGGTACGCCCGCCCACACCTGCGCGTCCCCGAGCACCGCGAGCTGGGTGGCCACCCGGCCGTAGGCCTGCGCGAAGCCGAGCGCGTCGGTGCGGTCGGCGTCGGTGGCGCCGTTGGGCACGACGACGACGGAGCTGGTCGCCGTGAACTCCGGCGGCCGCAGCAGCCCGTACGTGCCACCGGTCACGGCACCGAGCAGCGCGCCGGCCGGCAGCCACCACCACGGGGACGGCCGGGTGAGGCGTGCGAGGTCGAAGAGCGGGGGACGCGCAGCGGGGTTGTCCGTCATGAGGAACTCACCTCCGAGGTCGAGCCGGACAGAGCGGCCGTGTACAGATCCATCAGCTGCCGGGCGGTGCCCTCGATGTCGTAGCGGTGCACGGCGTCCGGCACGGCCCGCTCGCCCGGGCCCGCCGCCCGCAGCCGCAGCAGTTCCCGCGCGTACGCCCCCGCGCCGCCCGTGACGCGCCGGGCCCCGGGGGCCGCGTCCGGCGGCAGGTTCTCGACGGCCGGGCAGCTCGAATACAGCACGGGCAGCCCGGCCGCCAGCGCCTCCACCACGGCCAGCCCGAAGGACTCCTCCGGCGACGGCGAGGCGAGCACGTCCATCGCGGACAGCAGGGAGACCAGGTCGGGCGCCTCGTCGCGGGAGTCGGGCAGATACGGCCGCTCGCCGGTCAGCACCACCCGGCCCGCGACCCCCAGATCCCGGGCGGTGCGCCGCAGCGCCTCCTTCTCGGGCCCGCCGCCGACCAGCAACAGCCGTACGCCGAGCGGCAGCAGGGCCAGCGCCCGCAGCAGCACGTCGAAGCGCTTGCCAGGCGTGAGGCGTCCGACCCCGCCGACTACGAACGCGTCCTCGGGCAGCCCGTGGAACGCGCGGGCCTGCCTGCGGCGCGCCTCGTCGTAGCGGAAGCGGGTCGCGTCGATGCCGTTCGGGATGACACGGATGCGCTGGCCGGGCACCCCCCAGTGCCGCAGCCGTTCGGCCACCGTCGGCGAGACGGCCACCGTGGCACGGCCGAGGCGCTCGCCGGCCAGGTACAGGGCGCGGACTCCGGCGCTCTGCGGCCTGCCCTCAAGGTGAGTGGCACCGATCGAGTGCTCGGTGGCCACGACGGTCTCGACTCCCGCGAGCCGCGCCGCGATCCGGCCGTAGAGACAGGCCCGGTACAGATGGGTGTGCACCAGGTCGTAGCCGCCGGCGCGGATCAGCTTGGTCAGCCGGGGCAGCGCGCCGATGTCGCGGTTGCCGGTCATCCCGAGGTGGGTGACCTGGACACCGTCGGCGGTCAGGCCCTCGGCCACGGGGCCGGGGTTGGTCAGGGTCACCACGTCGCACTGTGCGGGCAGATGACGCAGCAACAGGCGCAGCTGCTGTTCCGCACCGCCCACGCCGAGGCCGGTGATGACATGCAGGGCTTTCACACGACCTCCAGGGCACGGGCGTCCAGGGTGCGGCGGCAGACCCGGGCCAGCCGGCGCTTCAGCTCCAGCCGGGCCGGGGTGTCGGACTGGCCGACGTGGATGCGGGGCAGCGCGAGGTCGCCGGAGCCGGCCGGGCCGGGGGCGATCGCGCAGGCGTAGCGGTAACCGGCGTCGCGTACGGCGTCGGTGGCGCGCTCGTCGAGACGGCCGTACGGGTAGCAGAAGCCGTCGACGTCGTCGCCGGTGAGCGCCATGAGCAGGTGCCGGCTCTCGCCGGTCTCGGTGTCCATGACCCGGTCGTCGGCCCCGGTCAGGTCGGTGTGGGTCATCCCGTGGGAGGCGATCTCCATACCGGCGGCCCGGGCGAGGCGGACGCCGTCCGCGTCGAGCAGCGGCTTGCGCGGGCCGCCCGCGTCCCAGGCGTTCTCGCCGCCGAGCATCCCGGCCAGCACGAACACCGT
This sequence comes from Streptomyces sp. NPDC059010, assembly GCF_042740355.1. Classification (NCBI taxonomy): domain Bacteria; kingdom Bacillati; phylum Actinomycetota; class Actinomycetes; order Kitasatosporales; family Streptomycetaceae; genus Streptomyces; species Streptomyces sp. NPDC059010. The sequence goes on from NZ_JBHYJA010000013.1 coordinate 236,173, forward strand.
GGCCGTGAAACCCCGGCGGCGCAGCACCGGCAGGGCTTCGGTCACGAAGTCGGCGTATCCGTCGTCGAAGGTGAGCCCCACCAGGCCGCGCTCCGCACCCCGCGCGCGTGCGGCGAGCAGTTCCCGCATGCTCACCCCGCGCAGACCGCGACCGGCCAGCCAGGCGAGCTGCCGTTCCAGGCGGGCGGGGGTGACGGTGACGTTGTACGGGTCGTCCGGGCAGTCCGAGACCGAGTGGTACATGGCCACCCAGGCGGCGGAACGCCGGTTCGGGCGGATGTCCGCGGCAGGTTCGGGGTCGGGTTCGGCCGCGCGGGGCGCGGCGGAGATGTCAGCCACCATGGCGAAGCTTTCGTGTGAGCGAGCTGTGGAAGGAATGCGTGACGGAAAGCAGAAGGGACCTGGTGCCGGCCGCGTCGAGGAACCACGCCAGCAGCAGGAAGACGCCGGTCGCGCCGGAGCAGCAGGCGGCGACCGACGCCGCGGGCGAGACGAACAGCCCCGCACAGACCAGCCCGGCCCCGGTGGCGCCGAGCGCCGCGCACACCGGCCGGGCCAGCTCGACGACGACCCGGCGGACCCGCACGGGCACACTGCTCGGGCCCAGGCCGTGCAGCAGGAGCAGCGCGGTGAGGGTGATACCTGCCGCGTTGGCCGCCGCGATACCGCGCGCACCCCAGGAGTCCACCGCCCAGGCGCTGATCACGACGGTGGCGAAGGCGCCCACGCCCATCGCGCCCAGCGGGTACCAGGTGGTCCGCCCGGCCGAGAAGTACGACCGCACCAGCGCGCCCACCAGCGTGTGCCCGAGCAGCCCGAGCGCGTACACCCGCATGACGGCGGCCGTGGCGGCGGTGTCCTGGGCGGTGAACGCACCCCGCTGGAACAGCAGTTGGATGATCTGCGGCGCACACGCCACGACCACGGCGGCACCGAGCAGGACCAGACCGGCCATCAGCACCAGATCCCGTTCGACCCGCTCCCTGGCCCGCAGCGTGTCGCCCTCGGCGATGGCCCGCGCCACCACCGGGAAGGTCACCACGCACACCATCAGCGACAGCGACATCGGCAACTGGGCGACCTTCTGCGCGTAGTTGAGATGCGAGATGGCCCCGGCGGGCAGCCCGGAGGCGAAGAAGCGCTCGATCAGGACCTGCGACTGCCGGCACAGGGTGAACAGCAGCACCGCGCAGACGAGCCCGAGCGCGAGAGACCGCCCACCGGGCCCTTCGTAAAGGGAAGCGGACGCGGACGTGGACGGGCACGGGGATGCGGGAGGGCAGGGGGACGCGGGCGCGGGCCGGTGCGCCCGCCCGGCGATCCGCCGCCACAGGGACGGCGCCTGTACGACGGCCATCAGGCACCCGCCGAGCGCGACCCCGAGCGCGGCGGACCGTACGCCCCAGCGCTCACCGACGACGAACATCGTCGTGATGATCACGATGTTGTAGGCGATGTAGATCGCGGCCGGAGCGAGATAGCTGCGGTGCGCCCGCAGCGCCGCACTGCAGTACCCGGCCAGCCCGAAACTCAGTACGCAGGTCGCCGTCAGCCGGGTGCAGGACACGGCGAGGGACGGGTCGGTCAGACCGGGCGCGAGGAGGGACACCACCAGCGGCGCCCCGGCCGCGAGCAGGGCGGCCGTACCGGCGAGCACGAGGCACAGCCGGGGCAGCGAGGCGGCGACCAGGGCCCGTACGGGATCGCAGGAGCCGAGCCCGAGTGCCCGCCGCGCCAACGCCACGCTGAACGCGGGCACCAGCACGAACGCCATGCCGTCCTCGATCAGCAGCGTCGCCGCCATCTCCGGCACGGTCCAGGCCACCAGGAACGCGTCGGTGCCCGCCCCGGCACCGAAGAGGTGCGCGAGCGCCTGATCCCGGCCGAGACCGAGGAGCGCGCCGACCAGGGAGAGGGTGGCGGACAGGAGGGTCGCCTTGGCGAGGAAGCGGGCCGAGGCGGTGGGGTGGAGGGTGGGGGTGGTCAGGGCTTTGGGGGCGGTGCGGGTACCTGTGGTGCCTGTGCCTGTGCCTGTCCCGGTCACCGGGTCGGGCGTGCCCCCGGGCCTCACCGCGCGCCCGATTCGGCGGCCCCGGCCGGTGTGCGCTCGGTCGGCCTGCCTCCGGTCGGCGTGTGCTCGGCGGACAGTGCCCACCAGGCGGCGAGGCCGAAGCAGACGGCCGTCAGGGCCGTGGAGGGCCCGCCGATGTCGGCGTACAGGAAGTTGACGAGCTGCCACACGAGCAGCCCGCACACCGGCAGCGCGCAGTCGTGGGCGTGCCCGCTGCCGCGCAGTCGGCGCAGTGCGCACACCAGCAGGGCCAGCCAGCTGCCCGCCACCGTGACCAGGCCCAGCAGGCCCTGCTCGCTGAGGATCAGCAGGTACATGTTGTGCGGGGAGAGCAGTGGCACCCGCCGGTAGGCCTGGCCCGCGCCCGAGGTGTCGCTGCCCGAGGACAGCGCGAGCGAGGCATGTCCGTCCCGGTGGGCGGGGAAGGCCTTCAGCCCCACGCCCGTCACCGGGTGCCGTTGCCACATGCCGGCCGCCGCCGCCCACATGGTGTACCGGTCGACGACCGACTGGTCCGGCGCGTCCGCGACCCGGGTGATGCTGGTCAGCCGGTCCTGCAGCGCGGTCGCGCCCACGCCGAGCCCGCCCACCAGCACCACCGAGGCCGCGACCGCCGCCGCGAACACCGCTACCGCCCGCCGTACCCCGGCCATCAGCAGCTGTGCCCCGCAGGCGATCGCCGTGGCGATCCAGGCACCCCGGCTGAAGGACAGCGCGAGCGGCACCAGCAGCACCAGTGCGGCCACGGCCGCCACGACCCGCGCCCGCCGCGCCGCCGACCCGAGGGCCAGCCCGGTCGCGGCCACCACCCCGAGTGCGACGACGGTGGCCATCCCCATCACGTCGGCCGGCCCGAACGTGCCCACCGCCCGGATGTAGGCGCCCTGATACGACGCCCCGGTCCCGGTGAGGTACTGGTGCGCCCCGACGGCCCCCTGCCACAGCGCGAGCCCGACCAGGGACCACAGCACCAGCCGGGCGCCCTTCCGGTCGCGCACCAGCAGCAGCACCGCGGCCGGGACGAGCACGAACACCTGCAGATGGCGGGCGAGTCCGACGATGGCGTCCGCGCTGGTCACGGCCCCTGTCGCGGCGACCGCGATGCCCACCACGGGCAGCCCGAGCACGACCGCCGCGGTCCGCGTCAGCGGCCGCCGAGCCCGCCGCGTGGTCCGCAGTACGGCGCACAGCACGGCCAGCCCGGAGGCCAGGTCGGCGGCCGTGGCGTGGCTGTCCGGTGCGACCGGCAGCGCCAGCAGGACGACGACCGCCACGACCGGCAGCGCGGACAGCACGGGGCCGGCCCGGCGCAGCAGCGGCGCGGGCGGCGACGGCACGAGCGGGGGAACGGTCATCGGGGAAGTGGTCGCCGACGGAGTGCTCACCGGCGCTCAGCTCCCCGACGGCCGTACGAACTGTGCCGCCGTGCGCACCAGGATGCAGATGTCCTGCCACAGCGACCAGTTGTCGATGTAGGCGTTGTCGTAGCGGCACCGGTCCTCGATCGAGGTGTCGCCGCGCAGCCCGTGGACCTGGGCGAGCCCGGTGATCCCGGTCCGCATCCGGTGGCGCGCCGGATAGCCCGGGTAGGCCCGGCTGAACTTGGCGACGAAATAGGGCCGTTCGGGCCTGGGCCCGACCAGGCTCATGTCGCCGCGGAAGACGTTCCACAGCTGCAGCAGCTCGTCCAGCGAGGTGCGGCGCATGAAGTGGCAGAACCGGCTCATGTCCTGGTCGTTGGCCACGCTCCAGCGGGTCGCCGCCTCGTGTGCGCTGGCGGGCCGGTGGGTGCGGAACTTCAGCATGGTGAACGGCCGTCCGTCCTTGCCGATCCGCTCCTGCCGGAACACCACGCCGGGCCCGTCCATGGCCCACAGCACGAGCCCGCACACCAGCAGCACCGGGGCGGCCAGCACCAGCATCGAGCCCGACAGCACCAGGTCCAGCACCCGCTTGCCCGCACTGCCGCGGCGCCGTCCGCCGCCCGCACCCAGCGACCTGCGCGAGAACCCGGCCAGCTGCCCGGCCCGGTCACGGCGCCCGTCGAAGCCGTACGACGGATCCGCGTCCAGCTCCCACACCTCGCACCCGTAGGCGGCCAGCCCACGCAGCAGCACCGCCTTCTCCACCCGGGTGGCGGCCCCCACCACGAGCAGCGTCTCCACGCCGTTCTGGATCTGCGCCCGACGCGCCTGAAGCACCGTGGTGAGCACCGGCAGTCCGAGCTCGTGGCCGGTGTCGCCGAGGATCTCCAGGTCGTCGGCGACCAGTCCCACCGGACGGACGCCGCAGCCCGGGTGGCGCAGCAGCGTGGCCGCGACGCGCCGGGCCGTGGCGAGCGGACCGACCACCAGGGCGGGACAGGGCCGGCGCCGCAGCGCCCGGTGCCGCAGCGCGTGCACGGCGCCGCGGCCCGCGCAGGCGGCCCCGCAGTGCGCGGCGACCGCCGCGACCAGCACGGTCATCGGGAGCGACCGCAGCGGGGAGAGCGCCAGAACCGCCGCCCAGCCGACGGCGATCCGGCCGCAGACGACCGGGATCTCGTCGAGGACGCCGGGGACGATCGAGGTGTCGTACAGCGAGGCCCGCCGGTTCAGACCGAGCACACCGAGCGCCAGCAGGGCGAGGACCAGCGGATGTCTGTGCGGCGCGGGCACGACCAGGGCGGCCGGTAGGACGGCGCCGCCGTCGACGAGCCACAGCAACACCGGGGTGCGCCGCGGACGACGGACCGTCCGCCCGGCGAACGGCAGGCGCCCGACGGCCAGGCCGCCCGGCGCGGGAACGGAGAAGGCGCCCTCGGGCGCCCGCTGCTGCCCCGCGGGCGAGGCAACGGAACTTTCCGCGGTCATGTGGTGATGCACTTCCTGCCCTCGTTGGGTACGACCGGCGTGGGGACGACGCCGAGCAACTCGCGATACACGTCGGTTACCGCCTCCGTGGCCCGCCGCAGGTCATGGGCGGCGAGCACATGGGCACGGCCGCGGGCGCCCAGCTCCGCGCGCAGCGGCTCGTCCCGCAGCAGCGTCGTCAGCGCCCGGGCCAGCGCGCCGGCGTCCTCCGGCGGCACCAGGCAGGACGGCGGAGGGGAGGGCGGCAGGCTCTCGCGCGCCCCGTCCACGTCCGTGACGACGACCGGCCGGGCGCACGCCATGGCTTCAAGCGGCGCCAGCGCCATGCCCTCCCAGCGGGACGGCAGGACCACGATGTCGGCGGCCCGGTACCAGGGGGCGGCGTCGGCGGCGGCCCCGGCGAACTCCACCGACGCGGGCGCCTCCGAGCGCAGTCGCTCCGCGTCCGGCCCGTCGCCGACCAGCACCAGCCGGGCCCCGGGCACCCGCCGCACCACCTCGGGCCAGGCCGCAAGGAGCACGTCCTGCCCCTTCTGACGGCACAGCCGGCCCACACACACCACGAGCGGCCCCGCCCCCGGCCGCGCGCTGTCCCCGTCCGGCCGGAACCTGACGGTGTCGACACCGTTGGGGACCACACGCCACGAGGCGGCGATCCCACACCCCTCACCGGTACGCCGCTCGGCCTCGCTCACACACAGCACCCGCGTCGCCCACCGCGCCCCGAACCGCTCCCAGCCCAGCGCCAGCCGCGCGACGACGCCGCCCGCGGCCTCGAACGACCAGGCGTGCGGCTGGAAGACGGTCGGCACCCGGCCGTGCACCGCGAGCCGTGCCGCGAGCCCCGCCTTCGCACTGTGCGCGTGCACCAGATCGGGCCGCACCGCGCGCACCAGCCGCGCCAACAGCCGTACCTCGCCCGGCAGTCGGGGCCCCGGCGCACGGGTCGCCTCCCAGCGCAGCACCGTGCAGCCCGGCACGCGCAGGGACTCCGCCAGCGTGCCGCCCGCCGGACAGGCCACCGTCACCCGCAGTCCCGCGGCGACCTGCGCCGCCACCAGGTCCGTCACGACCCGCGCGACACCGCCCGCCACGGGCTGTGCGACATGCAGGATGTGGGGCGCCGAAATACGCATGACCGAGGCTGCCCTTCCACAGAAAAGAGTCCGAACCAGCGCGGCACCAGCCACTTATCCATATTTATCTGCCAAGCAGCCGATCATGTCGGAACATCGGCGCGATCCGAGTTCTTTCTCGCGTGATCCCACCCGATTGGAGCCAACGGGTCTTTTCGTATGAGTTCCTGGAAGTTGTCGGCCGCAGAGTTTCCCGAGCGACACCCTCTCGTTAGCCCAGGAGAACCGAGACCGAGTCACTCGCGGCGCCTGTGCTGTGAAATCCCCTGTGGCGTACGCGAGTTACTGAAGTCGAGTCACCAGGAAAGGAACATGATGAAGAACCTGAAGGCTGCCGCGGTCGTCGCAGGCTCCCTCGCCGTTGCCGGAGTCGCCGGTCCCGCCGCCGCGGTGGACGTACCGGCGCAGGGCCTCGTCGACAACGGGAAGACGGTCGCCCGCAGCCTCCCCTCCGCCGCCAAGCTGCCGACGGGCTACGTGGGCAACAACGTCAAGAGCACGACGGACGGTGTGAAGAAGGGCGTCAAGCGGTCCGGTGTGGTGAAGACCCCCGTCTTCGGCGGCACCCTGCCGAACCCCGTCGACGGTCAGCTGCTCGGTGGACTTCCGATCAACAGGTAGGCGATCAGGCAGGCGACTCGTACCTCGACTTCGTCGCCCATCGGCTCGTTGTTCCGGGCCGGCTCCGCACGGCCACCGGGCCCCCCCAATTCCCCCCCCTAGGCCCCCCGCGGGGGTTTTTTGGGCGGGGCGCCCCCCCCCGGGCGGCCCCCCCCCCCTTCGGCATATCCGGGGGCATAAACGGGTTTTCGCTTCATTGGGCCGAATGAATGACGTGGGGTGACCGTGGCCGGGTGGCGGCGTTAGTCCATTTGAATGGGCGCTTATTCCTCCTTGCCGGCGCTCCCTCACTGTGGCGCGCGGGCGGCGCCGCGCCCCGGCCCGCCCCCCACCCAAACCCCCACAAAGTCAACCCGGGAAGCCCCCGCGGATAG
>NZ_JBHYJA010000014.1:0-77777 GCF_042740355.1 Streptomyces sp. NPDC059010
CAGCCGGGGCGCTATTGCGGGGGGTGGGGCCCGCCCGTGGGGGGGGGGGGCCCCCGGGGGGTGGGGGGCGCGCCGCCCGCCGGGGGGGGCGGCGCCGTGCTGGACGCGGTGGATGATCGTGCGGGTGCCGGGGGCCATCCAGTCCAGGGTGTCGACGGTCCAGCCCAGCGGTTCCATGCCCAGCTCGGCGCCGAGCTGGAAGGTGGCGCGGTTCCAGGCGCCGTAGGGCGCGCGGAACCAGACGGGGCGTTCGCCGTACGTCTCCTCGATCACCTCGCAGGTGCGTTCCATCTCGGCGTGGATCCGGGCCCGGCTGAGGCGGGTGAGCAGCGGGTGGGACCAGGTGTGGTTGCCGACCACATGGCCCTCGTCGGCCATCCGTGCCACGAGGTCCTTGTTGTCGGCGACCATCTCGCCGCACACGAAGAACATGGCGCGTACGTCGTACTCGCGCAGGGTGTCCAGGATGTGCGGGGTGTAGCGGGGGTCGGGTCCGTCGTCGAAGGTCAGCACCATGGTGCGGCCCCGCCCCGACATGCGCAGGAACGGCTCACGGCGGACGTGGGGCCGACGCGGCGCGGCGCGGGGCGGACCGTAACCCGTCAGGGGCTGGAGCCGGTAGGCGGAGGGCTTCAGCGGGCGGCTGGCCCGCGGGCCCGGCGCGGCGGGGGCCGCGGAGGTGGCGGGGGCCACGGGGGCGGCAGGGCCGGCGGGCCGGATCGGCACCACGCCCGCGAGCGTCGCGTACAGTCCGGCGGTGCCGGCGGCTCCGCAGGCGACGGCCCCGGCGAGCAGCGCACGGCGCCGCGTGAGTGACTGATCCTTCGTCATGAAAGATCAGTCGCCCGGCGAGGGACCGGGGCACCACGACGACACCGGTACGGCCGCATGAGTACGCCCGACCGGCCCAGCCCCGGTGCCCGCACCTGCTGTGACGGTGTGTCAGCGGCGCCGCACCAGCGGGAAGGGCAGGGTCTCCCGGATCGTCAGGCCGGTGAGGAACATGACCAGCCGGTCGACGCCGATGCCGAGACCGCCGGTGGGCGGCATGGCGTATTCGAGGGCATCGAGGAACTCCTCGTCGAGTTCCATCGCCTCGGGGTCGCCACCGGCCGCCAGCAGGGACTGGGCGGTGAGCCGGCGGCGCTGTTCGACGGGGTCGGTGAGTTCCGAGTAGGCGGTGCCCAGTTCGGTGCCGAAGGCGACGAGGTCCCAGCGCTCGGCGAGCCGGGGGTCCACCCGGTGCTGGCGGGTGAGCGGGGAGACATCGGTCGGGAAGTCCTTGTAGAAGGTGGGCAGCTGGGTCTTCTCCTCGACGAGCCGCTCGTACATCTCCAGCACGACGTCACCATGGCCGTCGTCGGCGGTGTACGGCACGCCCACGCGGTCGCAGTGCCGGTGCAGCCGCAGCAGTTCGGTGTCGGGGGTGATCTCCTCGCCCAGCACCTCGGAGATCGCGCCGTACACCGTCTTGACCGGCCACTGCCCGGAGATGTCGTACTCCTTGCCGTCCTGACAGGCGATCGGCGAGCCGAAGGCGGCGGTCGCGGAGCCCTGGATGAGTTCGCGGACGAGGTCCAGCATCACGTCGTAGTCGGCGTACGCCTGGTAGGCCTCCAGCATCGTGAACTCGGGGTTGTGCTTGTAGTCGACGCCCTCGTTGCGGAAGGTGCGGCCCAGCTCGAAGACCTTCTCCAGGCCGCCGACGCAGAGCCGCTTGAGATACAGCTCGGGGGCGATGCGCAGATAGAGGTTCAGGTCGTAGGCGTTGATGTGGGTGGTGAAGGGGCGGGCGTTGGCGCCGCCGTGGATCTGCTGCAGGACCGGTGTCTCGACCTCCAGGTAGCCGCGCTCCAGCAGGCCCTGCCGCAGGGCCTGGACGGCGGTGGAGCGGGCGCGGACCACGTCGCGGGCGGCGGGGCTGGAGACCAGGTCGAGGTAGCGCATCCGGACCTTGGTCTCGGGGTCGGCGAGGCCGCGGCGTTTGTCGGGCAGGGGGCGCAGGCACTTGCCGATGAGCTGCCAGGAGGTGACGAAGACGGTGGGCTCGCCCTTGTCGCTGACGCCGGCCAGGCCGGTGGCGCTGATGAGGTCGCCGATGTCGGTGTCGTGGGTGAAGCGGCCGAGGGCGGCGCCCGAGTCACCCCGGGTGAGGGCGAGTTGGTGGTCGCCGGACCAGTCGCGCAGGACGGCGAAGACGATGCCGCCGAAGTCGCGGACGAGCATGATCCGGCCAGCGACGGTGACCCGCTCGCCCTCGCGGACGTCGGCGAGGGCGTGGGTGCGGGGCGGGATGCCCACCGGGTAGGGGTCGAGGCCGTCGGCGCGCAGCCGGTCGAGGGTGTGGTGCCGGATGCGGACCTGCTCGGGCAGGCCCGCATCCGGCCCGACCGCCCCGGCCTCGTCCCCTCCTTCGAGGCCGAGCGCCGCCAGCGAGGGCAGTCCTTCGGTGGTCGCCGGACGCGGTCCGTTCCTCGGGTGCCCCTTTCTGCGGAGTTTGCGCAGCGACGGTACGGAGACGAATCCCTCGGCGATACCGGAGGCGAGGCCGATACGGGCGAGGGAGGCGGCCTCGCCGTAGCAGATGAAGCGGGGGAACCACTGGGGCCGGTACTTGGCGTTGGAGCGGTAGAGGGCCTCCAGCTGCCACCACTTGGAGAAGAACAGCAGCAGGCGCCGCCACAGCCGCAGCACGGGTCCGGCGCCGATGCGGGCGCCCTCCTCGAAGACCGAGCGGAACACGGCGAAGTTCAGCGAGATCCTGCGGATGCCCATCTTCGGCGCCGCCGCGCACAGGTCGGCGACCATGAACTCCATGACGCCGTTGGGTGCGGCGCGGTCCCGGCGCATCAGGTCCAGGGAGATGCCTTCCCTGCCCCAGGGCACGAAGGAGAGCAGGGCCAGGAGTTCGCCGTCCTCGCCGAGGGCCTCCACGAGGAGGCAGTCGCCGTCGTCCGGGTCGCCGAGGCGGTCCAGGGCCATGGAGAAGCCGCGTTCGGTCTCGGTGTCGCGCCAGGCGTCGGCCTTGCCGAGCACCTCCTCCATCTCCGGCTCGCTGAGGGCGGCGTGGCGGCGGATACGGCAGTGGGCGCCGGTGCGGCGGACGCGGTGCACGGCCTGCCGGGTCACCCGCATGTCGCGGCCGTCGAGGTCGAAGTCGGGCACGTAGAGAATCGCCTCGTCGCCGAGCTGGAGGGCGCCGAGGCCGGCGCGTGCGTAGGCGCGGGCCCCGTCCTCGGAGGCGCCCATCGCGGCGGGCACCCAGGCGTAACGACGGGCCAGGTCCAGCCAGCCGGCGATGGCGTGCGGCCAGGCCTCACGGTCGCCGACCGGGTCCCCGCTGGCGAGGCACACGCCGGCCTCGACGCGATAGGTGACGGCGGCTTTTCCGCTGGGTGAGAAGACGACGGCCTTGTCGCGCCGGGTGGCGAAGTAGCCGAGGGAGTCCTGGTCGCCGTAGGCCTTGAGGAGGGCGCGGATCCGGGCCTCCTCGTCGTCGTGCAGGGCGGCCTCCATGCGCTGCGAACGGAACAGTGTCGCGGCGGCGTTCAGCAGGGCGAGCGCGCCGAACAGGCCGAGCACGAAGTACAGGGGGCGGGGCGGCCGTCCGTCGTAGGAGGCGCCGGAGACCAGGCCGCCGCAGACCCGGTCGGCGGCCCACGCCAGGCGCTGGCCGGGCGGCAGTGTGCCGGGGAACAGCTCGACCAGCCCCCAGCCGACGAGGATGCCCACGGCGAGCCCGACGACCAGGACGCCGAGGGCTCTTCGTACGGCGGCGCGGCGGGAGGCGGCGTAGAACTCCCCGCGGGCGACGATCAGCAGGGCTAGGGCGAGGCCGCACACGATGAGGGACGGTACGGAGTCGGAGTAGTCGCCGACGACCGTGCCGAGGATGTCGGTCAGGACGAGCAGGCCCAGGTAGACGACGACCAGCCACCAGGCGATCTTCTTGCGGGCGGCCGTCGCGGCGGCGAGCAGGAAGAGGAAGACGGCGTAGGCCAGGTTGGCGCTGACCGGGACGATGATCTGGTCCAGGACGCGCACGACGGGGCGGAGCGCGACGCGCAGCGGGGGGATGACGGCCAGCAGGGCGCAGAGCAGTCCGAGGGCGCCGAGGAAGGTCGCGAAACCCTCCGGCACCCTGCTGAGAAAGCCGTTCCCGGGCGGCCGTGTCCGGCCCGTGCTGTCCTTCGCCGGGGCCGCCTGCACGGTGGCAGTCATGTTCCGACTGTAGGAAGCCCTCGGCGTCCTCGCCCGTCGAGAGCCCGGTGCGCGCCCTGCCCGGCGGTGGGACCTGCGGGTTCCGATAGCCTCCCTGCCGTGACGGAACAGCACTCGCACCAGTTCGAGCGGGGCACGGACGGGCCCAAGGTCATCGTGGTCGGGGTGGACGGCTCCGACTCCTCGCTCCGCGCGGCGGCCTACGCCGGTGGCCTCGCCCGACGGCAGAACGCCCTGCTCGCCGTCGTGTACGTGCAGCCGGTGATGGCGGCGGGCGCGGCGCTCGGCGCGCCGGTCGCGGAGACCACCGACGAGATCGCGGAGGACCTGATCGCCCAGATCCGGGACGCCACCGAGCGGGTCAAGGGGATATTCGACGTGCGCTGGGAGTTCCACACCTTCCCCGGTGACCCGTACAACGGCCTGGTGAAGGCCGCGGACGACCTGAAGGCGGACGCCGTGGTGGTGGGCGCCTCCGAGCAGGCCGGTCACCGGATCGTCGGTTCCGTCGCGGTGCGGCTGGTGAAGGCCGGGCGGTGGCCGGTGACGGTGGTGCCGTAGGGGCGTAGATCCGGGGCATGACTTCTCCTGCCTTCGACGTGGACGCCTTCCTCCGGCGGCCGCTGACCGCGCGCATCGCGACCAACGGGCCGACGGTGCGCCCGGTCTGGCACGGGGCCGCGCCGAGCTCGTGCCGTTCGACGTTCCTCGCGGACGGCGCAAGCTGACCCGCTGTCTGGGAGCCGACGAGGGCCGCTGGGACCCGCGGTTCGTGCACTGTCTGCACGACGACCCGGCGGAGCGCGGCACGGTGTGGCTGCGGCTGGAGCCGGTGTCGCTCAGCGTGCGGCATCTGAGTTACGTGGTCGCGCGCTGAGGCGGCGGGGCGTCACAGGGTTCGCAGGAAGTCGAGCAGGATCCGGTTGAAGGCCTCGGGCTTCTCCAGGCTCGGGAAGTGCCCGGTGGCGTCGATGGTCACCGAGCGGCCGTTCGGCACGGTTTGGACGAGCCGTTCGGCCATGTCGATGCCGTCGGCCGCGTCGAGGGCGCCGTGGACGGCGAGGACGGGCATGTCCATCTGCGGGACGCGGCTCCACGGGTCGTCGAGGGGCACGTGCCAGTTCGGCTCGCCGACGGTGTGCTTGGAGACGGTGTGCATCGCCATCTCCCGCATCCTGCGCACCGCGTCGGGGTCCACCTCGTCCACGGTGCGGTGCGGGCCGGACACGTTCTTGGCGAAGGCCTCGACCCAGCCGGAGACATCGCCGGCGCCCAGCATGCGTGCCGACTCGGCGGCCCGCTCCACGGTCCAGGGGTCGGAGTGCTCGAACGCGCTGGTCCCGCCGCCGCTGACGACCACCGCGCGCACCAGCTCGGGGTACTCCAGCGCGGTGTCGGTGGCGACCGCCGCGCCCATGCAGGCGCCGACCAGGACCGCGGGCCCCGCATCGAGGTGGCGCAGCAGGCCGCCGAGGTCGTCGGCCCAGCGGAACGGCTTGCTCGCGTTGGCGGAGAAGCCGTGGCCGCGCACGTCGGCGGCGATGACACGGTGGCCGGCGGACACCAGGGCCGGTATCTGGTCGTCGAAGTAGCGGTGGTCGACGTACCCGGGGTGCACCAGGACCACCAGGTCGCCGGTCCCGGCGTCACGGTAGGCGAGGTCGTCGTCGGCGGAGGCGAAGAAACACAGATCCGAAGCAGTCGTCGCTGTCATCATGACAACCAAGGTGTCATCTTCGGGGAAATTTGGCAACCCAGGTGTCATGATGGCCCGGTGAACGACGACCACACGCCCCTCTCCCCCGACGATCTCGGCCACCGGGTCAGCGAGGTGTTCGACCTGATCGGCGCGCTCTACCGGCGCGGCCTGCGCAAACTGGAGCAGGGCGAGGAAGTCGACGGGGTGTCCGTCGGCGTGCGCTCCGTCCTGGTACTGCTGCACAGGTACGGGCCCATGACGGTGCCTCAGATGGCCCGGGTCATGTCGCTGACCCGGCAGTTCGTGCAGCGCATGACCAACGACGCGATGGCCAGGGACTGGGTCGAGGCGACGCCCAATCCGGCGCACCAGCGGTCCTCGCTGATCCGGATCACGGATGCGGGCGAGGCCGTCATCACCGCGATCCTCGCGCGCGAGCACGCCTTGAACCGGCAGGTCGGCGGGGGCGAGCTGACCGAGGCCGAGCTCCGGGCGTGCGTGCGCGTGCTCAAGGAGATGATGAAGACCTTCGACCACGTGGACGTGGAATGACCGCGGACGTGGAATGACCGTGGACGCGGAATGACCGTGGACGTGGAATGACGGTTGACGCCGAATGACCGTGGGCGCGGACCGGCTTACTCCCCCATGCTGAGCCCGTCGTCGCCCGCCCCCCGGCTCAGCACGACGTCCCGGATCCGGTCGCGCACACCGCGCAGTTCGGCGCCCCGGTCGATGGCCCGGTTGAGGTTGATCACGCGGCCCGCGTCGATGTCGAACAGCTGGGGAATGAACTCGGCCCTCTTCACCTCCCAGCGATCGCCGTTCTCCTCCGGCGGTTCGAAGGTGAAGCGGCCGAGGGTGGACTGGTTGCCGCGCGGGTCCTGCACGCCCTGCTCGTTGTACATCGCGCCCGCGACCTGGTCGCCCATGCCGTAGATCACCCAGGTGCCGTTGACCTTCTCGTACGCCTGGGGGACATGCGCGTGGGTGCCGAGGATCAGGTCGATGTCGGGGCGGCCGTCGGTCTTCGCCGCGGTGAGTTCGCGCGCGAGGGTGACCTGGGTGTCATCCGGGGCCTCCTGCCATTCGGTGCCCCAGTGCATCGACACGACGACGACATCGGCGCCCCCTTTCCGGGCGGCGCGGGCGTCCGCCACGATCTTCGCCTGATCGATGAGGTTGACCGCCCAGGGCTGCCCCGGCGGCAGCGGGAAGCCGTTCACGCCGTAGGTGTACGCGAGGTGCGCGACCTTGGCGGCGCCCGCGCGCAGCACCGTCACGGAGCGCGCCTCCCCCTCGGTGCGCGCCGTCCCCGCGTGCCGCACCCGCGCCTCGTCCAGGGCGTTCAGGGTGCGCAGGATGCCGGCGGCACCGTCGTCGAGACTGTGGTTGGAGGCGGTGGAGCAGCCGTCGTAGCCGGTGTCGGCCGCACCGCGGGCCACCTCCGGCGGGGACTTGAAGGTCGGGTATCCGGTGTACTGGCCGTCGGCGCCGTAGACGGTCTCCATGTGACACAGCGCCAGATCGGCTCGGGAGACGACGGGTTTGACACCGGCGAGCATCGGGCGGAAGTCGTAGCCGGAGCCACCGGCGTCGAAGCGGGCACGGTCGATGATGGAGGTGTGCGGGAGGATGTCGCCGGAGGCGACGAGCGTGAAGGCGCGGGGGTTGGCGGAGGGGCCCGACTGCCCCGAAACCTTGCGGTTGTTGGCCTGGCAGGCGGCGCCTGCAGCGAGGGCGGCCGTCAGAGCGAGGGCCACAAGTCGACTGCGTGCAATCATCAGCTCACCCCGTGTGGTCGTATTACCCACCAATACGTATGAAAGCGGGGCGAGCCGTAAACAATTCGGCCGCTTCCGTTAGCCCGTCCGGCCCGTCCCGAATAGGCGGAAGGAACCGTTCGTCGTACCGTTCGCCGACGCGATCGACCGTCCGCCGCAGACCCGTGCGTGTGCCCTGTCACAAAACAGCCGCCTGCGATGGCATACGGCCATGACGGCCGGAACCACCCTCACCAACGGGACGACGACCGCCGAGCACGAGCTCGCCGCGCTGCAGCGCGAGCACGGCCGGCCTCTCTTCGCGCTGCTGCTCCGGCTCTGCGACGGCGACCGGCAGCGCGCCGAGGACCTCGTGCAGGAGACGCTGGTGCGCGCCTGGCAGCATCCCGAGGCGCTGCGCGCGGACGACTTCGACTCCGTACGGCCGTGGCTGATGACCGTGGGGCGGCGGCTCGCCATCGACGCGCGACGGGCCCGGCAGGCGCGGCCACCGGAGGTGGGGGACGCGATCCTGGAGAACGCCCGGGTGATGTCCGATCACGCCGAACGGGCCGCGGAAGTGCTCGATGTGCGCGAAGCTGTGAAGACACTCACTCCGGAGCACCGTGAAGTCCTGGTGCTCGTGTACTTCCAAGGGGCGAGTGTTGCAGAGGCCGCGGAAACCCTGGGTATTCCGCCCGGTACCGTGAAGTCCCGCGCTTACTATGCGCTGCGCGCCCTGCGCAGGGTGCTTCCGGGATACGCGGCCGACCTGCGGTGAAACCAACGGCTGAGTCAAACCTCCGTAAAGCGCCTTGCTGAGGACCCCGGTTGAGTAATCGGCTGTCCTCATCCGTGTTCCGGATTGGGCCGGGACCCACGGGTCCCGCGGGTCGGGCGACGCACTTACCGGAGGAAGGCAGGAAGGGATGCTGCACAGAGGTCAAGAGAGCACGGACGGCACCGGCGGCGGTGAACTGACCGTCCCCATGGCTTGGTTGTACGCCGAGTACATCGCCGACGAGCTGCTGCGGACCGGCGATCTCATGCCGCCGACGTCCTTCGAGTTCCGCGCCGGGCGCGATGCGCTGGCGCTGACCATCTTCCTCTCCGACACCGACGGCGAACTCTCCGGCATCCGGGTCGTCTCCCAGCTGGAGACCTGGCTGTCACTGACGGCGTACGACCAGCCGTGGCAGCACTGGGTACGCGAACGCATGGCGGGCCTCGCGGCCGAGGCGGCCGAGTCCGGCGGGCCCGCACCCGACCTTGAGCTCGCCGAGGCGGCCTGGCGCTGGCTGCAGGAGACCGAGCTGCTGGCGCCCGATCTGAACGCGGTGCCGGGCGGCGGTGCGCTGGTCGGCGAGGACGAGGGGCCCAAGGTGTGGACACCGGCGTGGCAGCTGGGGCTGCCGCTCGGGCATCTCGCCATCCACCTTTTTTAAGTTCTTTTCTCCCCGGACCAATCCTCGACGCCGACCGCTCCGAATCCCTTGGTTGCGATTCTGCGTAGGCCTTGAGTGATTCGACTGCCTGGTGCGTACCAGTGGGCGCAAGGAGTAACACACCCCACACCCAACGGCACGAGGATTCGGCATGAGGTCCCTGGAGAGGCATCGCGACGTCGCCGCGTACGCGCTCGGCGTGCTGAACGAGGCGGAGGCATTCCGCTTCGAGGACCACCTCATGGAGTGCGCGCGCTGCGCCGCACACGTGACCGAGTTCGGGCCGGTCACCCGCCAGTTGCTGCTGTACCGGCGGTCCACGCCCCAGTTCGTGCACCCGATGGCCAAGCCCGGCCCGCAGATGCTGAACCGGCTGCTCGAAGCGGTGGCGGCCCGCCATCGCGCGCTGCGCCGCCGCACCCTGTTCGCCGTGGCCGCCTCGGTCGTGGTCGCCCTCGCCGGGCCCGGGATCGCGATCATGGCGGGCGGCGACGACAAGGCCGTACAGGTGGTCGAGGCGACCGACGCCCGGTCGGGTGTGTGGGCGCAGGTGACGACCGAGAACGAGGCCTACGGCAGCCAGGTGGAGCTGAAGGTGAAGGACGGCGCCGGTCCGCGCGCCTGCCATCTCATCGCCATCGGCCGGGACGGCTCGAAGGAGACGGTGACCAGTTGGTCGGCCGCCCACCACGACGCCCGGGAGAACACCATGATGGGTGCCTCGGCGATGCACACCGACGAGATCCTGCGCTACGAGGTGCGGACGGCGGGCGGCGACCACCTGGTGACGCTTCCGTCCCGGTGAGACCTACTTCAGCAGCCGCGACATCCTGCGGTCCGCCAGGGGCTTCCCGCCCGTCTGGCAGGTGGGGCAGTACTGGAGCGAGGAGTCGCTGAAGGAGACCTCGCGGACGGTGTCGCCGCACACCGGGCACGGCTCGCCGGTGCGGCCGTGGACGCGCAGGCCGCTCTTCTTCTCCGCCTTGAGGCGTCCGGCGGCGACACCCCGGGAGCGGTCGACGGCCTCGGTGAGAGTGGTGCGCAAGGCCTCGTAGAGCCTGGCGGTCTCCTCCGTGGTCAGCGAGGAGGCCAGCTTGAACGGGGACATCTTCGCCACGTGCAGGATCTCGTCGCTGTAGGCGTTGCCGACCCCGGCGATCAGGCTCTGGTCGCGCAGGGCGCCCTTGAGCTGACGCCGCTCGTCCTTCAGCAGGGCCGCAAAGCGCGTCTCGTCGAAGTCCTCGGCGAGCGGGTCCGGGCCCAGCCGGGCCACGCCCGGGACCTGCTGCGGGTCCTGCACGACGTAGACCGCGAGGCGCTTTTGCGTGCCGGCCTCGGTGAGGTCGAAGCCGGCGCCGGTCTCCAGGGCCACCCGCAGCGCGAGCGGGCCCTTGCCGGGACGGGGCATTCCGCTCGGCAGCCGGTCCTTCCAGTGCAGCCAGCCCGCACGGGCCAGGTGGGTCACCAGATGCGGGCCGTCCGCCGTGGCGAGGTCGAGGAACTTGCCGTACCGGTGCACGGCGACGACCTGATGGCCCTCGACGGCGGTGACCGGCGGGTCGTACGTCTTCAGGACGCTGATCGCGACGGGCAGCACACGGACGATCTCGTGGCCGACCAGGTTCTCGGTCAGGAAGTCCTTGAGCGCTTCGACCTCGGGGAGTTCCGGCATACGTCCAGAGTGCCATCCGGCACCGACAGTGCCAGGCGGGTCCGCGCGGGCCCCGCCTCCCGCACGCCGCGGCTCAGCCCCGCTCCGGCACCACGAACTCGCACCACACGCACTTGCCGCCGCCCCGGGCCTCCACGCCCCACACGTCGCTGAGCAGGTCGACCAGGAGCAGTCCGCGGCCGGAGACGCCGGACTCGCCCGCCTCTCGGCGGCGTGGCAGGGCGCTGGAGGAGTCCTCGACCTCGACCCGCAGCCGGCGTTCGGAGCCGGTCAGGACGCGCAGGGTCACTATGGCGGAGCCCTCGGTGTGCATCAGGGCGTTGGTGATCAGTTCGTCGGCGACGAGCTCGATCTCGTCGGCCCGGTCGCCGGCGTTCCAGGCCCGTACGGCGGCGCGGATCATGTGCCGGGCGCCGGTGAGTGCCTCCGGGTCTCCGGGCGCCACGTGCTGCTGGAGACGGCCGCCGGACTGCGGGGCGTCCAGGACACGGCGGCGCAGCAGGAGCAGGGCCACGTCGTCGTCGCCGCCGCGTTCCTCGGCCACGTCGATCAGGCGGTCGGCGAGGTCCCGTACGTCGTCCGGGCCGGTGGCGATGAGCGCAACCAGGGTCTGCATTCCGTCGTCCAGGTCGGCGCCGGGCTGTTCGACCAGGCCGTCGGTGCACAGCAGCAGGGTGCGGTCGGAGTCCAGCTCGATGGTGCCGACCGGGTATTCGAGCCGCCCGAACTCCGCGGACAGGCCCAGCGGCAGCCCGCCCTCGACCGGGACGCGACGGCAGCTCCCGCCGGGCTCACGGATCAGCGGGTCGATATGGCCGGCCCGGACCACCTGCACCACTCCGGTGGCCAGGTCGGCCTCCGCGTACAGGCAGGTCGCGAAGCGGTCGGTGTCCAGCTCGTGCAGGAACACCGAGGCGCGGGCCATCACGGTGGCCGGGGTGTGCCCCTCGGCGGCGTAGGCGCGCAGCACGATGCGCAGTTGCCCCATGACGGCGGCGGCGTGCGTGTCGTGGCCCTGGACGTCGCCGATGACCGCGCCGACCCGTCCGCCCGGCAGCGGGATCAGGTCGTACCAGTCGCCGCCGATGTCCCGGCCGAGGGAGGCGGAGCGGTAGCGGACGGCGATGTCGGCGCCGGGGACGCTGGGGATGGTGCGCGGCAGCATGGCTTGCTGCAGACCGGTGGCGAGGTCCTTCTCCTGCTCGTAGAACACGGCCCGCTGCAGGCTCTGCGCGATGCTGCTGCCGAGGGCGACGAGCACGTTGCGGTCCTCGGTGGAGAAGCCGTCCCGGTCGCTGTAGAGCAGTCCGATGGCGCCGATGGGCCGGGCCTGGGCGATCAGCGGGAGATAGGCGGCGGCCGTGATGTTCAGGTCGGTGATGTGCGGCCAGAGGATCGGGTACCTGTCCGCGAACTCCTCCGGCGACTCGATGAACCGCGGGGTGAGGGTCCTGACGACCTCGCTCATCGGGTACTGCTCGTCTATTCGGGTGACCAGCGTCCCCGGCACGAAGCTGCCCGAGGGGCCCTCGGCGACCAGCCGGATACGGCCGGCCTCGACCAGGCCCATCACCAGGCTGGTGGCGCCGAGGTGGGTCAGACCGTGGGTGTCCTTGAGGACGTCGATCACGTCCTGCACGGTGCGGGCGTGCGCGAGCGCGGCCGTGGTGAGCTGGACGACGTTGGTCTGCCGGCGCCGTGCCTCGTCCTCGGCGGCCTGCTCGCGCCGCTCCTCGCTCTCGGCGAGTTCGTCGGTGGCGTCGCGGACGATGCCGACGATACGGCGCGGGCGGCCCGTCTCGTCGCGGCGGATGTAGCCCTGGGTGTGGGTCCAGCGCAGGCTGCCGTCACGGCAGCGGATACGGAAGTAGGCGCCGTAGTTCTCGCTGCCGTCCTTCAGGGCCTTGGAGACCATGCCGTCCAGCCGGTAGCCCTCCGGCGGCGGCACCCGGACCGCCAGGGTCACGGGGTTCCCGTCGTATTCGTCCGGGCGCAGATCGAAGACCTCATGGGCCTGGGCGTCCATGTGGAACACACCGGTGTCCAGGTCCCAGTCGAAGGTGCCCATGTGGTTGAGCGCCAGGATCGGGTCCGGGTGGGCGGGCCAGTCGTCCGGGAGAGACAGGGCGCTCGCACCCCGATCAACCATGGGCCCACCTTGCCAGGGTTTGCCGGATTCTTCGACTGGGGCGACAGAACTGTTTTCGCCCGGCGCCCGGGGCCTGTCCACGGGTACCGGTCAGCTGTCGAAGACGTCGGTGGGGCTGCCGAAGACGCTGTCGACGGCGTTCGGGGAGTCCGGGGAGTCCGGAATGCTCTGCGGTTCCGTACCGGAGCCGGAGGCAGTGGGCTCGGCGGGCGAGGCCGTGACGGTCGCCGTCGGGCAGGCGGTGGGACGCGGATCCGAGGTGGCCTCGGCGTCGCCGGTGGCACCGGGAGTGACGCCGGGAGTGACGGTGACCGTGGGGGTCACGCACCCGCTCGGCGACTGCTCCGGGGAGGTGGACTCGCCGGACGGGGACGCGCTCTCCTGCGTGCCGTCGTCGCCGGGCCGGGTGCCGGAGGCGCTGTCGTGCGGCGGGTCCGGGACCCGGGTCGGGGGCACGGGCTTCGATGTCGGGGGCATGGGAGTCGACGTAGGAGGCAGCGGCTCCGACGTGGGCGGCAGGGGCTTCGACGGCGGTACGACTTGGTCGTGGCCGTGGCCCCGGTGGCCGATCGGCCTCTCGATCCAGGTGTTGACGTCGACGTCGATGATCGTGATGTCGTTGATCACCCGGGGCGCCGGAGTCACCACGACCACCTGGCTCGGCCGGTACCCGGACCAGGCCCGCCCGCTGGTGCCGGGCTCACCGCGCGCCGCGACGGGCGGGGCGAGCGGGTTGCCGCAGGCGCAGCGCACCCGGGGCACACCGTGGTCGTCGACGAGGACGGCGGTGCCCGCCTGGAGGACGGACTGGTAGCCGGTCGTACGGCCGTCGCGGTAACCGTGGTTGGTGACCCGGGTGTCGGCGCGCAGCACGACCGAGGTCAGCCCGCGCAGATAACCGGGGATCGACGCCCGGGAGACGCCCGCGGCCTGGGCGAAGCCCCGGGCTCTGCCCCGGTCGGCGGTGAGCCGGTCGATCTGCCGCCCCACGTCACAGCTCCCTGTCCCCCTGGTGCCGCCGTACAGGCCGGGCGTCTCGCCGGACAGGGTCTGCGGTTCCGCCTGCCCCGAGTGCGCCGGCCGCGGCGTTCGGGCGACCGGCGACGGGGTGACGGTGGAGGTCGCCGTGGAGTCCGTGAAGGGATCCGGTCCCCGGGCCGCAGCGGGCTGGAGGAAGATCTCCCCGCTCGATGTCGTCCCCTCGTCGCCGTCACCGACACACCCGCCGGCGCAAAGAGCCGCTGACAGCGCGCAGGCTGTGACGATGGTTCGGGTAGGTGTCCGCACCACGGCCTCCCACCGGCTGTCGACTGTCGACCAACAGGCATTTCGCCCCCCATTGTCTGCTTCACTCACTTGGGTGACGCAAGCGGAGAAGTGGTATACGGAGAGTCACCTGGGTCGATTGGCGCGACAATGACGGAAGGAGGGGTAGGGCCGTGGACTGGTTCGTCGCACCGGACTACTGGACGAGTCGGCTGGTCTTCCAGCGGGCTCTGGCCGGCGTGTACCTCGTCGCGTTCCTGACGGCGGCCCTGCAGTTCCGGGCGCTGATGGGCGAGCGCGGCATGCTGCCCGTGCCGCGCTTCGTCGCGCGGGTGCCCTTCAGGGCCGCCCCGAGCGTGTTCCACCTCCACTACTCGGACCGGTTCTTCGCGGCCTGCGCCTGGGCGGGCTGCGCGGTGTCGGCGGCGCTGCTGGCCGGGCTGGACTCCGTGGTGCCCCTGTGGGCCGCGATGCTGCTGTGGCTGATCCCCTGGGCGCTGTACCTCTCCATCGTCAACGTCGGCCAGACCTGGTACTCGTTCGGCTGGGAGTCCCTGTTGCTGGAGGTCGGCTTCCTCGCCGTCCTCCTCGGCAACGACGAGGTGGCGCCGCCGGTCGTGGTGCTGTTCCTGCTGCGCTGGATCCTGTTCCGTGTCGAGTTCGGCGCGGGCCTGATCAAGATGCGCGGCGACGCCTGCTGGCGGAAGCTGACCTGCCTGGACCACCATCACGAGACCCAGCCGATGCCGGGCCCGCTGAGCTGGTTCTTCCACCATCTGCCGAAGCCAGTGCACCGCGTCGAGGTGGCCGCCAACCACTTCACCCAACTCGTCGTGCCCGTCCTCCTGTTCACCCCGCATCCGATCTCCACGGCAGCCGCCGCACTGATGATCGTCACCCAGCTGTGGCTGGTCCTGTCCGGCAACTTCTCCTGGCTGAACTGGATCACCATCGTGCTGGCCCTGTCGGCCCTGCGGTTCCCGGGCGATGCGCCCTCCGTGCCGGGCGCGCCGCTGTGGTACGAGGTCGTGGTGCTCGCGGTCGCGGCGCTCCTCGTCTTCCTGAGCTACCACCCGGTCGCCAACATGATCTCCCGCCGCCAGGTCATGAACCGCTCCTTCGACCCGCTCCATCTGGTCAACACCTACGGCGCCTTCGGCAGCGTGAGCAGGATCCGCTACGAGGTGGTGATCGAGGGCACCGCCGACGACGTGCCGCGCGAGGACTCGGACTGGCGGGAGTACGAGTTCAAGGGCAAGCCGGGCGATCCCCGGCGCTGGCCGCGCCAGTTCGCGCCGTACCACCTCCGGCTGGACTGGCTGATGTGGTTCGCCGCGCTGTCGCCCTCGTATGCCGGGGCGTGGTTCGGCGCCCTGGTGGAGCGGCTCCTGGAGAACGACCGCGACACCCTGAAGCTGCTGCGCCGCTCGCCGTTCCCGCCCGGCGAGCCGCCGCGCCACATCCGCGCCCGCCTCTTCCGCTACCGGTACACGACCTGGCGTGAGCTGCGGGAGACGGGGGCGTGCTGGGAGCGGGTGTATGTGCGGGAGTATCTGCCACCCACCCGGCTGGCGGGGGCGGCGCAAAGGTCGTGAGACTCAGAGGTCGTGAGGTTCGAAGGGCCCGAGAGAAACGGAGTCTGCCATGGACGGTCGGCAGGATCAGGTCAGGGTCGTCACGCCCCGCGACCGAAGGCCGGGGCCGCCTACTCCGGGGATGGACCGGCAGGAGGCGTTCGCCACCCGGGGCACATGGTCGGGATACGTCCGCACCGAAGCCGGCATGGTCTCCGGCTGGCACCACCACGGCGACTGGGAATCAGTGATCTACGTCCTCACCGGCGCGCTGCGCATGGAGTTCGGCCCTGACGGCGCGAACACGGTGGAGGCCGGCCCCGGCGACTTCATCCACGTCCCCAAGGGCGCCGTTCACCGGGAGAGCAACCCTTCGGCCGAGCCCGCCGACATCATCGTCGTCCGAGCCGGCGCCGGAGGAGAGTCGACCTTCAACGTCGACGGACCGGAACGGAGCTGAGACGAGCCGAGCGGGCACTGCCGAGCGGGCCGCCGTCAAAGACCGTAGACCTGGGCGGCGGTACCCGCGAAAAGCCATGTGCGTTCGGCGTCGGAGAGCTCACCGGTCAACTCCTCCGCGGCGTCCAGCACTTGACCGTACGTCGCCGCCAGCGTGCACACCGGCCAGTCCGAGCCGAACATCAACCGGTCCGGGCCGAAGGCGTCCAGGACCACATCGGCGTACGGACGCAGGTCGTCGACCCTCCAGGAGGCGGGGTCGGCCTCGGTGACCATGCCGGAGAGCTTGCAGACGGTGTTGGGGAGGGCGGCGAGTGAGCGCACGCCGGTTTCCCAGGGCTCTCGCTCGCCGGAGGCGATGGGCGGTTTGCCGAGGTGGTCCAGGACGAAGGTGAGGCCGGGGTGGTCCGCGGCGGCCTTGACGCAGGCCGGCAGCTGGTGCGGCAGTACGACCAGGTCGTAGACCAGCCCCGCGTCCGCCACGGCCGTCAGCCCGCGCCGTACGTCCGCGCGCAGCAGCCACTCCGGGTCGGGCTCGCCCTGCACCTGGTGGCGGATCCCCTTGAGGTACGGCCCGCCGGGCAGCTCCCGCAGCCGGGCCAGTTCGTCGGCGACGTCCGGGCGGGTGAGGTCGGTCCAGCCGACGACTCCGGCGATGAGCTCATGTGCGCGGGCGAGGGCGAGGAACTCGGGGGTCTCCTCGGCGACCGTGACCGTCTGGACGAGGACGGTGCGCTCGACGCCGGCCGACCGGGCCTCGGGGGCCAGGTCCGCGACGGTGAAGTCCCGTCTCAGCGGCCGGAGTTCGGGGCCCGTGATCCAGTCCTGGTCCCGCACCGACAGGTCCCAGACATGGTGGTGCGCGTCGACGACGGTCACGGCAGCTCCCATACGACGGGCAGACCGGCGTCCGCGCCCTCGCCGGAGTAGTCGTGCACCACGTCGAGCAGTTCGGCCATACGGGCCTGCCAGGCCACGTTGACCGGCAGTTTCTCCAGCTCGGCGAGGAGGCGGCCGTAGTCCTCGCAGTCCAGGACGTGGAAGAGGTCGGTGCCGCTGCGCCAGATCGTCCAGGAGGTCGCCCCGGCGGCGCGGATGGCGTCCGTCAGCTCGACCGGCACCTCCCGGTGGGCGGCCTCGTACTCGGCGATCCGGTCCGCGCGGACCTTGGTGTGCAGGGCGACTCTCATCGCGGCTCCTTCATCGCTGCTCCTTGTCGGACAGCAGGCCGGAGTCCAGCAGTTCCTGCCAGAACGCCATCGGCACCTCCGTCGCGAACTGCTCGGCACAGTCCCGGACCTCGTCGGCCGACCGGACGCCCACGAGGACGCTCGCGACGGCCGGGTGCGCGGCGCAGAAGGCGAGGGCGGCGGCCCGCAGGGTGATGCCGTGCCGGTCGGCGAGGGATTTCATGCGCAGCGCGCGGTCCAGCAGCTCCTTCGGGGCCTGGGTGTAGTTGTACGTTGCGTCGGGCCTCGGATCGGCCAGGAGACCGGAGTTGAAGGCGCCGCCGACGACGACGGAGGTGTGGCACTCGACCGCCACGGGCAGCAGGTCGTCGAGCGCGCTCTGGTCGAGCAGCGTGTAGCGGCCGGCGCACAGCACCACGTCGACGTCGGTGTCCATGGCGAAGCGGGTGAGCATCTCGGCCTGGTTCATCCCGGCGCCGATCGCGCCCACGACCCCCTCGGAGCGCAGCTGCTCCAGCGCCGGATAGCCCTCGCGGAAGGCCTGTTCGGCGTGGTCGTCGGGGTCGTGGAGGTAGACGACGTCGACACGGTCCAGGCCCAGCCGCTCCAGGCTCCCCTCCAGGGTGCGTCGTACGCCGTCCGCGCTGAAGTCCCAGACGCGGCGCCGGTCGGCGGGGACGGCGAAACCGTTGGCCAGGTCGTCGCCCGTCGCATCCGCTACCGGCTCCAGCCGCCGGCCGACCTTGGTCGAGATCGTGTACGCCTCGCGCGGATGCTCCCGCAGCGCGGCGCCGAGGCGGCGTTCGGACAGGCCGAGGCCGTAGTGCGGGGCCGTGTCGAAGTAGCGGATGCCCGCTTGCCAGGCCGCGTCCACCGCCTCGTACGCCTGCTGCTCGCCGACCTCGGTGTAGAGGTTGCCGATGGCGGCCCCGCCGAAGGCCAGCGGGCTGACCTCGACGTCGGTGCGACCGAGCCGGTTCACCGGCCGACCGGCCTGAGGCGCAGGCCCTGCATGCCGCCGTCGACGGCGAGGGCGGTGCCGGTGGTGGCGCCGGAGAGCGGGCTCGCGAGGTAGGCGACGGCGCCCGCGACCTCGGCCGCGGACACCAGGCGGCCGGTGGGCTGGCGGGCCTCAAGGGCGGCGCGTTCGGCGGCCGGGTCGGGAGCTTTGGACAGCAGTCGTCCGACCCAGGGGGTGTCCACCGTGCCGGGGTTGACGCAGTTGACGCGGATTCCCTCGCGGACGTGGTCGGCGGCCATGGCGAGGGTGAGGGAGAGCACGGCGCCCTTGGTGGCGCTGTACAGCGCCCGCTGCGGGAGCCCGGCCGTGGCCGCGATGGAGCAGATGTTGACGACGGCGGCGTGAGCCGACTCGCGCAGATGTGGCAGCGTGGCGCGGGCGACCCGCACCATGCCGATGACGTTGACGTCCATGACCCGGTGCCACTCGGCGTCGTCGTTGTCCTCGACGGTGCCCTGTGCGCCGATCCCGGCGTTGTTGACCACCACGTCCAGCCCGCCGAGCTCCGCGACCGCGGCGGCCACGGCCTCGCGCACCGAGGTGTCGTCGGTGACGTCGGCGCGGAAGGCGAGCAGGGGCTTGTCGACGGAGGACGGGTCCAGGTCGAGTACGGCGACCTGGGCGCCGCGCGCGGCGAGGAGTTCGGCGGTGGCCCGGCCGATGCCGGAGGCGCCTCCCGTCACCAGCGCCTTGAGACCCTCGAAGTCGCTCATGCCGCGTGCCCCTTCTCTTCGGCGGTCTTGAGGTCGGCGGCCCAGAAGGCGCCGTCCGGGAACGTGTACCGCGCGATCGACTCGGGCCGCATGGCCGCCGAGAAGCCGGGCGCGGTGGGTGCCGTGTAGTGACCTTCCCTGATCACCGCCGGGTCGAGGAAGTGGTCGTGCAGATGGTCGACGTACTCGATGACCCGGTCCTCGGTGGTGCCGGTGACGGCCACGTAGTCGAACATCGACAGGTGCTGGACGAGTTCGCACAGCCCGACGCCGCCCGCGTGCGGGCAGACCGGCACGCCGAACTTGGCGGCGAGCAGCAGGATGGCGAGGTTCTCGTTGACGCCGCCGACGCGGGCCGCGTCGATCTGGAGGACGTCGAGGGCGCCGGCCTGGAGGAGCTGCTTGAAGACGACCCGGTTCTGCACGTGCTCGCCGGTGGCGACCTTGACCGGGGCGACGGCCTCACGGATGGCGGCGTGGCCGAGGACGTCGTCGGGGCTGGTGGGCTCCTCGATCCAGTACGGGTCGAACTCGGCCAGCGCCTTCGTCCAGCGGATCGCCTCGGCCACGTCCCAGCGCTGGTTGGCGTCGATGGCCATGCGGATGTCCGGCCCGACGACGGAGCGGGCGACGCGGCAGCGGCGTACGTCGTCCTCCAGGTCGGCGCCGACCTTCAGCTTGATCTGGCGGAAGCCGTCGGCGACGGCCTCGGCGGCGAGGCGCGTGAGCTTCTCGTCGTCGTAGCCGAGCCACCCGGCGGAGGTGGTGTAGGCGGGGTAGCCGCGCTCCAGCAGCCGGGCGGCTCGCTCCCGCGCGCCCTCCCGGCCCCGGCGGAGGACGGCCAGCGCCTCCTCGGGTGTGAGTGCGTCGGTGAGGTACCGGAAGTCGATCTGGCGGACGATCCACTCCGGGTCGGCGTCGGCGAGGAGCCGCCACAGGGGCTTCTCGGCCCGCTTGGCGGCCAGGTCCCACACGGCGTTCATGACCGCGCCGATCGCCATGTGCATCACGCCCTTCTCGGGGCCGAGCCAGCGCAGCTGGCTGTCGCCGATCAGGTCGCGGTTGAGGGTCCCCGGGTCGGCGCACAGCTCGTCGACGGACCGGCCCACGACATGGCCGCGCAACGCCTCGATCGCGGCGACCTGGACCTCGTTCCCCCGCCCGATGGTGAAGGTGAACCCGTGCCCCTCGTGCCCGTCGGCCGCGTCGGTGCGCAGCACGAGGTACGCCGCCGAGTAGTCGGGGTCGGGATTCATCGCGTCGGAGCCGTCGAGCTCGCGCGAGGTGGGGAAGCGGATGTCATAGGTGTCGACCGCGGTGACGCGGGTGGGGGTGCCGGGGGCCTGGGACACTGAAGTCCTTTCCGTCAGGGGGCAGTGGGCAGCCGGGTCAGTCCTGCGCCCGGCCCGTCGTCACACGGGCGATCATGAGGGCGATCAGGATGATTCCGCCGTAGATGGCCTGGATCCAGAACGACGGGACCTGGGCGAGGGTGAGCAGGTTCTGGACGACACCCAGAAGGAGTACGCCGGTCAGGGCGCCGAACATGGTGCCCCGGCCGCCGTCCAGGCTGATGCCGCCGATCACCGCGGCCGCGAACACGGTGAAGATCATGTTGTTGCCCTGGTTGGCGCTGATCGCGCCGACATAGCCCGTCTGGATGATGCCGCCGACGGCCGCGAGGGTGCCCGCCACGACGAACACGCCGAGCATCACGCGCTCGACCCTGATGCCGGCCGCGCGGGCGGCGTCCGCGTTGCCGCCGATGGCGTACAGCGCCCGTCCGATGCGGTGGTACTTGAGCACGAACCCGGCGACCGCGAACGCCGCGGCGGCGAGCCACACCGACATCGGGATGCCGATGAAGGTGGTGGTGGCCAGGGAGTAGAAGCTCTCGGGCATCCCGAACAGCGTCTTGCCCTTGGTCGCGCCGACCAGCAGGCCACGCAGGACGATCAGCATCGCGAGCGTCACGATGAACGCGTTGAGCTTGAACTTCACGACCAGGATGCCGTTGAAGGCTCCGACGGCCGCGCCGACCAGGAGGATCGCCAGCAGGGACAGGGCGGCCGGGAGTTCGGTGCCCCAGCCGGACTGGGCGACGGGCAGCACGAGCAGTGCCCCGACGGCGGGCGCGATGCCGACGACCGACTCCAGGGAGAGGTCGAACTTGCCGGTGATCAGGACCAGCGACTCGGCCAGCACGACCATGGCGAGCGCGGCGGAGGCGCCGAGGATCGAGATCAGGTTGCGCTCGGTGAGGAACGAGTCGTTGACCACCGTGCCGAGCACCATGAGGAGCAACAGCGCTGGAACCAGGGCGAGTTCGCGGGCGCGGCGGAGCAGGACCGTCCTGGCGGCACGGGCGTCCGGCACCTTCACGGGCAGGGCCGGTGGGGCCTTGGTGTCAGCCATGGTGGTCCACTCCTTCGATGGAGGCGATCAGCTCGTGGTCGCGCCAGCCGGCCGGATGCTCGGCGACGACACGGCCGTGGAACAGGACGAGGACGCGGTCGCAGCGGCGCAGGTCGTCGAGTTCGTCGGAGACGACCAGCACGGCGATGCCGTCCTCACGGGCGCTGTCCACGCGGGCCAGCAGGGACTCCTTGGACTTCACGTCGACCCCGGCCGTGGGGTTGATCAGCACGAGGAGCCGGGGGTCGGAGGCGAGGGCGCGGGCCATGACGACCTTCTGCGCGTTGCCGCCGGAGAGGTCGGAGACGGGCTGGTCGGGGCCCTCGGTGTGGATGTCGAGGCGTTCGATGAGGGCGGTGGCCAGGCCGCGCTTGCGTTCGGTGCCGACGAACCCGAACCGGCCGAGCCGCTCCAGGACGCTCATGGTGGCGTTGTCGCCGATGGTCATGCCGGAGACCAGGCCCTGGTCGTGCCGGTCGCGGGGTACGCAGGCGACGCCCGCCGTGAGGGCGGCTCCCACGTTTCCGAACGGCAGCCGCTCGCCGTCCAGTCGGGCCGTTCCGCCGGTCGGGGTGTGCAGCCCCGCGAAGGACTCGGCGAGCTCGACCTTCCCGCTGCCGCTGATCCCGGCGAGCCCGACGACCTCGCCGCGGCGGACGGTGAGGTCGATGTCCTGGTACGCCGGTGAGGTGAGCCCGCGCGCTTCGAGCAGGACCGGCGCGTCGTGGTCGACGTCCCTCGGGTCCACGGCCTGTTCGGCGATGGCCTCCAGGGACTCCCCCGCCATGGCCTCCACCAGGGCCCGGCGCGGGAGTTCGGCGACCGGGGCGGTGGTGATCCAGCGGGCGTCGCGCAGGACGGTGACGGTCTGGCAGACCTCGTACACCTCCTGGAGGTGGTGCGAGATGAACAGGAAGGTGACACCGGAGTCCTGGAGCGCCCGCATGCGCGTGAACAGCCGCTCGATCTCACGCTTGTCGAGCTGTGCGGTGGGCTCGTCGAGAATGATGAAGCGGGCGCCGAAGCTCAACGCCCTTGCGATCTCCACCATTTGGCGGTCCTCGACCTTGAGGTCGGCGGTGCGGGCCTCGGGGTCGACGTGCACGTCCCAGGTGGCGAGGAGTTCGGCGGCCTCGGCCCGCAGCTTGCGCCAGCTGATGAAGCCGCGCTGGAGCGGCTGCCGGTTGATGTACAGGTTCTCGGCGACCGTCAGCTCGGGGACGACGGTGGGCTTCTGGTAGACGCAGGCCACCTTGCGGCGCCAGGCGTCGCGGTCGGCGAGCGGGGGTGCGGGCTCGCCGTCGAAGCGGACCTCGCCCTCGTCGGCGGCCTGGAGTCCGGTGAGGATCTGGACCAGGGTCGACTTGCCGGCGCCGTTGCGTCCGACGAGGGCGTGGGACTCGCCGGGCAGGACGGTGAGGCGGCCGTCGGCGAGGGCGGTGGTGGGGCCGTAGCGCTTGACGATGTCGCGCGCCTCGACGAGGGGGGTGATCACGGACGTACTCATTTGACCGTGTTGCCCCAGAGCTTGGGGTCGTCGACGTTGTCCTTGGTGACCAGCGGGGCGGGCAGCTGGTCCTCCAGGATGCCGCTGGGCAGCTTGACGATGGTCGAGTCGTGGTCGGTGGGACCGGGCTCGAACTTCTTCCCCTCCATCGCCGCCTTGATGTAGTACATGCCGTACTTGGCGTACAGGTCGGCGGGCTGGGAGACGGTCGCGTCGATCTCGCCCTTGCGGATGGCGTCGTACTCCTGCGGGATGCCGTCGTTGGAGACGATCGTGATGTGCCCGTCCTGCCCGGCCTTCTTCAGCATTCCCTTGGACTTGAGGGTCTGGAGGGTCGGGGCGAGGTAGACGCCGCCGGCCTGCATGTAGATGCCCTTGATGTCGGGGTTGGCGTTCAGGAGGGTGTCCAGCTTGGAGGCCGCGGCGTCGGACTCCCACTTGGCCGGTATCTCCAGGACCTTCAGATCGGGGAAGTTCTTCTTCACGCAGGCCCGGAAGGCCTCGGAGCGGTCACGGCCGTTGACCGAGGCGAGGTCGCCCATGATCTGCACGACCTTGCCGGAGGGGATCTGCTTGCCGAGGTACTGGCAGGCCTTCTCGCCGTACGCCACGTTGTCGGCGCGCACCACCATCGCGACCTTGCCCTTGTCGGGCGCCACGTCCACGGCGACGACCGGTACGCCCTTGCGCTCCGCCTGGTCGAGGCCGGCCTCGATGGCGGCGCTGTCCAGCGGGGCGACGACGAGGCCCTTCACGCCCTGGGTGAGCTGGTTGTTGATGTCGGTGATCTGCTGGGAGGGGTCGCTGTTGGAGTTGACCGTCTTGAGCGTGTCGACACCTTCGGAGTCGGCCATCTTCGGCACGTAGTCGTTGTACGACTGCCAGAACGGCGAGGTCAGCAGGGGCAGGATCACCCCGACCTTGCCGCTGCCGCCGCCCTCGGCGCTGGATGCGCCGGTGTCCTTGGTGCTGCCGCACGCGGCGAGGACGAGCGAGGCGCCGGCGACCGCGCACACCGCCCCGACCATCCGTGACCTGTTCTGCTTCCGCGCTGTAGTGCCGTGCATCTGGCGGCTCCTCGTTGAGCGTGTTCGAGCACATGGTTCGAGCAGATGCCCGCATATTTATCAGACCACTTCCGGAGAAGAACACCCTCCAGCGGCAGATTTTCCGGCATCTCGACTGTATTGGTCGGACCACCTCGCTGGTTAGACTGCGGCGCACCGGTGACAGGAGGAATGGCGTGAACGTGGACGAGACAGCCCCGCAGAAGGGCACCGTGACGCAGCGCGCCATCGAGCAGATCAAGGCGATGATCGCGGGGGGCCGCCTGGAGCCGGGGCAGCGGTTGCCGACCGAGCGCGATCTGGCGGCGCAGCTCGGCATCTCCCGCAGCTCGATGCGGGAGGCGATCCGCGCGCTCACCGTGCTGGGAGTGCTGGAGGCCCGGCACGGTTCGGGTATCTACGTCACCCAGCTGGAGGCGGGCGATCTGCTGGAGACGTTCGGCGTGGTCGCCGATCTGTCACGGGGCCCTCGGCTGGTGGAGCTGCTGGAGGTGCGGCGCATCCTGGAGTCGACGGCGACGGCCCTGGCGGCGGCCCGGATCACCGCGGACCAGCTCGCGGAGGTCGAGAAACACCTCACGGCGATGAACGCCACGGACGACCCCGAGGAGATCCTCGCCCACGACCTGGCGTTCCACCGCGAGATCGCGACCGCCGCCGGCAACGACACCATGGCCGCGATCCTGGAGGGCCTGTCCTCCCGCACCTTCCGCGCCCGCGTCTGGCGCGGCTACCAGGAGGAGGGCGCCTTCGCCCGCACCCGACGCGAACACGCCGCGATCCATCGCGCCCTGGTCGCCCGCGACCCGGAGGCGGCCCGGGCCGCGGCGGCGGCGCATGTGGGCGAGGTGGAGGAGTGGCTGCGGGCACAGCTCGGCGGCGGCTGACCGGCAACGCGAAGGGCCGCTCCCCTCACCTCCCGTGAGAGGGGAACGGCCCCGGTGTCATGACGTCATGTCCGCGCTACGGCTTCACATCGAAGCCGTGCTCCCGGCCGAGCCTCTCCAGTGACGTCTGGCCGGGGATGCCGTCGGCGTCGGGGCCCGAGAAGCCGCAGCGGCGCTGCCACTCGGCGTACGCGTCGACGGTCGTGGTGCCGAAGTGGCCGTCGGCGTACCTCGGTTCGAGGAGGCCCTCCGCGACGAGCGCCTTCTCCACGGTCTTCACGCCCGAGTAGGAAACCGGCGTGCCCGCCTTGGCCGGGTCGTGCCGGGCCGCGGCGACCACCTTGGACACGTCGACGACCGTCCGCGGACCGGGCACGGTGGTCGAACCGCCGGGCCGCGGGGCGCCGTTGCGTACCCAGGCGTAGAGGTGCTCGCCCGGGCACTCCGTGGCCAGGCCGTCCCGGTGGCCCTTGATCTCGTGGCCGGCGCCGTGCCTGCGCAGCAGCTCGATGCCGTCGCGGATCGCGCCCAGCATGGCGTCCGTCGGCTTGGTCAGCCCCTTGTCGCCGACCAGGCCGACGATCGCGTAGTGGCCGCGGTTGAGGGGCTGGTTGCCGTTGGCCCCGGTGCGCTTGCCGAGGCCGCGGCCCTCCAGGAGGTAACCGTGCGGACAGGCGCCGTAGTTGTAGGCGATGTCGGAGTAGTTCTGCTTCTTGTCGGCGAGATGGGATACCCGGATCGCCTTCCACTCGGCGATGCAGAGGTCATGGTCGTCGAGGAGTTTGACGCTGACCGTCGTGCCTTCGTAGTGCACCTTCACACCCTTGGTCGAGGTCTGTGTCGGTGCGGCGGATGCGGGCCAGCCGAGCTGGTCGCGTGTGACGAGTTTCAAGGTTGCCTCCAAGGCGCTGATGGAACGCCAACCCCTTCGAGTGTGAGTCCAGTTGCCCGCCACTGCGCCAGGAATCGCCGCCATTCACCCTCAGTGGACCTCGGCCCGCTGCAGCCGCAAGGTCATCAGCTCGAACGGCCGCAGCCGCAAGGAGACTCGACCGCCCTCGTACGACGGGGTCTCGGGCAGCGGGCGCTCCAGCAGGTCCGTCGCCGTGACGTCCGCGACCTCGAATCCGGCGGTCAGCGTGGCGCGCGCCCGGCCGCCGTGCGCCTCGTGGAGGCCCACCACCACGTCACCGCTGCCGTCGTCAGCCAGCTTGACGGCGGTGATCACGACCGCGTCCCGGTCCACCGTCACCAGCGGGGCCACCTCCCCGGCACCGGTGATCCGCCGTCCCGGCAGGTTGATCCGCCAGCCCTCGCGTACCGCGTCCGCGATGCCCGCACCCGGCACCAGGGCGTGCCGGAAGCGGTGGACGCCCTGGTCGGTCTCGGGGTCGGGGAAGCGCGGGGCGCGCAGTAGAGAGACTCGCACGGTGGTGGTCGTACCGTGGTCGCCGTCGGTGCGGACCGTGCGGGTCACGTCGTGGCCGTACGTCGAGTCGTTGACGACGGCGACGCCCCAGCCCGGCTCCTCCAGCTGGACGAAGCGGTGGTTGCAGGCCTCGAACTTGGCCGCCTCCCAGCTGGTGTTGGTGTGCGTGGGGCGGAAGAAGTGCCCGAACTGGGTCTCGGACGCGTACCGCTCCGCGTGCACGTCGAGCGGGAAGGCCAGCTTCAGGAACTTCTCCGTCTCGTGCCAGTCGACCTCCGTGTCGATCAGCAGCCGCCGCTCCCCCGCCGCGAGGGAGAGCCGCTGGGTGACGCGCGAGGCACCGAAGGACCGCACGATCCGAACCGAAGCCTCGTCATCGCCGGGGGCGATCTCGTCCACGCCGGTCAGGTCGGTGACCGTGTGGCGGTAGAACTCGTCGACGTCCCAGGCGTCCCACATGTTCGGGAAGTCGGGGTGGAGTTGGAGGAGTCCCGCGCGCCGGTCCGGGGCGATCGTCTCGCGGTCCGCCTCGATGTCGTACGCCGAGACGACCAGGCCCTGTGCGTCGATCTCGATGCGCAGCAGGCCGTTGTCGAGGACGAAGCCTCCGCCGGGGCGTTCCGTGAGTGCCGTCCGGCCCTCGGTCACCGGGGTTCGCGCGCCGCCCGCGGGAATGCCGTCGCGCGCATGCGGAGCGGCGTTGAAGACGAGCTCGGTACCGCCCTCCCCCGCCAGGGCACGCTGCGCCGAGTCGATGATCGCGGTCAGCTCTCCGGCGAGGCGCTCGTAGGTCGCCCGTGCCTCCCGGTGCACCCACGCGATGGACGAGCCGGGCAGGATGTCATGGAACTGGTGCAGCAGCACCGTCTTCCAGATGCGGTCCAACTCCTCGTACGGGTAGGGGAATCCGGTGCGTACGGCGGCCGTGGCGGCCCACAGCTCCGCCTCGCGCAGGAGGTGTTCGCTGCGGCGGTTGCCCTGCTTGGTCTTCGCCTGGCTGGTGAGGGTGGCGCGGTGGAGTTCGAGGTAGAGCTCGCCGACCCAGACGGGCGCGTCGGGGTACTCGGCCTCGGCCCTCTGGAAGAACTCCTCCGGGGTCTCCCAGACGACGGTCGCGGAGCCTTCGAGGTCGCGCAGCCGGGCCGCCTTGCCGACCATCTCGCGGGTCGTGCCGCCGCCTCCGTCGCCCCAGCCGGTGGGGGCGAGGGAGTGCCGGGCTGCTCCCTTGTCCTTGAAGTTGCGGGCCGCGTGGGCGATCTCGCTGCCCTTCACGGAGCAGTTGTAGGTGTCGACGGGCGGGAAGTGGGTGAAGATCCGGGTGCCGTCGATGCCCTCCCAGCGGAAGGTGTGGTGCGGGAACTTGTTCGTCTGCGACCAGGAGATCTTCTGCGTCAGCAGCCACTTGGAGCCGGCCGCCTTGATGATCTGCGGGAGCCCGGCCGCGAAACCGAAGGTGTCGGGCAGCCACGCCTCGTCGTTCTCGATGCCGAACTCGTCCAGGAAGAACCGCTTGCCGTGCACGAACTGCCGGGCCATCGCCTCCGAGCCGGGCATGTTGGTGTCCGACTCCACCCACATCCCGCCGGCCGGCACGAACCGCCCGTCGGCGACCGCCTTCTTCACCCGCGCCCACACCTCGGGCCGGTGCTCCTTCACCCAGGCCCACTGCTGGGCCTGGGACATCGCGAACACGAACTCCGGCTCGTCGTCCAGCAGCGCGGTCATGTTGGACGTCGTACGCGCTACCTTGCGCACCGTCTCCCGCAGCGGCCACAGCCACGCCGAGTCGATATGGGCGTGGCCGACGGCGCTGATCCGATGGGCGGAGGGCACGGCCGGCTCGGACAGGACCGTCTCCAGTCGCACCCGCGCCTGCGCCGCCGTTCCGTTCACGTCCTGCAGGTCGATGGCGTCCAGCGCCTTCTCGACCGCCCGCAGGATGTCCCAGCGGCGCGCCGACTCCACCGGCAGCTCGGCCATCAGTTCGCCGAGCACCTCCAGGTCGAGCACGAGCTGCCACACCATCTCGTCGAAGACGGCGAGGTCCATGCGGGTGAGCGTGTACTGCGGTGCGCCGCCCGCGGTCTCCTTGTCGCCCAGCCGCGTCGGCAGGAAGGGGTGGTAGTCGAGGATGACGGGGTTGGAGGCGGCCTCGATGTGCAGCCGCACCTCCTCACCGCCCTCGACGGGAGCCCCGACCCGGACCCACTGGTTGCGGGGGTTGAGGCCCTTCACCGGGGTGCCGTCGGGCCGGTACACCAGGCCCTCGCACTGGAAGCCGGGCATGTTCTCGTCGAACCCGAGGTCGAGCAGCGCCTCCACCGTCCGCCCGGCCCACGCCTCGGGCACGGTCCCGGTGACCCGGAACCAGCTGGTGCCCCAGGGAGCACCCCAGCGGGCGCCCACCTCGATCGGTTCGGGCTCGGCGGCGAGCCCCTCGGCGACCGGCACCGGCTCGCCGGGCGCATGCCACACCGCCACCTCCAGCGGCACGGACTGCGGGTACACGGCGGGGCGGACGCGCTCGTCCAGGACGCGCCTGAGACGGGCTTCGACCAGGCTGCGGTCGTCATGCATGCGGGGTACTCCGTAGGTCGTCCGGGTGCGGGTGGTTACCAGGTGTGGGTGACGGTCGCGGGGGCCGACGTGGTGTAGAGCTCCCCTACGCCGCGCACTTCGAACCGTGCCGTCCGTTCGCCCTGTTCGGGCCGTAGACCGGCGACGAAGTAGGCCTGCTGGCAGGTGCCGCCGAGGAAGCGCCGGGTGCCGTCGGGGAGGAGGCGGTGCAGGGTGTGGTGGCGTGTGGCTGACGCCATTGCTTCGTCGACGTCGCCGGGGGCGGGGGTCCAGGCGAAGCGGAGGTCGCCGCCCGACGCGCCGGTGATGCGGAGGCCGGAGGGGGCGGCGGGCGTGTGCCGGGCGGTGCGGACGGCGAGGCCGCCGAGCCGCCATCGCACGGGGCCGCCGTCAGGGGCGGTCAGCCGGACACCGATGGCGTGCACGGTGCCGGTCAGACCGGTGAGCGGGATCGTCACGGTCTGCCAGCCGTCGCCCGCGGTCACCGGCAGATAGGTGTACGGCGGTGTCGCGCCCGGTCCGCTCGGCTCCGCCGTGGCCACCGCCAGCTCGGCGTCCACCGGGCCCTCGTCGGTCCGGCAGGTCAGCTCGACCACCGTGTCGGCGCCGACCGGCAGCCGTGTCGCGTACACGTCCACGACCACCGGTTCGTCCAGTTCACCGGCGACGAGCACGCTGCTGCCACCGCGCCACGCGTCCTCGAAGTCGAAGGTCACGGCGGGCCGCTGCCCTTCGGTGTGCACGACCCAGCGCCGGGACGGCAGCCGGTCCTGCAACCCCAGGTGGTTCCACGGCGCGTCCGACGTCACCTCCCCGTCCTCGTACCACCGCAGCCCGTGCCCGGTGTTGAACACGCTCGCGAACGGCACGGAGGTGACCGTCGACCGGTCGGCGACGGACACCGCCGGGGCGCGCCAGCCGTCCGTGCCGTCGGGCCGTGAGGGATCCAGTGACCGCCCGGTCCAGAACCGGTCGTCGGCGGCATGGAAGTCCCCCGGGCCGCGCCCGTCCGCCGGCAGGTGATTGCGCGTCCACTCGGGCCTGTAGAAGCCGACCGACACCACATGCGCCCGGTCACGCGGCACTATCGCGTCCCAGTTCACGGAGGAGTTCCATCCGCCAGCCTCGACATCGACGCCCGCCCACAACTCGTAGCGGCTGCGGCCCAGTTGCCCGGCCCGCTGCCCCGACGACGTCAGCTTCGCCGCCGTCCACCGGAAGTCGACGAACATGTCGTCGGCGGCCTGGAAGAACGCCTCGTTCTGGGAGTTGAGGGCCCCCTGCCAGCTCACGGACCCGTTCACGGTCATCGAGTCGTACCAGGTGACCCGCTGCCCCTTGCCCTTGGCGAGCGTCTTCAACTCCCGCATGAAGCCGAGCATGTCCGCGCCCAGTGCGCTGTCCCCGCCACCGGTCTCGGCGTTGACGAACCACCCGTCGAACCCGTACGCCTCCGCCACCGCGACCAGCCGCTCCGCCAGCGGATACCGTCCGGCGGTGTCCTTCTGCACCAGGTCACGCGTCCACCGCAACTGCCCGCCGTAGGCGACGGGCGGCAGGAAGGTGTTGCCGAGGACCGGCACGCCGTGGCGGTGGGCGGCGTCCACGACCGGCGCGTTCGGCGCGAGGATCAGCCCCTCGCCGGAGGAGCCGCCCCAGAACACCAGCTCGTCGATGTAGGCCCAGTGGGTGAGGGCGTAGTAGTCGGCGGTGGCCGAGCCCTGGGAGGGGTTGCTCGCGGTGGGCCCGAAGGACACCAGGGACTGGATACGGGCCTGGCCCGCGCGGGCGGTCGGGTTCGCCGGGGTCGGGGTGAAGCGTGCGGCCAGCGGGACCGTCGCCGCGTTGAAGGCGAGGTCCGGGTCGTCGGCCGGACGCCAGGACTTCAGGCTGCGCCAGGTGATACCCGTGCCCGGGGTGCCGGAGGGCAGGGTGTCCGGGTACCAGTAGGAGGCGTACGGCTGGAGCGCGGCGGCCTTGGGAGCGGCTTCCGCCGACAGCGGCGGCATGAGTGCGGCCGTGGCCGCCGCGATGAGAACGGTGCGTCTGGTGGGGTTCACGGGGTTCACGAGCGGGTGCCTCCTGGTGGGGTGGGGAGTACCTGATCGGGAGCGACGACCTCGGTGATGCCGCGCGCGGCCAGATGGTCCTGGTCGTCCGCGCGGGTGTCGAGGACGGTGGTGGGGCGTACGCCGTCGGCGACCAGCCAGAAGTAGGCGTCGAAGACCGCACCGCCCGGCGCGCAGCGCGAGCGGGTGGCCGGATCGGCGGGGACGACCAGCGCTGTCGTACGCGGCGCGGGCGCATGCCGGGACTCCCGGGCGGCCCGCTCCAGCACGCGAGCCGTGTCCTTCGGCTTCCGGTCGTTGGTCAACAGGCCGAGCCCGTATTCGAGTGGGGGGAAGTCGGCCAGCTCACGGGACACGTCGTGGGAGCACCACCAGGTGATCCCCCACAGGTCGGGACAGTCCAGCGCGTTGACGACGGTCGCCTCGGTGAAGGCGGCGGCGTGCTCCGGCGGGACCAGCGGCGCGGGCGCGCCGACCTCCTGGAGCCAGACGGGGCGGCGCGGATCGTCGGCCCAGGCCTTGCTCAGCTCGACGAGGTACGCGGCGTGGTGCTCGGCCGGGACGGAGGTACGGCCGTGGCGCTGGGCGGTGCCGTTGAAGACCCAGGAGTGCACGGCGGTGAGGCCGCCGTGGCGGGCGGCCTGGGCCGGGGTGAACGGCTGGTCGTCCTGGTACCAGGTCGCGTCGTACTCGGCATGCAGATGGAGCCGCCCCGGGGCGCCCTCCTCGCAGGCGGCGAGCATCCGCGACAGCCAGCGGTCGATCTCCCCCTCGGTGGCACGGTCGGGGTCGGGGTGCGGGTCGGCCGAGAACTGGTTGACCTCGTTGCCGAGGGTCATGCCGAGGAAGCCCGGCCGGTCGGTCAGGGCGGCGGCGAGGGTGCGCAGATAGGCGGCCTGGCCGTCGAGGACGTCCGGGTCGGTGAAGAGGTTGCGGCGATGCCAGGTCCGGGTCCAGGCCGGCAGGAAGTCGAAGCTGCTCAAGTGGCCCTGCAGACCGTCCACGTTGACGTCGAGACCGCGTTCCGCGGCGGCGTCGACGAGCTGGACCAGCTGCTCGACGGCCCGTCCCCGGATCAGGGTGCGGTTGGGCTGGAAGTACGGCCACAGCGGGAAGACCCGCACATGGTCGAGGCCCAGCGCCGCGATGGAGTCGAGATCGGCGCGCACCGAGTCGAGGTCGAAGTCGAGCCAGTGGTGGAACCACCCTTCACTGGGGGTGTAGTTGACGCCGAAGCGCACGGCAGAAGGCATGCGTGTCCTTGTGACGGAGGTACGGGGCCCGGCCCCTGACAGGTGGTCAGCCCTTGGCGAGCGGTCAGCCCTTGACGGCGCCCTCGCCGACGCCGCGGAAGAAGTACCGCTGGAGACAGGCGAACAGGGCGATCAGCGGCGCCACGGCGATGATCGTGCCCGCGGCGACCAGGCGTTCGTCGCCCGCGAAGGTGCCGTGCAGATAGTTGAGGCCGATGGTCAGCGTGAACTTGGACGGATCGCTCAGCACGATCAGCGGCCACAGGAAGTCGTCCCAGGCCCCCATGAAGGCGAAGATCGCGACGACGGCGAGGGTCCCCTTCACGGACGGCAGCGCGATGCGCAGGAACCGCTGCCAGACGTCGGCACCGTCGACATAGGCCGCCTCCTCGATCTCGTACGGCAGGTTCAGGAAGGCGTTGCGCATCAGCAGGACGTTCATGGCGCCGATGCAGCCGGGCAGCACGACGCCGATGAGCGTGTTGTTGAGCCCGAGCTCCCGCATGGTCGTGAACTGGGCGATGATGATGCCCTCCACGGGCACGAGCATCGCCAGGATGAAGGCGAGGGTGGCCGCCCGGCGGCCCCGGTAGCGGAGCCGGGCGAGGGCGTAGCCCGCGAGTGCCGAGCCGACGCAGTTGGTGACGACGTTGGCGGTGGCGACCTTCAGCGAGTTGAGGGCGTAGTCCCAGACGGGGATGGTGTCGGCGACCCGCTCGTAGTTGTGCAGCGTCGGATCGCTCGGCAGGAACTTCGGCGGGGAGCTGAAGATGTCCTCGGTGGGGCCCTTGAGCGAGGTCGACAGCTGCCAGATGAACGGGCCGACGGTGAGCGCGAGGACGGCGAGCAGCAGCAGGTAGCGCAGGATCAGCTCCCACACCCGGATGCGTCGGCCGTGCTCGTCGGTGACGCGGGGCTCCCGTCCCGCGACGGGCGCCTTGGCGGCGGGCCGTACCTTCTCCATGACGCTCATGTCTCGTCCCTCCGGTCGGCGCGCAGCACGAGCAGCATCAGGGCGACGGTGACGACGAAGACGACCACCGAGATGGCCGAGGCGTAGCCGACGCGTCCGGTCAGTCCGGTGCCGGTGCGCTGGACGAGCATGACGAGGGTGGTGTCCTCGCCGGCCGGGCCGCCGCTCGGGCCGGCCATCAGGTACACCTCGGAGAACACCTTGAAGGCGGCGACCGACGACAGGGCCCCGACCAGGACCATGGTGGAGCGGACGGCGGGCACGGTGACCGTCAGGAAGCGGCGGACCGCTCCCGCTCCGTCCACGGCCGCCGCCTCGTGCAGTTCGCGGGGCACGTTCGCGAGCGCGGCCAGATAAATGATCATGTAGTAGCCGAGGCCCTTCCAGACCGTCACGGCCATGGCACTCAGCAGAAGCAGCCACTGGTCGCTGAGGAAGCCCATCCGGCCGACGCCGACCGTCTCCAGCAGGGAGTTCACCAGGCCGCGCTCGTCGAGCAGCCACACCCAGATCAGCCCGACCACCACGATCGAGGCGACGACCGGGGTGTAGAAGGCGGAGCGGAAGAAGGTGATGCCGGGGATGTTCTTCTGCACGAGCAGCGCGAGCAGCAGCGGCAGGATGACGAGCGCGGGCACGACACCGACGACGTACAGCGTGCTGTTGCGCAGCCCGATCCAGAACATGTCGTCCTGCAACAGCTCGCGGAAGTTGGCCAGGCCCACGAACTCGCCGGGGATCAGGGTGCGCCGGTCGGTGAAGGCGTTGACCAGTGTGGAGACGAACGGGTACAGGATGAAGGCGCCGATGATCAGCAGGCCCGGGGCGGCGAACAGCCAGGGGCTGGTGGGCAGTTGGCGCCGCACCCGGGAGACGGTGGAAGGGGCCATCGCGGGCTAACCCTGCTGCTGGAGAAGCCGGTTGCAGGCCTCGACAGCGTTGTCAAGAGCCTCCTTGGGACTCTCCTTGCCCTGCAACGCCTTGGCGACCTCGTTGCGCAGCTCGGTCTTCATCTGCTCGCTGAACAGCACGGGCGTGTAGTTGACGGCGTTCTTCAGCGACTTGGCGGCGGCGATCCGCACCCGGGTCTCGTCGCTGCCGTCCTCCTTGGTGAAGTACGGGTCGTCGAGCGATCCGGCGGTGCTGGGGAAGATGGCGACCTGCTTGGCGAACGACATCTGGTGCTCGGCGTCGGTGACGTAGTGCGCGAAGGCGACCGCGGCGGGCGTCCGCTTGGTCTGCGCGTTGACCATCACGCCCATCACGTACATGTTGACGTGGCCGGTGCTGGTGATCTGGTCGGTGATGCCGATGTTCTTGTACAGATTCGGCGCCTGCTTCTTGAAGTTGCCGAGGTCGAGCGCGCTGCCGGGGTTCATGGCGACGGCGCCGGTGAGGAACTTCTTGCCGGACGACTCGGGGGTGGCGGTCAGCGCCTGCGGGTCGAGAGCCTTGGCGTCGTACAACTCCTTGTACTTGGTGAGGAGTTCGACCCCCTTGGCGTCATTGAAGGAGAAGGCGGTGCCCTCCTTGTTCATCAGCTCGACGCCGTAGCGGCCGAAGTCCTCGACGGTGGGGACGTTGGCGAGGGTGGCGACCTTGCCGTCCGTCTCCTTCGCCATCTTCAGCGCGGCGTCGAAGACCTCGTCGTACGTCTTCGGCGGCTGCTCGGAGTCGAGGCCGGCCTCCTTGAAGAGGGTCTTGTTGTAGAAGAGCGGGCCGGTGTTGAGGTACCAGGGGAAGGCGTACGTGCCCTCCATGCCCGGTATCCGGTGGCTGGCCCAGGCGCCTTCCAGATACTCCTTCCGGTACTTCCCGGCCGCCTTGTCGAGGTCGAGCGCGAGGCCCGCCTTGGCGAGCGGGGCGACCAGGTCCGGGGAGACGTTGACGACGTCGGGCAGGGTGCCGCCGGCCGCGTCCGCGCTGATCTTGTCGGCGTAGCCCTCGGCGGGCTGGTCGATCCACTTCACCTGGGTGCCGGGGTACTTCTTCTCGAAGTCGGCGATGAGGCCCTCGAAGTAGTCCTTGAAGTTGGCGCGGAGATTCCAGGTCTGGAAGGTGATGTCCCCCTCGACCTTGCCGGAGGCGTCGGCCGTGCCGCTGTCGCCCCCTGACGAACCGCAGGCGCTGAGCGGAAGCGCGACACAGACGGCGAATGCGGCAGCGAGGGCTCTACGGGATATGGGCACCGTGAACCGGCCTCCTTTTAGGGCGGGTTGGTCGACGTGGCAGACCCTGCACGCCGTTTCAGGGGCCCGTCAATGGCTCTCGCGCAGCTAATTTCTTTAGTGACTAATGCGTATTAGGATCATCCAGCTGAACCGCATTAGTGCATACTGCTCGGGGAATGTGCCGGTGGAATGGGGGTCTCGATGCCAGGCAAGCGGTCACCGGCCCGCCGGCCGACGATGAAGGACATAGCGCGGCACGCCGGGGTCTCCCAGAGCGCGGTCTCCTTCGCGTTGAACGGCCGGCCCGGGGTGTCGGAGGACACCCGGGAGCGGGTGCGGCGGGTCGCCGAGGAGCTGGGCTGGCGGCCCAGTACGGCGGCGCGGGCGCTGTCCGGGGAGGGTGCGGCGACGGTCGGTTTCGTGCTGGCGCGTCCGGCCGACACGCTGGGTGTGGACTCGTTCTTCCTGCAGCTCGTCTCGGGCATCCAGGAGGTGCTGGCGGAGCGCCATCTCGGTCTGCTGTTCCAGGTGGTGGAGGACATCGACGACGAGTGCGCGGTGTACCGGCGCTGGTGGGCCGAGCACCGTGTCGACGGCGTCCTGGTGGTCGACCCGCGCACCGACGATCCCCGCCCCGACCTCCTGGACGAACTCGGCCTGCCCGCCGTGGTGATCGGCGGCGCGCCCGATGAACGGCATCCCGGCCTGTCGACCGTCTGGGCCGACGACGCGGGCGCGATGGCCTCGGTCGTGGACGGCCTGTACGCCCTCGGCCACCGGCGGATCGTGCACATCGCCGGTCTGCCGGGGCTCGCCCACACCGAGCGCCGCATCCGCACACTGCGGGCCGAGGCGGGGCGGCGCGGTCTGACCGAGGTGACATCGGTGACCACGGACTACTCCGACGCCGAGGGCGCGGCGGTGACCCGCCGGGTGCTGGAGGGTCCCGCTCCCCCTACGGCCCTGATCTACGACAACGACGTGATGGCCGTCGCCGGGGCCGCCGCCGCGGCCGAACTCGGCTTCTCGGTTCCGGCGGACGTCTCGGTGGTGTCCTGGGAGGACTCGGCGCTGTGCCGCATGGTCAGGCCGTGGCTCTCGGCGCTGTCCCGGGACAGCGTGGAGTTCGGGCGTACGGCGGCACGCGAGCTGACGGCCCTGCTGGACGGGGGGTCGGCGCGGGCGGTGCGGGTGCCGGTGCCGCGGTTGATCCCCAGGGACAGCACGGGAGCCGCGCACACGCCGTAGACACCCTCCCCGCGCTCAGGAGGAGGCCGGTTCCAGCACCACACAGCACCGGCCCGGGCCCGGCGCCAGTTGTGCCCGGAAGGCGGTGTCGCCCGAGGTGGCGAGCGCGCCGCTCAGCAGATGGAGGTTCATTCCGCACACCGTTTCCACGTGCTTGCGTGCCAGCACATGGAACGGGCAGTTCCCGAGGACGACGGTCTCCCCCTCGCGGCGCGGCTCGAAGCCGTACCGCTCCAGCATGTCCACCACTCCCGCCGGCGCCTCGCCACCCAGCCGTTCGCCCAGCGCCGCCGCCTTGCGGTACAGCACCGCGCGGACCGGCTCGCCCGTGCTGTCGGACTCCTCCACGGCCTCGGCGAGCAGCTGCCCGGCCATCTCGTACTGCCGCGCGGGCACGCTGACGCCGACCTCCCGCTCCGAGCGCCGATAGAGCTTGGCCGGCCGTCCGGCGCCCGGCCCGGTGCGCCCGCTGCGCCGCTCGTAGACGACGTCCAGCAGCCCCTCGTCGGCCAGGCGGTCCAGATGGAACGCCGCGGTCTGCCGCGTCAGACCCAGGGCCTGGGCGGCGTCGTCCCGGCCCACGGGGCCGGTACTGCGCGCCACGTGCTCGTACAGCCGGCGGCGCGTCGGCTCGTCCAGCGCGGCCACGGCGGAGAGGTCGTCGCGGGGCGCTTCCTTCGAATGCTGCGAGTGATCCACGAACACCAGTGTAAAACCAATCGCCATTGACTAAAGAGAGGGGATGCGCTTCTATCGACAAGAGACGTTGTTCATAGAAGGAGGGCGTCATGTCGTCCGCACCCACCACCTCCGCACCCTTCACCGCGCGGCAGGCCATCGCCACCGACCCCGGCTACCAGGCCTTCTGGATCCTGCGTGTGGGGTTCGCCGTCGCTCCGGTCCTGTTCGGACTGGACAAGTTCGCCAACCTGCTCGTCGACTGGCCGGGCTATCTCGCCCCGTGGATCAACGACGTCGTCCCCGGCAGCGCGCAGGCCGCCATGTACGTCGTCGGTGTCATCGAGATCGTGGCCGGACTGGTCGTCGCGGTCGCACCGCGCTTCGGCGG
The DNA here is from genome assembly GCF_042740355.1 of Streptomyces sp. NPDC059010. Taxonomy (NCBI): domain Bacteria; kingdom Bacillati; phylum Actinomycetota; class Actinomycetes; order Kitasatosporales; family Streptomycetaceae; genus Streptomyces; species Streptomyces sp. NPDC059010. The sequence continues at coordinate 37,838 of NZ_JBHYJA010000014.1, forward strand.
CTGGCTGGTGGCCGGCTGGCTCGCGGGGATCATCGTCAATCTGCTGACGATTCCCGACTACTACGACATCGCGCTGCGCGACTTCGGCCTGCTCCTCGGCGCGGTCGCCCTGGCCCGGCTGGCCCAGCGCTATCACGGCGCCGGTCAGCACTGACGCGGCCCACCGAAAGCGAGGGGGCGGTCACCGGGCAGCAGTAAGGCGCGGGAGGGCGGTCATCAGGCCGCCGAAGCCCTGGTGACCGCCCCCTCCGCACCCGGTTCCGGACGCGCGCCCCGTCAGACCCGCGACCGGTACAACCCGAACTCCACCAGCCGCGCCCCGGCACGCGAACCGGTCACCCGCACCCGCCACCGCCGGGCCCGCACCGGAGCCGCCAGCAGCAGGATCCGGCTCGCGCCGACCGTCCCGGCCCGGGTCACCTCGGTCCACGCACCGCCGCGCTGCGCCTCGACCACGAAGCTCTCCACCTGCTGCCCGTACCGGATGTCCTCCGCCAGCCGGATCCGGTCCACCTCCCGCTCCTGGCCGAGGTCGACGGTGATACGGCCCGGCGCAGTGGTCGTCCGGCCGCCGCGCGCCAGGTCCTCCGGAAGCTCACGGTCCACACGCTCACGGAACTCCCGCAGCCGCGCCACGTCGGCGGCCGGAAGCAGCCCCTCCTTGTCGGGCGGGATGTTGAGCAGCAGCACCGAGTTGCGGCCCACCGACCGGAAGTAGATGTCCGTCAACTGCTCGACACTCTTGGGCTGCTGGTCGGCGTGGTAGAACCAGCCGTCCCGGATCGACACATCGCACTCGGCCGGCCACCACTGGAGGTAGTCCGCCACCGGCCGGGCCTTCACCAGTGCGGCACGGCTGCCCATGTCGGGCGCGTCGTAGGCGAGGGCGTAGTCGGTGCGGCCGTAGTCCTTCTCCTGTACCGGTACGACGCTCCACTCATCCTCCCGCGCCAGCCCGCCCTCGTTGCCGACCCAGCGCACATCGGGGCCGGACACCGCGATCACGGCGTCGGGCGCGAGCGACCGGACCAGGGTGTACCAGCTGTCCCAGTCGTACTTCTCCACCTTGTCCGGCGGGATACGGCCCTGGGCGCCGTCGAACCACACCTCGTCCACCGGCCCGTACTCGGTGAGGACCTCGTAGAGCTGGTTGAGCATATGGGCGCCGTAGTCGGTGGCCGGGAGGGTGTACGACCGGGACGGTGTGCGGTCGTCGCCCTCGACCAGGGTGGGGATGGTGCGGTCGGTGCGGGCGCTGCCGTTGGCGTAGACGCCGTGGAGGTACTGGTTCTCGTCGGCGGGTGAGATGTAGACGCCGACCCTGATGCCGTACCGGCGCATGGAGTCGGCGAAGGACCGCAGGACGTCACCCCGGCCGCCCTCCCAACTGCTGGAGGCCACCGAGTGGTTGGTGTAGCGGGACTGGTGGAGGACGAAGCCGTCGTGATGCTTGACCGTGAGGATGGCCAGCTTGAAGCCGCCGTCGCGCAGGGCACGGGCCCACTGGTCGGTGTCGAGGCCGGCCGGCTGGAAGACGTCCGGGTCCTCGTCGCCGGTGCCCCACTCCAGGCCGGTAAAGGTGTTCACACCGAAGTGCAGGAACGCGGTCCGCTCCAGACGCTGCCAGGCGATCTGCCGTGCGGTCGGACGGACTTGGGAAGCCTTGCGGACCAGGTCGGCCTCGGTGTCGTCGGGGCCGACGGGGATGCGGTAGCGCGGGTCGTCCGCTTCGACGGCGGGTGCTGCCAGGGCGGGTCTCGCCGCGCCGGTCACGGCGAGGGCGGCGGCTGTCGCGACGAACACGCGTCGGGAAACGGCCATCGGAAGGCTCCTAGGGTCGGCTGCTCAGGTGCCATACGGCGGGGGTGCGCTGGTCCGGCGGGTACTGTGCGAGCCGCCCGTCGTCCGTGACGCCCAGCGGCATACGGGTGATGGCGTTGACGAGCCGGTAGCCGCCTGCGGCGGGCTCCAACTGCCAGCGCTGGAGGGTGCTGCCGGGGTCGCAGGTCTGCGGAGCCGCCTCCACGCCGGGCTGGAGCGGCACGTTGAGCGTGAGCTTCCCGCCCCGGATCTCCAGACAGCCGTCCGCCGTCCGCACGGTCACATAGCCGTCGGCCGTACGCCTGACCTCGGCGTCGAAGGACCGGGCGTCCGTGTCGAAGGTGTACGACCCGTCCGCCACCGGTACCCGACCCAGGTCCCGCCACCCCGGCGCGTGCCCGACGGCCGTGCCCCGAGCGGTGAACCCGGCGTAGGTGGCGTCGGGGTGCGGATCACCCCAGGTGGCCTGGGCGATGTGGCGCAGCGCGGGCCACAGGGCGACGGCGACCTCGTTCTCGGTCTCGCCCCGGCCGTTGTCGGGCCAGAGGCTGATCTTCGCGCCGGTGATGCCGTCGGCGGAGGCCAGCTTCTCCCCCTCGAAGCTGCGCGGGTCCCAGCTCTGGTCGTACAGGCCCTCGGTGTCGCTGTGGAAGCCGCCGCGGACCAGGTAGAGGGCGTAGGCGGCGTTCATCAACGGATAGCCCTGGGCGCGCAGTCGGCTCGGTTTCGTCGCCACGTTCAGCCAGTGCTCGACCGTCGTGCCGGCGGCGACCGGGACGGTGTTGGCGCCGGTGAGCCCGTCGTTCCAGATGCGCAGCCTCTTGCCCTTGTCCGCCGCGTAGGCGTGGACGCGGTTGACGAAGTCGATGAAGGCGTCCTGCGGTGTGGCGCCGGGGCCGTACCTGTCCTGGGCGTACTTCAGGATCTGCGGGTACTTGGCGAAGTCGGAGCCGAGCATGTACTCGTCAGCTCCCATGTGCCAGGACGCCGACGAAAAGACCTGGGCGTACTCGTCGATCAGGCTGGTGTAGTAGGCGAAGGCCTCGGGCCGGGTGATGTCGAGACGCGAGGGCTGCTTGTTGCCGTCGGAGTCGGTCAGCTGGAGGTCGGGGCGGTTCTCGATCCACGGGTCCATATGGCCCGGGGAGTTGATCTCGGGGATGATCTCGACGTGGTAGCGCTCGCCGAGGGCGACCAGGCGGCGGATCTCGTCCTTGGTGTAGTAGCCCCAGGTGTTGGCCTCGGGATGGGCGTGGCTCTTCACCTTCAGTTCGAGGAGCAGCTGATTGAGCTTCTGGTACGCCATCTCGCGCACCAGGTTCTCCAGCCACGGCATCGAGACGTGGATGTAGCAGGCGCAGACGCCGACGCCCCGCTCCTTGAAGCGCGGTACGTCGACCGTGCGGCCGGCGGGGATGCGGTCGCCCTGGGCGAGGAGCTGGAGGAGGGTGCGAGTGCCGTAGAAGGCGCCGGCCTCGGTCGCCCCGGTCACCGACAGCCGACTGCCGGCACGGAGTTCGTAGCCCTCCGTACCGAGGGAGGTCCGGGAGGGCTGGACGTCGATAACGATGTCACCGGGGCGGGCGCCGCCTGGTACCACGGGAACCGTGCCGTGCCCCGCCTCGCGCAGGTCGTCGGCGAGGGTGTCGGCGACCCGCCGTTCGGCCGCGCTGTCGGCCACGAGGCGGGCGGAGCGCTGGTAGGTGTAACTGCCGGATGCCGGTGTCCAGTCGGTCAGGGCGGGCACCGTGACCGGCGCCGCCTCCTGCCGCTGCTCCGCGCTCGCCGGCAGCGGCGCCGCGAAGAGCAGCGCCAGCGCCGCGAGGACACCGGCCGCTCTCAAGCGTCTCCTCATGAGGCACCCCCATTCATCGGATGTCTGATGATTGGGCGAGCCCATGGGGCTGTCAATGGACCGCGAAGTGAATGGAGTTGGCCCATTGATCGGATGATGCGCAGGTCAGCAAGGCTGAGTGACGGAGAGGCGCAGTGAAAAGTCCAAGAAGACCTTCCCGAATATCCAAGCCCGGATATCCAAACCGAGCGTCCTCTCGACTCCGGGCCCGTCGCCCGGCAGAGTTCTCCTAGTTCTCCTACATACTCACGAGTAAGCCCGAGGAGTGCCCGTGACCAGCTGGGTCGGCCGGACCGCCGCCGAGATCGCCGCCGCCGTACGCGAGAAGCGGGCCACGCCGCGGGAGGTGGTGGCCGAGCACCTGGCCCGGATCGAGCGGCTCGACGGCCGCGTCGGCGCGTTCCGGGTGGTCAGGGCCGAAGCGGCGCTCGCCGAGGCCGACGAGGTGGCCTCGCGCGGCGATCTCGCCGAACTGCCGCTGGCCGGTGTGCCGGTGGCGGTCAAGGACAACCTCGCGGTGCGCGGCGAGTCCAACCTCATCGGCTCCACGGCCACGCCGGACACACCGGCCGAGGCCGACCATGTCACCGTGGCCCGGCTGCGGGCCGCCGGTGCGGTGGTGGTGGGGCTGACGAACGTGCCGGAGCTGTGTGTCTTCGGCACCACGGAGGGCGTGCACGGCACCGCCCGCAACCCGTGGGACACCTCGCGCACGGCGGGCGGCTCGTCCGGCGGCAGCGCGGCCGCGGTCGCCGCGGGCATGGTGCCGATCGCCCTCGGCAACGACGGCATGGGCTCGCTGCGCATCCCGGCGGCCAACTGCGGCCTGGTCACGATCAAGCCCGGCACGGGCGTGGTCCCGGCCGGTATCAGTGACGGCGACTGGTTCGGCATGTCGGAGAACGGTCCGCTGGCCACGACCGTCGAGGACGCCCGCCTGATGCTGTCGGTCCTCGCCGACACCGAGGTCGCCCTCCCGGACACGCCCGGCACGCACCGGATCGCCGTCTCCCTGCGCAGCCCGATCGCCGGGGTCGCCATCAGCAAGCCGTACGCGACCGCCGCACGCGATGCCGCGGGACTTCTGATGAAGGCCGGTCACCAGGTGCGGCGCGCCGACCCGCCGTACCCGATGTCGCTGGGCGTCACCTCGCTGACCCACTGGACCGCGGGTACGGCGGTGGACGCGCAGAGCCTCGATCCACGGCAGCTCACCCGCCGGACCCGGGTCCACGCCACCGTCGGCAAGCGGTTCGTCGGCCGGGTGCGGGGCGGCGCGAGCCGGGAGCAGCTGCGCCGTCGTCTGGAGCCGTTCTTCGCCGAGTACGACGTGCTGCTCACCCCGGCCCTCGCCCGCCGCTCCCCCAAGTCCGAGCCCTGGCACGAGCGGGGCTGGCTGCGCAATGTCATGGCCAACACCAACTACTCGCCGCTGACGCCGCCGTGGAACCTCACCGGCTGGCCGGCGATGACGGTCCCGCTCGGCACGCTGCCCTCCGGCGCCCCCACGGCCGTACAGCTGGTCGGGCGCCCCGGCTCGGAGGCGGTACTGCTGGAACTGGCGGAGCGGATCGAGCAGTTGCGGCCTTGGCAGCGGACGGCGCCGCTGGACTAGGTGCTGTCTCTCCGATCACGATCTGAGCCAGACGAGGAGTGCTGCGGCCGTGACAGTCTGAACAACGGGCCACACGCTTGAAGAGGCGCGGCCTGGCTAGTACAGGGCCTCCCCCATCGGGGAGGTGTCGCCGACGATGTAGGCGCGGATCGATGCCAGGTACGCGTCGCGGCTGATCCGGCCGTCGCTGTCGGCATCCAGCGCGTCGAACGCGGCAGCGGCGTTCCCGGCCGAGTTGTTCAGCGCGGTGCGCAGCGCCATGAACTCGGCCTTGTCCAAGGCGCCGTCGCTGTCCGCATCGGCGAGGTCGAAGAGCGCGCCGAGCGCGAATCGACAGACGTTGTCGAACTTGTCGGCGCCCACCCAGGCGTTGTACTCGTCGAAGGTCAGCTTTCCGTCGTCGTTCGCGTCCATCGCGTTCCAGGCTTTGATGCCTTCCGTGCGGGCGGCGACGACGAGCGGGTCGTCTTCTGCGCGCCCGGTGGCCAGGACGGTTCGGTCGATGCGGGAGAGGTAGTCGTGCCGCGTGATGACCTGGTCCCCGTCGGCGTCCATCATGGCGAATACGCGTTCTCGCGCTGCGGTGGCGGCCGTGGCGGTCGTACGGCTCACTCGGGTCTCCTCCTGCTTGGTTCATGCTCCTGCTCGACGAGGATTCGTCCAGCGCTTCCTACCCTGCGGGTTCCGGATGCCAAGCGGCCGATAGGGAGGACAGAGGGTGCGCGGTAGCACGCTGAGGCAGGCGTGCGCCGTCGATGCACTTCGATGCACCTGTTCAGCCGTCCTGCTCGTGGGTAGACAGGCGTTCGTCATGGCAGTGGACGTGCTGGAGGAACATGTGTTGAGCAGGCGCGGTACGACGGTGGCGCTGGGGTCGCTGGCGCTGGTGGTCTCGTCGATGGTGTGGGCGCCGGCCGGTCAGGCCGGGACGCTCGGGGACGGGGCCGGCACCTGCGCGGGCAACGCCCACAGCAGGTACGACCCACCGCTCACCCTGGTGCCCCGGGCGACCCGCAACCACGCGGATGTGCGCTACACGTGCACCAGCGGCCTCGGCCGCACCGTTGCGGCAACCGGTTCCTTCGACGCCTTCGCGCCGTCGGCGTCCTGCGTCTCGCTGTCCGGCGCGGGGGGCACGGAGACCGTCCGTTACGCCGACGGCAGCCGGTCCTTGATTGTCATCGACGGCGCGACCACCGCCCGCGTGGCGGGTGTCCTGGTCGTCCTGCAGTCGGGCAGGGTCGTGGAAGGACGCGGCGAGGACCACTTCGTACGCCGGACCGTGACTTCACTGCCCCACCAACTGCCCACGGACTGCCTCACCTCTGGCCTCCAGGGCACCCAAAGCGCGGTTCAGCTGGAGATCCTGCCGTAGCACCGGCGCGCAACTGCACGGGCTGGGTACAGAGTTGTGGGTCCGTCACCGCCGAACCCAGTGCTGTCAGTGCCCGTTGATAACGTGCTTCGTCCAGTCGTGGAGTTCATGAAGGGACGGGGTACGTGCGGAATGTGGCATGCCATCAGGTCGGCGAGCAGCGGTTGGCGGAGGCGCTCGACGACATCGACGGGCGGGCCTACACGCGGTGGCACTCGCTGCGGTACGGCAACATCTCGCCGACGCTGATCCGGGCCATGGCGGACGAACTGCTCGACCATGTCGCCGCGCGAACGGTGACGGAGCCGGGGCTCGACGCTGCGGCCGGCACGGTCGCCGTCACCGCCGCGGAGTGTGTGCACGGAGTGCTGAGCATCATGTGCTTCCCGGACGGGGACCAGGAACTCCGGTTCGCCCTCGTCGGGGAGCGGATCAGCACGGACCCGGAGGACGACGAGTTCGGGGACGGGCCCATCACCTTCCGGGACGTCGTCCAGGAGGCGCCCACCGCGCGGACCTGGCTCGACATGTTCGAGATGTGTGTCGTCAGCGGGCATGTGTGGGACTGGGAGCGGGTCACCGGGCTGCTGCTGCGCGGCGACTACGCGCCCGCCATCCGTGACGGCGTGCCCTACAACCGGTACACCTCCGTCTCCGAACCCGCCGACCTCGCAGCCATGGACGCCCTGTGCCCCTATCTCACCGAGGCGGCCGGGCATCTGCCCCGCGACTGGCCTACGGTTCCGCTGCGCAAGCCGGACGCCGGGGAGCGCGCGGAGGCCGCCCGGCGGCTCGACGAGGTCGGCGACGCGCTGAGCGCGGACCAGCGGCTGCTCCGCGTACTCCTCGACGACGACCAGCACGCCTTCGAGGACGCCCTCGTCGCCCGGCTGGTCGCGTACCGGGAGAGCGTCGAGGCCGATGCCGGTGATCCCGCGCCCCGGTCCCTCCTCCCCCTCGGCACCCTCGCCCTGGCCTGCCTCGCCGTCCAGGTCCATGGGTGGGAACTCGGTGTCCGGTCCGGGTATCTGCCGTACGGTCTGCTGGGATCGCCGGACGCGCCGCACCGGGCGGCGGAGGGGCACCGGAACAACTTGGGCTGCTGGGCCGCCAAGTAGGCCACCCGGGGTGCGGAAGCGGGCCTGGCCCGACATCCAGGACATCGACGTGGAGACGGACTCGTCCCCACCGAGGCAGCGACGGCGCCGAGCCTCAGTCCGTGTCTTTCGCGATGGTCCGAAAGACACGGCCTGGGCCCGGTTCATGGTGCGCCGCCGCCCTTGCGCTTACCACCGGCGAGCTGACCCGTCATCATGCCGACGAGGCCGGCCAGGAGAAACGCGCCGCCGATCAGCGTTCCCGTCGGCCGAGCGCCGGAGTCACTGATCAGCAACCCGAAGACCAGCTGCCGGCACAGCGCAAGGGCCACCACCAGCGCACGTCCATGACTCCACACGCCCCGAACTCCACAGTCCCTGTGATCGCCCGGACAGGTGTTACAAGGACACGCCCGGCGCCGCCGCGAAGGGCCCGTCCGCCGTGAACGCCAGTCGTGCGAAGCGTTCGCCGATGCGGCGATGGGTGGTGGCGTCCGGGTGGAGGTCGTCGGGCAGGGGCAGTTCGGCGGAGTCGGTCTCGCCGTACAGGTCGCGGCCGTCGAGGTAGTGCAGGTTCGGGTCGTCGGCCGCCCGCTGCTTCACGATGCGGGACAGCTCGTCCCGGATGACGCGCAACGTCAGCTTGCCGCTCGCGCGTTCCGCCGGGTCGCCCATGGCGACGAACCGCAGCCGTCCCTCGCTGATGCCGCTGAAGTCGGGGAAGCACGGGCCGGGCGTGTCCTCGTGGATCGGGCACAGGAGGGGCGACACGACCAGGAGCGGTGTCGTCGGATGTCCGTCCCGGACCGTGTCGAGGAAGCCGTGCACCGCCGGGCCGAAGGCGCGCAGCCGCATCAGGTCGGCGTTGACCACATTGATGCCGATCTTGAGGCTGATGAGGTCGGCGGGCGTGTCCCGCAGGGTGCGGGCGGTGAACGGGTCGAGCAGGGCGCTCCCGCCCAGGCCCAGGTTGATCAGTTCCACGCCGCCGAGGGTGGCGGCGAGCGCGGGCCAGGTGCCGGTGGGGCGCCCGGCGTCGGAGCCCTGGCTGATCGAGCTGCCGTGATGCAGCCACACCCGTCGGCCCGGGTCCCGGGCGGGCTCGACGGGGGCGTCGGTGCGCAGGGCGATCAGTTCGGTGGTCTCGTTGTGCGGCAGCCAGATCTCGACGTCCTTGTCGGTGTCGGGCAGCCCGGTGAAGCGGACGGTGCCGGCCGGTCCGGGCCGGTGCTCGGCGGTTCCGGCGGTCATGTCGATGACCACGACGTTGCCGCCGGTCACGCTGCCCTGTCCGGCCGGGCGGCCGTCGACGATCAGGTCGTAGACGCCGTCCGGGCGCGGCGGGGCGCCCACGTAGTCGCGCTTGGTGGGCAGGGTGTCCAGTGCGACGGCGGTGGCCCGGGTGCGGAAGGCCAGCCGTACGCCGGAGGGCTGTGACTCGGCCATGGCCAGCTGGCCGTCGGTGTTCTGGGCGCGGGCCCGGGCGGGCAGCCGGTGCGGCAGGACGCCGCGCTCGGTGTGCTCGACGTCGAGGGCGCCGCGCAGGAGTTCCGCGGTGACGGGCGTGGTGATCCAGTCGTGCTCGGTGTCCATGTCTGTCCTCTGTCTGCCTGTCCTCTGCCTGTCCTCTGTCTGTCCTCTGTCTGTCCTCTGCCGGTAGCTCAAGGGGCGGGCTCGGTGGGCCAGTTGCGCAGCAGGGCGTCGAGGGCGTCCAGGATCCGGGTCCAGGTCTCCTCGGAGTCGGGGGCGCTGTGGCTGAAGCCGCCCGCCGTTTCCAGGCTGGCGTAGCCGTGGAAGACGCTGCCCAGCAGCCGTACGGCATGGGTGGCGTCCGGCTCCGTCAGGTCGTAGCCGCGCAGGATCGCCCGTGTCATCTGGGCGTGCCGGACGCCCGCGCTGGCGGCCGCCGTCTCGGGGTCGAGCCGCATGCGCGCGGCGGCGGCCCGGCCGGGGTGCTCATGGCCGTAGTCGCGGTAGACGTTCGCGAAGGCGACCAGGGCGTCCTTGCCGGCCCGCCCGGCCACCGCGTCGGCGGCCAGGTCGGCCAGCTCCTCCAGCGCGAACAGCGCGATCCGGGTCTTGAGGTCCTGGGTGTTCTTCACGTGCGAGTACAGGCTCGCGACCTTGACGTCGAACCGCCGGGCCAGCTCCGAGGCGGTCACCTGCTCGAAGCCGACTTCATCGGCCAGTTCCGCACCGGCCCGGACCAGGCGCTCGGTGGTCAGCCCTACGCGTGCCATAACTGTCCTCTCGCTTGCCAGAAGCGAGTATGCACGCGCCTAAAGCTTTTAGGCAAACGGCATGAGGTCTAAGCCAGCGAGCTAAAGTGCTCGGTACATGATGTGCAGCCCCACCCGCCCATGCCGGGGATGATCGAACGCCTCCGGGACCGTGCCGAGGACGGTGAAGCCGAGGGAGGCCCACATCCGTACGGCCGGATTGGTCTCCACGACGGCGTTGAAGACCATGCCCCGGTACCCCTGGTCCTTGGCCTCAACCAGAACGTGTTCGGCGAGGGCGCGCCCGACGCCACGGCCGCCGCGGTCGGGGGCGACCATGAAGCCGGCGTTGGCGATACCGGCGGCGGGGCCGCCGTAGTTGGGGGTGAGGTAGGCGGAGGCGACCACGGCTCCGGCGTCGTCCTCGACGACGTAGACCCGCTTGGCCGGGTTCATCCACAGCGCCCGGGCATCGCCCTCCGAGGTGTCCGGGTCCCATGCGTAGGTCTCGCCGGCGGCGACGATCCGGTGCCAGAAAGACCAAATCCGCGGCCAGTCATCGGCCGCGGCTTCTCTGATCAGCATGGGCGTGAGTCTCGCACGCCCATGCGGTCGGCGATCGCGAAGGGTTCTGCCCCGTCAGTCGACGCTGGGCAGGATGTGGGGCTCGGCGAGGTCGTCCTCGTAGCCTGCCAGGCGGATGGGGGCGGACCTGGCCCACACATCGAGACTGCCGATCTCCTTGGACCGGCCGCCCGCGCGCTCCGTGCGTTCCTTGGGGCGCTGTTCGCGATTCGTCTTCTCAGGTGTCACCGCGCACTCCTTCTGTGTCGGATCACCCTCGGGGCGGGGCCGGCCAGTCTGCGGTCCGGTACCTGACGCCCGCTCGGGTCTTACTCAAAGTCGGCTCGGACGCGGTGGCGCCGGTAACTGGTGCGCAAGCAGGCCGTTGTGCACCGGCTTGTCCCGGGACGGACCATGGGTGTGGGTTGGGACCCGGTATTGCTGTCCGTCCGCTACAGATTAACCAAATGAGCGGCCCCCCGCTCGATGGGGCTGGAAACAACCTGTAACTATCCGGAATCAAACGGCACTCGACGAACCCGTTGTTCACGTGTTTGTAACGGAATGCGATGTTTGTCAGTCACTCGTTCGGCTCAACATCATCTCCTTGTCCGACACGCGGCCGGCACACGCCGCGCAGTTCAAGTCCCGTTGGCCGATTCGCAAGGCGGCCATGATCTGCTGGCGGACCGCAACGGCTTGTCCGGCGGGAGGACTGACGCATGGAGCTGCGCAGTGTCGAAGAGCTGATGGATCTGCTGTACGCCTGCCGCGGCACCCGGGACGCCCCGGGTCTCGCGAGCACCCGAGTCGATCTGCACCAACACGCGCTGCAGACAGCCGCACTGCTGCGCCGAGTCCGCCCCGCCGACAAGGAACTCCAGGTCGCGGGGCTCGTTCATGCCATCGGCCCGCTGCTGCACCCCGGCGAGGCGAGCCGCCACTCCGACCGCGCGGCGGACGCGGTGCGCCCCCTCCTCGGCGAACGCGTCTCCCGCCTCGTCCGGCACCACTGCCGGGCCCCCGAATCCGCCGACGACGACCTGATCCGCCTGCACCACGCCGACGAGGAGGGCCGCAGCGCCGAGTTCGACGCGGGGGTCCTGGAGGACTGGCGCGCGGTACTGGAGCTGGTCGCGTCCAGGAACTCGCCCCTCGGGGCTGTCAACTGACGATCCGTCATGAGACCGTACGGCGATGACGTCGCCGTACGGTCTCCAGGGCAGGGACGCCGGACTGAAGGGCAGGTCCGCCGTCGTCACCGGCGCCACCCGCGGCATCGGCCACGCCGTCGCCCGGCAACTGGCCGCGGCCGGGGCACGGGTCTGCGTGATCGCACGGGACGCGCAGGAGGTGCGGCGGACGGCCGCCGAGCTGGGCGGCATCGGGGCGGCGGGCAGCGTGGCCGACCCCGATCATCTGGCGGGGGTCGTGGACCTGACCCTGCGCGAGTTCGGCCGCGTCGACGTCATCGTGAACAACGCGGCGACCAACCAGCCGTACGGCCCCCTGATGGACGTCGCCCCGTTGGCCTGGCGCGAGGCCTTCGCCATGAACGTCGAGGCGCCGCTTCGGCTCGTCCAGTACGCCTGGCGGGCCTGGATGCGCGAGCACGGCGGGGCGGTGGTCAACGTCTGCACGGAGGGCGCCGCGCATGTGGGCCCCCATATCGGGGCCTACGGCACCAGCAAGGCGGCCCTCCTCCATCTGACCCAGCAGCTCGCGGGCGAGCTGGCCCCGAGGGTCCGGGTCAACTCGGTCTCCCCCGGCCTGGTCCGCACGGAGATGGCACGGTTCGTCTGGGAGCCGGGCGAGGACGAGGTGGCCGCGGGGCTCCCGCTCGGGCGCATCGGGGAGCCGGAGGACGTGGCCCGGGCGGTGGTGTGGCTGGCGTCGGACGCGGCGCAGTGGGTGACGGGGGCGGATCTGCTGGTGGACGGGGGGACGCGGGTGCGGGCGGCGGGGACGACAGGGGTATACGCAGTGCACGAGCACCTACGATCGCGCGGTACCGCAACCCCCCAGGGGCGCGGGGCTGGGTAACTATGCGGCTCCGCCGCGTGGGCGCGACCAGCCCCCACAACCCGCGGCCTCCCACCGACGTAGTCACCCACCCCGGTGGGGATCTACCACTTACCCGGCGCGTAGTCCTTCAAGAAGACCCCGTACACATCCTCGCCCGCCTCACCCCGCACGACCGGGTCGTATACCCGTGCCGCCCCGTCGACCAGGTCGAGCGGCGCGTGGAACCCGGCCTCGGCCAGCCGCAGCTTGTCGTAGTGCGGACGCTCGTCCGTGATCCAGCCGGTGTCGACCGAGGTCATCAGGATGCCGTCGGTCTGGAACATCTCCTGGGCGCTGGTGCGCGTGACCATGTTCATCGCGGCCTTGGCGGCGTTGGTGTTCGGATGGCCCGCGCCCTTGTAGCCGCGGCCGAAGACGCCCTCCATCGCGGAGACGTTCACGACGTACGCCCGCCCGCTCGCCGCCTTCTTCGCGGCGTCGGCCATCGCCGGGCGCAGCGCGCTGATCAGGATGAACGGCGAGGTGTAGTTGCAGAGCTGGGTCTCCAGGAGCTCCACCGGGGAGATCTGGTCGATGGTCTGCACCCAGGTGTTGGACTCGACGACGTCCGGCACGAGCCCGCCCGCGTCGATGGCGGTGCCGTCCAGGTGCCGGGCGACGCTGGCGTTGCCCGCGACCAGGGCGAGGTCGGCGACCTTCTGGGCGTCGAGGCCGCTGGTGCCCAGCGGCAGGGCGGCGAGGCCGTCGACCGCGCCGGAGTTGAAGGCGCCGATGACATGGTGGGCGGGCAGCTCACCGGCGGGCAGCGGGGCGCTCTCGCCGTCGACCAGGGCGGCGTAGGCGGAGGGCAGGCGGCGTACGGTCTGCGTCGCGTTGTTGATGAGGATGTCGAGGGGGCCCGCCTCGGCGACCTGCTCGGCGAGGGCCACGGCCTGGGCCGGGTCGCGCAGGTCGATGCCGACGACCTCCAGGCGGTGCATCCAGTCCGCGGAGTCGTCCATGGCCTTGAAGCGGCGGATGGCGTCCTTGGGGAAGCGCGTGGTGATCGTGGTGTGGGCGCCGTCGCGCAGCAGCCTGAGCGCGATGTACATGCCGATCTTGGCGCGGCCGCCGGTGAGCAGGGCGCGCTTGCCGGTGAGGTCGGCGCGGGCGTCGCGCCTCTCGCGGTTCAGGCGGGCGCAGTCCGGACAGAGCTGGTGGTAGAAGTAGTCGACCTCGACGAACCGGGTCTTGCAGGTGTAGCAGGAGCGGGGGCGCTGGAGTATCCCCGCGATCTTGCCCGCCTCCGTGACCGACGACGGCAGGATGCCCTCGGTCTCGTCGTCGATGCGCTGGGCGGAGCCGGTCGCCGTGGCCTCCGTGACCGCCTTGTCGTGGGCGGTCTTGGCGGCCCGGCGCTCCTGGCGGCGGCGCTGCTTGACGGTGCGGTATACGCCGGCGGTGGCGCGGCGCACGGCGATGGCGTCGGGGTGGTCGACCTCCAGCTTGTCGAGCTCGTCCAGGACGCTGAGGCACACCGCGAGCCGCTCGGGGTCGATGCCGGGGCCGTACACGATCTCGTCACCGGGCTCGTGCACGACGTCCGCCGTGGTCGCCGTCGCGCCGTCCTCTGTCACCGTCATCGCCGCTGCCGTTCCCTGATCACCCGCGGCGCTCCGGTCGCGCCCGCTTTCGAACGGGGAATTGTACGGAGCGCCGGGCCACTCCTCCAAAATCCGGCGAAGCGGCCCAGGGGGACGGCGATCAGGGGGCGCAGGCGGTGATCAGCTCCGACACCTCCTCGGACACGGCCTTGGCGAGCACATCGAGGTCCGGTACGGCCTCGGCGTCGGCGACGAGGCCGTAGTGGACGCGTCCCCGGTACGTCGAGATCGCGATCGCCAGGGACTGGCCGCGGGCCAGCGGGGCGAAGGGGTAGACCTCGGTGACGGGGTGGCCGCCGAGCTTCAGGGCGATGCCGGGCAGCGGGACGCTGGTCACGAGGATGTCGAACCAGAGCCGGGCAGCCCCGCCGACCAGCGGTCCGCCGAGCCGGTGCCCGAGCGCCGGGACGTGGTCGGCGAGCAGGGCGACGGCGCCCGCGCCCCGGTTGGGTCCGGCGTCCTTGTTGCGGTCCATGGCGGTGCGGACCGTCCCGAGGCGGCGCAGCGGGTCGGGGTCGTCCACCGGGAGCCGTATCAAGTACCCGGAGAGCCGGTTGCCCTGAGGGTGCGCGGTGCGCGGGCGGCGCTTGGAGACGGGGATCAGGGCGCGTGGCGCGACGCCCTCGCTGCCGTCGCCGCGCTCGTCCAGCCAGCGGCGCAGGGCGCCGGCGACGACCGCGATGAGGACGTCGTTGACGGTGCCGCCGACGGCCTTGCGGATGACGTGCACATCGTCGATGTCGACGACGACCCCGGCGGTACGGCGGGTGCCGCTCGGCTCGGCGATCAGCGCGGACGTCGAGCGCACCCCCAGGGTCGACACGGCGACGGAGGCGCCGATGTCCAGGGCCCGGCCGACGTCGGACAGGGCGCCGCGCACCAGTCCCGGCAGCCTGCGCACATCGGGCAGCAGTCTGCGCGTGGGCTCCTCGGGGCGGGGTTTGCGGGCGGGCATGTCCATGGGGTCCAGGACGGCGGCGGCGAGCGTCAGCGCCCGCAGTCCGTCGGCCAGGGCGTGATGGAACTTGAACAGCACCGCGAACGACACCCCGTCCTCGCCCGGCAGCACATGCGCCTCCCAGGGCGGCCGGCCGCGCTCCAGCGGGCGCTCCATGAGCCGGCCCGCCAGCGCCTGGAAGTCGGCGGTGGGGGCGTGCAGCCGGACGTGGTCGAGGGGGTCGAAGTCGGGGGCGGGCTCGCGGGCCGCTCCGCCGAACGAGAAGGGCTGCAGCAGGGCGCTCGGCTGCCATGCGTCGCGGATGCGCATCCGCAGTCCCGGAACGGCTGCGGCTCGCGCGGCGAGCAGGTCGGCGGCGTGGGCGCCCGCGGTGGGCGAGTGCGCTGTGAACACCCCGAGCGCGCCCAGGTGCATGGGGTGTTCGGCGGACTCGATGTTCCAGAACGCAAGGTCGAGTGGTGCGAGCAGGTCAGAGGTCAATGGCTTGCCTCGCGTCGACGACGGGTGGAGCAGCAGTCAATCGCCCTTGTCCGATTACGGTCAAGTACGATCAAGCTACGCACAGTTAACAGCAGATTAAGTCCCGCCCCTCGCGAAAGGGGCGGGACTCATGGTGCATATGAGGTCACTTCAACACAGGTTGCGGCGCCGGGCATCCCGTGGGAGTCACCCGGGAGGCGTCACGGATCAACGCCTCGTGCGCCGCCTTGAGCCGTGCCGTGTCCGGTTTCAGTACGGCCCGGTCGTAGGTGAGGAAGCCGTTCAGCTCCCCCTCGACGTCCGTGATCTGCGTGTACACGGCGCCGTTGCTGCCCCGGCAGACCAGGGCGCGCACCTCGTCGAGCCTGGCCAGATAGTCGTCGGTGTAGGTCGCCGGGTCGACGTCGACGTACGACTGCTGCACCGACCAGGCGTGGCCGGGCACCGCGAGGCCGAGGCCGCCGTACTCGCCGCTGACCAGTGCCCGTTCGCCGTCGGGGCGGGGCGGCAGGGCGGGGCTCGGATAGCCGTGCTCGTCCATGATGTCGCCGGTGCCGCCGTCGGCGCCGAGGTTCAGCCCCGACTGGTTGTTGACCAGCCGAGTCGGATCCCATGCCTTCGCCTGATCGGCGATACGTCCGACGTCGTACTGCCCCCAGCCCTCATTGAACGTAACCCACATGATCACCGACGGGCTGCTGATGTGCTCGTCGATCATCTGCTTCATCTCGCGCTCGTACTGGGCGCGGGCCCCGGCACCCGGATTCACCCCCGCGGTCATCGCGGGCATGTCCTGCCACACCAGCAGGCCCAGCCGGTCGGCCCAGTAGAACCAGCGGTCCGGCTCGACCTTGATGTGCTTGCGCACGGCGTTGAAGCCGAGCTTCTTGTGCGCCTTCAGGTCGTACGCGAGGGCCTCGTCGGTCGGAGCCGTGTGCAGGCCGTCGGGCCAGAAGCCCTGGTCGAGGGTGGCCATCATGAAGACTGGCTCGCCGTTGAGGACGGTGCGCGGCACGCCGTCGATCTTCTCGACGGCGATGGAGCGCATGCCGAAGTAGCTGCCGACGCGGTCGGCGCCGACGGTGACCTTCAGGTCGTACAGGAACGGGTCGTCGGGCGACCACAGATGCGGATCGGGGATGGCCAGGGTCAGCGGCCGGCCGGTGCGGCCGCTGACGGTGGCGACCTTGCGCCGTCCGTCGTACGCCGTCGCCGTGACGGGTACGCCGTCGCGGACGCCCCGCGGCTCGACGGTGAGCGTGCCCGCGTCGACGTCGGGGGTGAGCTTGAGCCCGTCCACGTGGTCGGGGGCGACCGGCTCCATCCACACCGTCTGCCAGATGCCGGAGGACGGGGTGTACCAGATGCCGCTCGGGTCCAGGCGCTGCTTTCCGAGGGGCGGGTTCTCGCCGTCCGCCGCGTCGGTCGGGTCGTACACGCCGACGATCAGCTCCTGGGTGCGGCCGGGCTTCAGCGCGTCGGTGATGTCGGCGGCGAACCTGTCGTAACCGCCCGTGTGCTCGGTGACCTTGGTGCCGTTGACGTACACCTCGGTCCGCCAGTCAACGCCGCCGAAGTTGAGCCTGAGGCGCTTGCCGGAGCCGATGCGCCAGTCGGCGGGGACGGTGAAGGTACGGCGGTACCACATCCGGTCCTCATGCCGCTGGAGTCCGGAGAGCTGGGACTCGACCGGGTACGGGACGAGGATCCGCTCGGCGAGGTTCCTGCCGACCGGCGGCAGCTCCCCCGCCTCGGCCGCCGCGAACTGCCAGCGGCCGTTGAGGTTGCGCCAGGCGTCCCGGGTCAGCTGCGGGCGCGGGTACTCGGGGTGGGCGTTGTCCGGGCCCACCTCGTCGGCCCACCTGGTGCGCAGCTCGTGGGTGGATCGGTTGGGGCCGCTGCTCCAGAAGGTCTTGACAACGTTGCCATCACTCGTGGTCAGACCGCCCGCACCGTCGTAGCGGACGTCGGCCGTGCCGCGTGCCGTCCCGGTCTTGTTGCCGACCACGGGCTCCTTGAGCGCGACGAGGAGGGCCTTGGGATCGGCCGGGTCCGGCTCGGCCGTCCCGAGCGGCCACTTGGCGCCGCCGATCACCGCGTCCAGGTGGCCGGTGACGTCGGCCGGAGGTGCGGCGAGGTCACGGGCGAAGTCGAGTCTGAGCGTACGGCCGTTCGCGAGGACCGTGGCCGCGATGGCCCCGTCGTAGTCGAAGCCGTCGGGGAGGCGGAACGCGGACTGCGGGACGGGCTCCTTGGCGCCGCCGGGCTCGGTCCAGCGCAGATGGAGGTTGGAGCCGCCGTAGTGCTCGAAGTACTCGACCTTGATGTCGTGGGCGGTGCCGGCGGTCAACTCGACGGGAGCGGCGGTCTGTTCGCGGTCCCAGTCGTCGATCCAGTGGTCGATGGCGAGCTTTCCGTCGATCCAGAGGCGGAAGCCGTTGTCGCCGATGATCGAGAAGGTGTGCGGGCCGGTCTTCTCCGGCACGATCTTTCCGGTCCAGCGGACACTGACGTCGTCCGAACGGCCCGCGGCGAAGGCCAGGCGCGGCTCCAGGTTGTCGAAGTCGAGACGGGGGTCGAAGGCGGTCGCCTTGAGCGCGTGGAAGTCGAAGGCGCCCGGGGCCGACTGGGTGTAGTACTCGCCCTTCAGACCGTGGACCTCCACGGGGTCGTCGGCCGCGGCGGGGGCGGGTGTCGCGGTCAGCCCCGCGAGGCCGAGGGCCCCGGCGAGGAGTAACACGAGTCGGTTTCTGAGGCGTTGTTTACGCACAGAGCCTCCATAACAACGTTGTCATGCACAGCAGTTGGCATAACAGCACGGATTCCAACACCCGTCCAGGTACATGACAAGAGGGTCCGCCCCGCAGACCGGAACAATCACGCACTCGCCGACGGGTGTGGCTCCCTTCGAGGGAGCCACACCCCAGGCAACTCGCCTTACCACTCAGTGCGCCCGCCGTTGGCCGGGTTCACCATGCAGCGGCGCCGCAGTTGCCGCCTTGCAGACATGCCCGGAAGTTCAGGCCGCTGAGCTTGCTGTAGTCGCCGCGGAAGTCTTCGCCGTTCGCGGCGGTGCGGATGGTTGTCCAGTTCTGGCCCTTCCACTTCGCCTGGAGCAGTACGTACTTCCCGTCCGTCTTGTGGTCGTAGAACTTCCCCCAGAAACTGCCGTAGTAGCTCCTGCCGTCCGCGCTCGACTTCCAGTCCCAGTGGATGTTGATCTGACCAGCACGGTTATTGGTCCACAGAGTCCTGTCCGCGCTCCCCGACCCCGCGGCGTGGATGTCGCCGCTGCCGGACACGGCAGCCGGGGCTTCGCCTGAGGCGAATGCCGCAGGTGCGGTGACGCCACCCGTGACAGTGGCAGTGCCGACGAGCAGGGCGAGCGCCGCGAACTTCATGCGCGTCTTCATGCTGAAACCTCTCCTGCGGGCCACAGCGCGAGTCCCCCCGTCGGGTCCTGATTGCGCCCTGCGGCCGGCATGAGTCCCGGAACATCCCAAGAGATCCACCCACGTGCCCGAGGACTGGTGGACACGGGGAATCAGGGCCGCCCATGCACCCCGAGCTCCGGTCACGAGCATCGAGGTCCCGGTGCCCCGGGGCTCTTGGTAGGGAACCTATTTGTCCGGGGCTTCACGGTCGTCAACCAGGCGACTGACTCCCGGTTGCGACACGGGCGGTACAACGGCTTCGGCTACTACCAGGGTTTACCGTCCGGCTCCGGGCAACCCCTCACCTCGACCCGCCCGCGCTGGCCAATTGACCTCACGCAAACGCTGATTGACGCTTCATCAGTTGCCGAATCAAGTACAACTTTACGATTTCTTGGTGTAGCTCGGCCGTCGATTGCGTGAGCCTCGTGGGCATCACACGGTGACTTCAGGCCCAGTGAGAACACGGGTCTCGTCGCCGTTCCCCCACGTATGGCGAGAGGCAACACCCATGACAAGGAACCGCGCACTGCGGTACGGCGGCCGCACCATGGTTCTGGCGGCGACGGCGTTCGGGATGGTCGCGGCGGCCGTGCCCGCTGTGGCCGACGACCAGCCCACCCCGGAGCAGATCGTGGCCGACTGCGCTTCCGGCGAAGGCAAGTGCAGCTTCAACTCCCCGGAGATCGGCGAGGCTTACCTCGGTGAGCCCCGTCAGGTCTCGGAGCTGCTCTTCAACTGCACCGCCTCGCCCGCCTCCCAGTCCATGTCATGGGCCGACACCGTGGGCTCCTCCCACTCGGTGGGCGGATCGGTGACCGTCGGCGGCGGCATCGAAGGGATCGTCACCGCCAGTGTGACCGCGACGTACAACTACACGTGGCAGAGCTCCCACACGGAGACGAGCTCCTTCACCGTGAACGTCCAGCCGGGCGAGGTGGGCTGGATCTCCCGCGCGCAGGTGATGCAGCGGATAACCGGCACGTGGCAGACCCACTACGACGACCCCAAGTGGGGTCACTACTACTGGTTCGTGCCCGACGTGATCACCGGCCCCGCCCCGAACGGCACGGACGGCAAGCACAGCGCGGTCGTGGTCAAGTCCCGCAAGATGACGGCCGACGAGAAGAAGCTCTGCTCCAACGGCGCCACCCGGGACGAGGTCTTCACCCGCAGCGGCTGACGGGGCGGCCCGCAGGCTGGGCCTAGGAAACCCCCTGCCCCTTCCCCAACGCGATCACGCCGCCCTTGGACACGGTGTACAGCTCCGCGTCCCGGTCCGGGTTGACGCCGATCGTGGCGCCCGGGGGCACGTCCACGTTCTTGTCGAGCACGGCGCCCCGTACCACCGCGCCCCGCCCGATGTGCACGTTGTCGTGCAGCACCGACCCCTGCACCACGGCTCCCGGGTCGACCACCACGCCCGGCGAGAGCACGGAGCGGGTGACCTGGCCGCGGATCAGACAGCCGGCGCTGATGATGGACTCGCCGGCGATGCCGCCCGCGTTGAAGCGGGCCGGGGAGAGCTGGCCCGAGTGGGTGTAGATGGGCCAGCTGCGGTTGTACAGGTTGAAGGCGGGGCGCTCGGCGATCAGGTCCATATGGGCGTCGTAGTACGCGTCCAGGGTGCCGACGTCCCGCCAGTAACCCCGGTCGCGGTTGGTCTCGCCGGGGACGTGGTTGGCGCTGAAGTCGTAGAGCTGGGCCTCGCCGCGGTCGGTGAGCTGGGGCAGGATCGAACCGCCCATGTCGTGCACGGAGTCGTCGTCCTCGGCGTCGCGCTGGAGCGCCTCGATGAGGGCCTTGGTGGTGAAGATGTAGTTGCCCATCGAGGCGAAGACGGTCTCCGGGTCGTCCGGGAGTCCGGGCGGGTCGGCGGGCTTCTCCAGGAAGCGGTCCACCGTCTGCCCGTCCGAGCCGGGGCTGATCACGCCGAACGACGACGACTCGCTGCGCGGCACGCGGATGCCGGCCACCGTGACGCCCGCGCCGCCCTCGATGTGCTGGGCGAGCATCTGGCGCGGGTCCATGCGGTACACGTGGTCGGCGCCGAACACCGCGACGTACTCGGGGCGTTCGTCGTAGATCAGGTTCAGGGACTGCAGGATCGCGTCCGCGCTGCCCAGGTACCAGCGCGGCCCGAGCCGCTGCTGGGCCGGGACCGGGGTGACGTAGTTGCCGAGCAGACTGGACATGCGCCAGGTCGTGGTGATGTGCCGGTCCAGGGAGTGCGACTTGTACTGCGTGAGGACGCAGATGCGCAGGATGTCGGCGTTGACGAGGTTGGAGAGGACGAAGTCGACCAGGCGGTAGGTGCCGCCGAAGGTGACCGCCGGTTTCGCGCGGTCCGCGGTCAGGGGCATCAGGCGTTTGCCTTCTCCGCCCGCCAGCACGATTCCGAGCACCGAAGGTCCACCACGACGCATGGCCGCTCCCCTCACCCTGGTTGGTCCCAGCCTGCCCCTGTGTAGCGCGCACTAAGCCTGTTTGAGGATCTCCCCGTAGAGCAGGGCCGTCCGCCGTGCCACCGCGTCCCAGCCGAACTCCCCCACCGCGCGTTCCCGTCCGGCCTCACCCATCCGCCGGGCCGCCTCCGGGTCGCCGATCACCGCGTCCAGCGCCCGCGCGAGGCCCGCCTCGAAATCGTCGTCCATGGGGACGAGCAGGCCCGTCTTGCCGTCCTCGACGACCTCGGGGATCCCGCCGACCTGCGAGGCCACCACGGGAGTTCCGCAGGCCATCGCCTCCAGGTTGACGATGCCGAGGGGTTCG
The DNA here is from genome assembly GCF_042740355.1 of Streptomyces sp. NPDC059010. NCBI lineage: Bacteria > Bacillati > Actinomycetota > Actinomycetes > Kitasatosporales > Streptomycetaceae > Streptomyces > Streptomyces sp. NPDC059010. The sequence goes on from NZ_JBHYJA010000014.1 coordinate 59,696, forward strand.
TACACCGAGGGGCAGACGAACACGGCGGCGTGCGTGAGGAGTTGGATCACCTCGGGACGCGGCAGCATCTGCGGGATCCAGTGCACGCCCTCGCGGACCCGGCTCAGCTCCTGGTAGAGGTCGCGGAACTCCTGGTCGATCTCGGGGGTGTCGGGCGCGCCCGCGCAGAGCACGACCTGTGCGGCCGGGTCGATGTGCCGTATCGCGCGCAGCAGATGGGGCACGCCCTTCTGGCGGGTGATGCGGCCGACGAACAGCACGTACGGGCGGCCGGCGTCGAGGCCGAAGCGGGTGAGGACGTCGGTGCGGCGGTCGGGCCGGTAGAGGGTGGTGTCGATGCCGTTGTGCACGATGTGGACCCGGCCCGGGTCGAGCGCCGGGTAGCAGCCGAGGATGTCCTCGCGCATGGCGCCGGACACGGCGATCACCGCGTCGGCGGCCTCGATGGCGGTGCGCTCGGCCCAGCTGGACAGGGCGTATCCGCCGCCGAGTTGCTCGGCCTTCCAGGGGCGCAGCGGCTCCAGGGAGTGGGCGGTCATCACATGCGGGATGCCGTACAGCAGCTTGCCGAGGTGGCCGGCGAGGTTGGCGTACCAGGTGTGGGAGTGGACGAGTTCGCGGCCTTCCAGCCCCGCCGCCATGGCGAGGTCCACGGAGAAGGTGCGCAGCGCGTCGTTGGCGGTGTCGAGGGCGGACCAGGGACGGTGGCGTACGACGCCGACCGCGCGGCCCTCGCCCCAGCAGTGCACCTCCAGGTCGACGAGGTCCCTCAACTCCCGGGCGAGGAACTCGACATGGACGCCGGCTCCGCCGTACACGTCCGGCGGGTACTCCCGGGTCAGCAGTCCCACTCGCACCCGGAACCCCCTGTCCTCAACGGATGGTTGCCCTTTCATGGTCACCCAGATGGGGCGCGCGGGGAAGAGCGCGGGGCTCGTGTGAAGCAACAGTCACCGCATACCCCGCCACCCGGCACGCGGTAGTAGAGGCAGCAGCTGCGGCGCCGGAAGGCGGCTCCGGTGAAGGTGCCGGTGCCGGCGAGCAGCGGATGGGTGAAGAGCTCCGCGGTGAGGGCGCGGGCGCGGGCGGCGGTTTCGGTACGGCCGCCCGCTCGGGCCCACTGGTCCAGTTGGCGGGCCGCGCCCGCGAGCGCGGATCCTGCGTTGCCCCACAGCAGGCCGGTGGCGACTCGGTAGCGGGTCTGCAGGGCGGCGGTCAGCGGTTCGAGGTGGGCGTGCAGGACGAGGTCCGCGATGGTCGCCGGGTTCGCGGGCAGCGGGCGCACCTCGGTGAGCCACAGGTCGTCGGGGGCGCTGTTGTCGGGGTCCCAGTGCAGCAGGACCGGGTCGAGGTCGGGGATGCCGCCGTAGAGGGCGGCGCAGCCGAGGGTCACCGACCACAGGCGGGCCGCGAGCCCCTGCTGGGCGACCGAGGCGGCGATCCGCGGCTCGGGGACGCGCAGGCTGTTCGCGACTTTCCGGACCCGGAAGTCCAGAGAATTTCCGTACGCGTCCGACGGCTGTTGTCCGTATGTCTCCGCCAGGGTCGGCAGTGGCCGAAGTGTTGTCCCTGGTGTGCGTAGTACGAAGAAGCCGCCGAGCGGCCGGAGGGCGGCGAGTTGGGGGTCGAGGTCCACGAAGAGCAGTAGTACCAAGGCCCCTCGGGGTTCTCACCTGGGGGTCTCCACCTCGGGTCACCCCTCCAGAGGATGAGACGACCCCTCTCGTACTCCATCGGCAGTACGACACGGTCGATTCTCTGGTACGACGACGGGAAGAGCTTTTCGAGGCATCGTGTTGATTATGAGAGCCGACCGTTCGCCGCGCCGGGCGCACCGCCCCCGCCTCACGCAGAGGAGCAGCTCATGAGCGCCCTCGCGTTGTCCGTGCTCCTGTCGCTGATCTCCGCCGTCGCGTACGCGGGCGGGGCGATCGTGCAGGAGCGTGTCGCGGTGTCCTCCCCGGGTCAGCAGTTCGCGCCGATGCGCCGGCCGGGCTGGTGGGCGGCGGTCGCGTTGAACGGCCTCGGCGGTCTGCTGCACGTCGTGGCGCTGGCCTTCGGCCCGCTGAGCCTGGTGCAGCCGCTCGGTGCTCTGACGATCGTGTTCGCGCTGCCGATGGCGGCGCTGTTCGTGGGCCGCAGGGCCGGTTCGACGGCCTGGCGTGGCGCGATCATGGCGACCGTGGGTCTCGCGGGGCTGCTGTCCCTGGTCGGCACCTCCGAGTCGCAGTCGCTGGACACGGCGGAGCGGGCGGCAGTGGCTCTGGTGACCGGCGGCATGGTCGTGGCGCTGATGATCGCGGGCCGGGCGGCCCACCGGCACCCGGCGGTGCGCAGCATGCTGCTCGCGACGGGGTCCGGCATAGCCTTCGGCATGTCGTCGGTGTTCACGAAGATCGTCGCGGTCGACTGGGACGGCGGGGTGTCGGTCGCCGACCTGCCGTCCCTGGCCACCATCGGCGTCTTCGCCACGGCCGGTCTGCTGCTCTCCCAGGCCGCCTACCGGGGCGCGGGCCTCGCCGCACCGCTGGCCACGCTGACGGTCGTGAACCCGGTGGTGGCGGCTGCGGTCGGCATAACGATGTTCGGCGAAACCTTCCGCTACGGCACGACCGGCACCGTGCTCGCGCTGGGCTGCGGTGTCGTGGCGGCGGGCGGCCTGATCCTGCTGACGACGGAGCGGATCGCCCGCACCGAGGCGGAGACCGGAGCGGGCCGGCCCGAGCCGGTGGCGGCCCTGTCCGAGCCCCTGTCCGAGGCGGACATGGCTCCGGTGGGCGCCGGGGAACTGCTCACCGGCCTCCCCGAGCAGACGGCCGCGATGCCGCACGAGGAGCTCCTGGTTCCGGACAGCATCGACGGCATCCTCATACCGGCCCAGATCGCGGAGAGCGCGTACGACGACGGGGAGCCGTCGCGCCCCGAGGGGGGCGGGTCCCCGAATCTCTACGGCCCCTTCTACGGCGGCCCGTACGTCCCGACGCCCGTCATCGACCGGCATCGGATGCGGGTCAAATCCTGACGCCACCGGCCCGGAGATAAGCGACCGGGTCGATGTCCGCGCCGAAACCGGGCCCCGTCCGCACCTCGAAGTGCAGATGCGGGCCCGTGCTGTTGCCCGTGGACCCGGAGCGGCCGATGCGCTGCCCCGCGCCCACCGACTGCCCGGCCTTCACGGAGATGGCCGAGAGATGGGCGTACTGGGTGTAGCGGCCGTCGGAGTGCCGGATCACCACCTGGTAGCCGAAGGAGCCGGCCCATCCCGCGCTGACCACCTGCCCCGCCCCGACGGACTTGACGGACGTACCGGTCGCAACCGGGAAGTCGACGCCGGTGTGGTAGCCCTTCGACCAGGACGATCCGGCCTTGCGGTAGGGGGTGCCCGTGGGCGAGCTCACCGGGGAGACGAGCGAGCGGCCGGTCGTGGACGTCTCGTCCCGGTCGGCGGTCTCCCGCGCCGAAGAGGTCTTCCCGGGCGAGGTCTTGGGGGTGGTCGCCGGCTGACCGGTCCCCGGGGACGCCGCGGGGGCCTTGCCGCGCAGCGCGAGCCGCTGGCCGGGCAGGATCAGGTCGGGGTCCGGCCCGATGGCCTTCCGGTTCGCGGCGTACAGGCCCCGCCAGCCGCCCCTGACCTTCCGTTCCTCGGCGATCCCGGACAGGGTGTCGCCGTGGACGACGGTGTACATCTCGGCCTTGCCCGCCCGTGACTGGGGCGTGGTCTGCGGCTGGACGTCCTGGACGGAGGTCTTCGCGGCCTTCGTGGTGGTGCCGGCGGGACGGATGCCGGGAGTGTCGCCGCCCCGGGTCAGCCCGGCCCGCTCCGAGCACTCCGGCCAGGCGCCCGGCCCCTGTCCGTCCAGCACCTTCTCCGCGACGGCTATCTGCTGGTCCTTGGTGGCCAGATCCGCCCGGGCCGCGTACCGCGCACCGCCGTACGCCTCCCACGTCGACTGGGCGAACTGCAGACCGCCGTAGTAGCCGTTGCCGGTGTTGACGTGCCACCTGCTGGTCGACTCGCACGCCGCGACCTTGTTCCAGGTGTCCACGTCGGCCGCCTGCGCGGCGCCGGCACCGATGAGGGGGAGCGCCATCCCGGCGCCGCCCGCGGTGACGGTGAGTGAGGCGCGGTTGATCCTGTTCGGCTGGTACCGGCGGTGCCGGCCGCGTGCGGCCATGACGGAGCCCCCCATAGACATGCGTCAGACATGCGTCAGGAGGGGCAAAAGTAAGCGCGGCGAACAGGCCATGACAAGACGGCAATTCAGCCGCTCGGTCACCCCAAGTGGCGAGGAATCGGCGTACGTTGCCCGCCGTCCGGCACGGCGCAGTGCCGTGAGGCCGGGGCGGCTGAGTGCGGTGGGGGCCCGCGTCCGTATCTGCCTGCGACATCGCCCGACCCGGATGTGCGCTCGGAGAACCGGCACGTCAGGATGGACGATGGGGCAATACTGGCGGGCATGACCGGCACCGCTGATATATCGAGGTCACTAGGAGCCAACGCATGAGCACTTCGGCGCAGATCGGCGTCACGGGTCTCGCGGTCATGGGCCGCAATCTCGCCCGCAACTTCGCCCGCAACGGATACACCGTCGCGGTGCACAACCGGACACCGGCGCGTACGCGGGCGCTGGTGGAGGAGTTCGGGAACGAGGGCGAGTTCATCGCGGCCGAGTCCGCCAAGGAGTTCGTGGCGGCCCTGGAGCGCCCGCGGCGCCTGGTGATCATGGTGAAGGCCGGTGAGCCGACCGACGCGGTGATCCAGGAGTTCGCGCCGCTACTCGAACCCGGCGACATGATCATCGACGGCGGCAATGCGCACTTCGCCGACACCCGGCGCCGCGAGCGGGACCTGCGCGAGCAGGGCATCCACTTCGTCGGCATGGGCGTCTCCGGCGGCGAGGAGGGCGCGCTGCACGGGCCGAGCATCATGCCGGGCGGCCCGAAGGAGTCGTACGACTCGCTGGGCCCGATGCTGGAGAAGATCTCGGCGAAGGCGGCGGACGGGGCGCCCTGTGTGACGCACGTCGGTCCGGACGGTGCCGGGCACTTCGTGAAGATGGTGCACAACGGCATCGAGTACGCCGACATGCAGCTCATCGGCGAGGCGTACCAGCTGCTGCGGGATGTCGCCGGGTACGAGCCCGCGCAGATCGCGGAGATCTTCCGGACCTGGAACCGGGGCCGGCTGGACTCCTACCTGATCGAGATCACCGCCGAGGTGCTGTCGCACGTGGACACGGCGACGGGCAAGCCGTTCGTGGACGTGGTGGTCGACCAGGCCGAGCAGAAGGGCACGGGGCGCTGGACGGTGCAGATCGCCCTGGACCTGGGTGTGCCGGTGTCCGGTATCGCGGAGGCGGTGTTCGCCCGCTCCCTGTCCGGGCACGCGGCACTGCGGGAGGCGTCCCGCGGGCTGGCCGGTCCGAAGGCGACGCCGCTCGGCGAGTCCGAGGCCGCCGCGTTCGCCGACCGGGTCGAGCAGGCGCTGTACGCGTCGAAGATCGTGTCGTACACGCAGGGCTTCCACGAGATCGACGCGGCACGCGCCGAGTACGACTGGGACATCGACCTGGGCGCCGTCTCGGCCATCTGGCGCGGCGGCTGCATCATCCGCGCGGCGTTCCTGGACCGTATCCGGGCCGCGTACGACGCACGGGCCGACCTGCCGAGCCTGCTGTCGGACGAGACCTTCGCGCAGGAGATCGCCGCCGCGCAGGACGACTGGCGTGAGGTGCTGGTCGCGGCGACGCGGCAGGGTGTGCCCACGCCGGGCTTCGCCGCGGCCCTCGCGTACTACGACGCGCTGCGCGCCGAGCGCCTGCCGGCCGCGCTCACCCAGGGCCAGCGGGACTTCTTCGGCGCCCACACCTACCGGCGGACCGACCGTGACGGGTCGTTCCACACGCTGTGGGGCGGGGATCGCTCGGAGGTCTCCGGCTGAGGATCGTCGTAAAAGGGGCCGTCATCCGCGGAGGGTGACGGCCCCTGGCCGTGCCGTGACCTGCTCGGTCAGCCGGCGTACACCCTGCCTTCCTTCACGACGTAGTGCGTGGGCTCGGAGCAGCCGATGGACGGTGTGACCAGCAGGCTCACCGTGAGGGGCGCGGGCTCCGTGCTCGCCGTGTCGAACTCGCAGACGGCGCCCCGGCCCGTGAGCGGGTACCAGAACCAGCCGTCGACGTCGCCCACCGTGACCCGGTCGGACTCCTTCCAGGCGCCGCCGCTCTGCCTGTAGACCTGCAGCCGGACGGAGGCGGCGTACTCGTCCTGCGTCGAGCGCAGTGCGGTCAGCGTGATCTTGTAGTCGCTTCCGAGGACGGACGAGGCGATCTGCCGGGTCTGCGGTGCCGCGGCGGTGGCGCTGGACGTTCCGGCGCCGGCGGCCCCGAGAGCGCCCGCCATCAGGAGCGTCGTGGACGCGATGGCGGCGCGGGTGGTGCGGTTGCTGCGGGTGCGACGACGCTTGCCGGTCATGCTCATGTATTCCCCCGTTGAACCGAGTTGTACCGAAGGGTCGGATTGGTTCGTACGGTGGTAGAGACCAGTCACCCGGCTTCAGGGTTGTACACGCGCCCCCGGAGGAACGTCAGGGCTTGGCGATCGCCGCTTCGGCCGCTTTCTTGATCCGGGCGCCGAAGGCGGGGGCGTCCTTGCGGGCGGCGGTGAGCGCCAGGCCGACGAGGAGTTTGCCGAGGCCGTGGCCTTCGAGGACGTTGAAGATACGGACCCGCGTCCTGCCGTCGGCCAGCGGCTCCAGGTCGTAGCCGCCTTCAGCGGCCGTCACGATGTTCTTCGACACCTCGGCCCACCGGATCCTCGTCGGGGCTTCGAGGTCGGTGATGCGGAACTCCCTGGCGGTCTTCATCCCTGCGTCCTTGACCGAGCTGCGGAAGACCGTGCCCACGGCGGTCGGGGCGTCGGGAACCCGCTCGATCCTCAGCACACGGGGGCTGAACTGCGGATCGTTGCGTCCGTCGGCGAGGTACTCGAACACCGCCTCCACGGGCCGGTCGATCTCGACCGTCGCTTCGAACTGTCCTGACATGAGCACTCCTCATGCGAAGGTCCGCGCCGCCCGTCCTGTCGTGGCGGCACCGCGACCCTATGGGGCCGCCGGGCATCGCGCGAGACGAACGGCACGACCACGAGGACGCGGCCGGCTCGACGGCGACGACGGCCTCCGGCACCGAGCCGGCCTCCGTACCCGAGGAACTCAGGTCAGCGGCGGCCCCGGCTCAGGATTCGGCACCGGCTCCGGGCCCGGCGGGATCGGGGACGGGGAGGGCTCCGGGGGTGCGGGCGGTGGTGGGGCCGGAGGTGAGGGCGGAGGTGGTGTCGGTCCCGGGGTGGGCGGAGGGCCCGGGGGTTCCGGTGCGGGCGGTGGCCCTGGCGTGGGCGCAGGCCCCGGGGGTGGGCCCGGCGCAGGAGGCGGCTGGGGGGCCGGTGCGGGTTCCGGGGGTGGGACCGGGTGTGGCTCGGGGGGCTGGGGCTCCGGGCCCGGGGTCGGACCCGGAGGGGTGGGTTCCGGGTACGGGTTCGTCATGATGTCCTCCTGCCGGTCCGTGGCGTCGGCTCTGGACTACTCCCCCGCGTACCCGATGGCCGCGCCACCAGTCACTCACCCGCGTCAATGCGGGCGGCCAAGTGGGCCTGCCGGGCGGCACCGTCGGCCCGGACGCGGCGCGGCCTGGTCAGAAGCGCTCGGGGTGCGCCCGCAGCCAGTCCTTCGCCGCCTCCAGGAGCTCCGGGTCGGCCGCCGGAGCCTGCTCCGGGTGGCGTTCGGCCCACTTCACGACGTACGGGCACAGCGGCGCGACGACGATTCCCTCGCGTGCCGCCATGACATACAGCTCGCGGGCCAGGGAGCCGGCGATGCCCTTCCCCTCGTGGGCCGGTTCGACGACGGTGTGGACGGGGACGAGGGCGCGTGCCGGGGATTCGAGGACGAAGTAGGCGATGTGGCCGGTGACTTCGTCGCCCCGCAGGGCCTCCAGACGGCCGGCCGCCCGGTCGTCGCGGATCTCGATCTCGCTCATGGCAGGCTCCTCGTCCGTCTTCCGCCGTCTTGCGTCGCCTTGCGTCGTCTTCCGCTCGACGTCGAGTGCGCTCAGGCCACCGGCACGGCCTGCGGGCTGCGCTCCTGGTCCGAGCCCGGTACCGGCTCGGACGGATCGGCGCCCAGGGACACGATCCGGTTGGCGCCGTCCACGTGCACGACCCGCGGCTCAAACGCCCGTGCCTCGGCGTCGTCCAGCTGAGCGTAGCTGATGATGATCACCAGGTCGCCGGGGTGGACGAGATGGGCGGCGGCACCGTTGATCCCGATGACCCCGGAGCCGCGCTCGCCCTCGATGACGTACGTCTCCAGACGGGCACCGTTGGTGATGTCGACGATGTGGACGAGCTCACCGGGCAGCAGATCGGCGGCGTCGAGCAGATCCGCGTCGATCGTCACCGATCCCACATAGTGCAGGTCGGCCTGGGTGACCGTGGCGCGGTGGATCTTGGACTTGAACATAGTGCGCAGCATGGGGCGCTCCGAGTGGTCGGCTCCCTGCCTGCTCTCCAGGTCAAGGGCTCTGTGTGCACGGGCGCGTCCAGGGTACGCAGCGGGGTCCCGGCGCGCACCGAGACCCCGGTCACGTCGACTCACTCCACCGCGGTCGGCCTCCGGGACGCCGCCATCGCGTCGGCCACGTCGGACAGCGGGCGCAGCCGGTAGGTGTAGGAGTAGTCGCGGTTCGCGAACAGCTTGAACTCGTCGTGGGTGTGGGCGCCCCAGCTGTTGTCACCGCCCAGGCCCATCTGCCGGTGGTTGACGCGCAGGACGACCTCGTCGCGCGGGGTGAGCTGGTAGTCGTGGCGCACGCCGGACGAGAGGTCCTCCGGAGTGAAGTGCGAGGCGTTGACCTCCAGCAGGGGCTCGCCGGAGACGAGGAGGCCGGCGCCCTTGGCGTCGGTCAGGGCGATCCAGCGGACGTCGGTCTTGTTGCCGTTCTCCTGGGGGCGGATGTAGGGGGTCCACTGTTCGGAGACGGTTCCGGAGTACACGCCCACGTCGGTGGCGTCCTTGCGGTCGATGTAGTTGTCCTCGGGCCCGCGGCCGTAGTAGCGCAGGTGCTCGAAGCGTCCCGGCAGGAGGAGCAGGGTGCCGACCTCCGGGATGTACGGCAGGGACGCGGCGCCCGGGTGCAGGGTGTTGTCGACCTTGATCTCGCCGTTGCCGAAGACCGTGTAGGTGGTGGTGTACGTCGACTCGGTGGTCGTCGGGAGGGTGCCGCCGACCTTGATCTCCACCGCCTTGTCGGCCAGGGCGCGCATCGTCACGTTCTTCGGCTTGCGCTGCTTGCCGGCGTCGCGCCAGGTCTGGTTGCGGGTGTGCTGGCCGTTGCCGCGGTCGTTCTCGGTGGGCGCCCGCCAGAAGTTCGGCACCGGCCCGGAGGCGAGGAGGGGGGTGCCTCCTGCCTCGTACGACGTGATGACGCCGCTGCCCTTGTCGACGGTGACGGAGAAGCCCTTGCCCTTGACCGTGACGGCCTTGTCGCCGTCCTCGTACGTCAGCGCCGGCACGCTCGACAGGGGTGCGGGCGTCACGGCCGGGACGTCGGCGTCGACGGGCAGCTGCTGCTTGGCCACCTCGAAGCCGGCCTTCGCCCAGGGGGTGGAGTCCTTGGTGGTGAAGGACAGCTGGAGGAAGTACTCGGTGCCCGGGGCCGGGTCGGCCGGCAGCTTCACCGGGACCGTGATGTCCTTGCTGCTGAGCGGGGCGACGTCCAGCTGGCTGCGGCTCAGCCTGCCGCTCTGTACGACCTTCCCGTCGGCGACGAGGGACCAACGGCCTTCGAACTCGCGGAGGTTGGTGAACAGGTACTCGTTGGTGAGGGTGATGGCCGATCCGGGGGCCAGTGCGCCGCCCGAGGCGGGTGCCGCGTTGACCGCCTGGTAGATCTGCTTGATCTCGGCCGCCTTGCCGGTGTGGCGGCGGTCGGCGGTGACGATGCCGTCCGCGTTGGAGGTGCCGTCGTTGGGGTTGTCGCCCCAGTCGCCGCCGTAGGGGAAGAAGGTCTTCTCGCGGGGCCGCTGTTCGGTGAGGTCGACGGTGGCCGCGTCGAACCAGAACCGTACGCCCTCGTCACCGGGGCCGCGGCCGTCGGAGTCGAGCTCGGCGGCGCTCAGCGCGCGGGCGTACACGCGTGCCCGGCGGATCGTGCCGCTGAACTCCCGAGTGGCGTTGTCGACATCGGTGGCCAGCGCGAGGGGCGCGGTGTTGGTGGCGGGCTTGCGGGTGGTGGTGCGGGTGGCCTTCGCCGCGCCGTCCACGTAGAGGGTCAGGGTGCCCGCGTCCGCGTCGAAGACGCCGGCGATGTGGTGCTCGCGGCCGGTCCAGTCGTCCGGGAGGGCCCAGTTCGCGGTGATCCACTGGCCACCGCCGTAGATGAAGAACTCAAGGGTCCGGTCCGACTGCTTGAGGGCGTAGTGGGTGTCGCCCTTGGCGATGATCGGCTGGTGGTAGCCGGTGTGGTGCGGGGTGGCCCAGGCCTCCAGGGTGAGCGAGCCCGTGAGGTCGAGGCGTTCGTCGCGGGGGAAGACGGTGGCGCCGGAGATGCCCTTGGCGGGGTCGAAGGTGCCGCTGGCGGTGAGGACCTCGCCGCGCAGCTTGCCGGGCCCGGCCTCGGTGAGGAACTTGCGGGTGGGCACGGGCCAGTTCAGCGACTGGTCGACGAAGTCCCAGATCCAGCCGCCCTGGAGGACGTCGTAGTGGCGGACGAGGTCCCAGTACTTCTTCAGGTTGCCGTTCGAGTTCCCCATCGCGTGCGCGTACTCGATCATGACGTACGGCCGGGTGTCTGCGGTGTCCTTCGCGCGCTGCTCGACGCGGGAGGGGCTGTCGTACATCTCGGAGCGGATGTCGCTGATGGTCGGCCGGTCGTCGCCCTCGTACTGGATGACACGGGTGGTGTCGTAGGCCTTGATCCAGTCGTGCATGGCGACGAACGTGCTGCCGCCGCCCGCCTCGTTGCCGAGCGACCAGACGACGACCGAGGCGTGGTTCTTGTCGCGGTGGACCATGCTCTGCGCGCGGGCCACGCACGCCTTGGTCCAGTCGGCGTGGTTGCCGGGGTATTCACCGCGGATGCCGTGGGTTTCGAGGTTGGTCTCGTCCACGAGGTAGAGGCCGTACTCGTCCGCGAGTTCGTACCAGAGCGGGTTGTTGGGGTAGTGCGAGGTGCGGACGGAGTTCATGTTCATCCGCTTGATGATCTCGATGTCCTTGACCATGTGCGCGCGGGTGAGCGCCATGCCGCTGTCGGGGTGCATCTCGTGCCGGTTGGTGCCGCGGAAGGAGACGGGCTTGCCGTTGATCCGCATCAGGCCGTCCCGAAGCGCGAATTCGCGCAGGCCGACGCGGTGCGAGAGGGTCTCGGTCACCTTGCCGGCCGGGTCGCGCAGCCGCAGTACGGCGGTGTAGAGGTTCGGGTGCTCGGCGGACCACAGCTTCGGCTCGGGCACGGCTCTGCTCGCCCGGACGGTCACGTCCTCACCGGCCGGGGCGGAGGCGAGGTCGACGGCCTGCTGGAGCGGCCTGGGCCAGACGGCGTGGCCCCGGGCGTCGTACAGCTGTGTCTCGACGGAGTAACCGCCTTCGCCCGCGCCCCCGTAGGAGCGCACGCTCGCGGTGACGGACAGCTCGGCGGAGGTGTAGCCGTCGCCGAGCGGAGTGTCCAGTTTGAAGTCGCGCAGATGGACGGCCGGCGTGGAGTAGAGGTAGACCGAGCGGAAGATGCCGCTCAGCCGGATCATGTCCTGGTCCTCCAGCCAGTCCCCGTCGGAGAAGCGGTACACCTCGACGGCGATCTGGTTGGTGCCGGGCTTGAGATGCTCGGTGATGTCGTACTCGGCGGGTGTGAACGAGTCCTCGGCGTATCCGACCAGCTCGCCGTTGATCCACACGTAGTGCGCGGACTTTACGCCCTCGAAGTGCAGGAAGGTCCGCCGCCCCGACCAGCCGCGCGGCACGGTGAAGGTGCGCCGGTACTGCCCCACCGGGTTGAAGCGGGTGGGCGCGGCCGGGGGCTGGGCGTCCTCGCCGAGGCCGTTGGGGCCCCACCACGGGTAGGTGATGTTGACGAAGATCGGGCGGTCGTAGCCGTGCATCTGCCAGACGGACGGGACGGGGATGGTGTCCCAGTCGCTGTCGTCGACGTCGGTGCGGTAGAAGTCCGGGTCCCGGTCGTCGGGGCGGTCCACGTGGGCGAACTTCCACTTGCCGTCGAGACTGAGCCGGTACGGCGAGCGGGTGCGGTCGCCGGCCAGGGCCTGGCTGACGTCCGCGTACGGCATCAGCGTGGTGTGTGGCGGCTGGGTGCCGATCCGGAAGACGTCGATGTGGCCGTTCCACTCCGGGGTGCCGGCCGCCGTCCCGGGTCCGTCGGCCGCGTGCGCCGTGGCGGACGATCCGGAGACGGCGAGCGCGCCGAGCAGGGCGGCTCCTCCCTCCAGGAGACGGCGACGGCTGACCGGCGCGCCCGGCGAGGGGGACGGAACGGCGGGGGACTCGGGCGAGAGCGGCATTGACGATGGCCTTCCTCGGGACGGCAGTGCGGCGCTGCGTGGCTTGAGGGAGCGTCAGATCATGTGCGGTGCTGTTGGGAAACCGAACGCACACTAGGTTGTGAACACCTGTGAAGCAATGATGCTGTCGATGTTTGTGTGTTCCTGATGGGTACGGCCGTCGACCTTGGCCGAATCCAGCTGCTCGAACTGCGTCCGGTACAGCTCGGCGTAGCGTCCCCGGGCCGCCAGCAACTCCTCGTGCGTGCCGCGTTCGACGATCCGGCCGGCCTCGACCACCAGGATCAGATCCGCCGCCCGCACGGTGGACAGCCGGTGGGCGATGACGACCGCGGTCCTGCCCTCCAGCGCCTCGGTGAGCGCCTCCTGGACGGCCGCCTCGGAGGTGTTGTCGAGATGCGCGGTGGCCTCGTCGAGGATGACGACGCGCTGGCGGGCCAGCAGCAGCCGGGCGATCGTCATGCGCTGGCGTTCGCCGCCGGAGAGCCGGTAGCCGCGCTCGCCGACCACCGTGTCGAGGCCGTCGGGCAGGGACCGTACGAGGGCGTCGAGGCGGGAGCGTTGCAGGGCGTCCCAGAGTTCGGCGTCGGTGGCGGTGGGGCGGGCGAGCAGCAGGTTGGCGCGGACGGTGTCGTGGAAGAGGTGGCCGTCCTGGGTGACCATGCCGAGCGTGCCGCGCAGGGACTCGGCGCTCAGGTCGCGGACGTCGACGCCGCCGACGCGTACGGCACCCTCGTCGATGTCGTACAGCCGCGGCAGCAGTTGGGCGACGGTCGACTTGCCCGCGCCGGAGGAGCCGACCAAGGCGACGGTCTGCCCCGCTTCGGCACGGAAGGAGATGCCGTGCAGCACCTCGGCGCCGCCGCGTGTGTCGAGGCTCGCCACCTCCTCCAGGGAGGCGAGGGAGACCTTGTCGGCGGACGGGTAGCCGAAGCGGACGTTCTCGAACTCCACCGCCACCGGACCCTCGGGGACCTTCTTCGCGTCCGGCTTCTCCTCGATCAGCGGCCTGAGGTCGAGCACCTCGAAGACCCGCTCGAAGCTCACCAGGGCGCTCATGACCTCGACGCGGGCGCCGGCGAGCGCGGTGAGCGGGGCGTACATACGGGTCAGGAGCAGCGCGAGTGAGACGACGGCGCCCGGCTCCAGTGTGCCGCGCAGGGCGAACCAGCCGCCGAGGCCGTAGACCAGGGCGAGGGCCAGGGCGGACACCAGGGTGAGCGCGGTGATGAAGACGGACTGGGCGGTGGCCGTCCGTACACCGATCTCCGCGACCCGGCGGGCCCGGGACGCGAACTCCCGCGACTCCTCCTCCGGGCGGCCGAACAGCTTGATCAGCGTGGCGCCGGGCGCCGAGAACCGCTCGGTCATGCGGGTGCCCATCGCCGCGTTGAGCGCGGCCGCCTCCCGCTGCATCCGGGCCATGCGGTGGCCCATGCGCCGGGCCGGGATCACGAACACCGGGAGCAGGACGAGGGCGAGCAGGGTGATCTGCCAGGACAGGGTGAGCATGACGGCGAGGGTGAGCAGCAGGGTGACGAGGTTGCTGACCACTCCGGACAGTGTGTTGCTGAAGGCCCGCTGGGCGCCGATCACGTCGTTGTTGAGACGGGAGACGAGCGCCCCCGTACGAGTACGTGTGAAGAACGCGACCGGCATGCGCTGCACATGATCGAACACAGCCGTCCGCAGATCGAGGATGAGGCCCTCGCCGAGGGTGGCCGAGAGCCGCCGGCCGAGGACCCCGAGGCCCGCCTCGGCGACCGCGATCAGGGCGATCAACAGGGCGAGGCGGACGACGGTGCCCTCGTCGCCCCGCGTCACGATCGCGTCGACGACGCGTCCGGCGAGTACGGGGGTCGCGACGGCGAGCAGGGCGGTCATCACCCCGAGCACGACGAAGAACGCGATCCGGCGGCGGTGCGGGCGGGCGAAGGCGCCGATGCGGCGCAGCGTGGCGCGGGCGAACGGGCGGCGCTCGCGCTCGGCGTGCATGACGCTCTGCAACTGGGTCCAGGCTGTGGTCTCCATGCTCATGAAGAGGAACGTAGAACCTCAAGCAATGTTGAGGTCAACTTCGGCGAGGCAGGAGGCGGTTTCGACGGCTTGGTGAAGATCGACAGCCGTCCGCAGCCGGTCCGTAAGGCGCCGTCTGCGCTGTCGCAACCCGCCGTTGGCGCGACGCGGAGAACCTCTCCGAATGTGACAGCGGTACGACTCCTCCTGGGACGCCTGCTCAAGCGCGTCCCGCTCCGCCAGATACTGGTCCTGCTTCCGCTCGTCCTCGTCGTCGTGGTCGCGGTGCGGCACCGGGCCGTGCTCGCCGAGGGCATCGGACATCTGGCGACGGCCAAGTGGCCGTGGCTGCTCGCCGCGGCCGGTGCCACCTGCATGACCTGGGTCGCGGCGGCGGTCACCCGGCAGGGCGCGGTGATCGACCGGCTGCCGAAACTGCGGCTGCTCATCACGCAGTTCGCGGCGGGCTCGGCCAACCACCTGCTGCCCACCGGGCTCGGCGCGAGTGCGGTCAACCTGCGTTTCATGACGGTCTGCGGGCTGCCGCTCGCTCGCTCCTCGGCCGCGCTGGCGCTGTATCTGCTCGCGGAGAGCATCGCCCGGGTCGGCCTGCTGGCCGCGCTGCTCATCGCCTTCCCGCACGCCCTGCAGCTCGGGCCGCTCCTGCCGGAGGGGTCGTGGGGCCCGCTGCTGCTGATCATCGCCGCGGTGGCGTTCGTGATCGTGGCCGTCTTCGCACTCGTACGACGGCTGCGCACCGCCGTGCTGTCGTTCCTGCGCACCGCGCTGGGCGAGGCGCGCTCGGTGCACACCCGCCCGTCCCGGGCCCTGGCGTTGTGGGGCGGTTCGCTGGCCTTCCCGACCCTTCAGGCGGCCGGACTGGTCCTGGTCGGGCTCGCCCTGGGGCTGGACATACCGCCCGCGCACATGGCGCTCGCGTATCTGGCGGCGACCGTCGCCGTCGCCCTCGTACCGACGCCGGGTGGGCTCGGCTCGGTCGAGGCGGCGCTGATCGTGGCGCTGGTGGCGGCGGGCGGCCCGGTCGCACTGGCGACTGCGGTGGTGCTGGCGTACCGGATCATCACGGTGTGGCTGCCGTTGCTGCCGGGGGCGTTGACATTGGGCGCGCTGGTGCGGTGGAAGGTCATCTGACCGCTCAGTAACGTACGGGGTCCACCCACCGAAGGGACCCCGCCATGCCGGTCCGCGTCGAGCGCCAGGGACACGTCACCACCGTCGTCCTGTCCCGTCCCGAGGTCCGCAACGCGGTCGACGGTCCGACCGCGGCCGAGCTCGCCGCCGCCTTCCGGGAGTTCGAGGCGGACGCCGAGGCGAGGGTGGCGGTGCTGTGGGGTGAGGGCGGCACGTTCTGCGCGGGTGCCGATCTGAAGGGGCTGGGCACCGAGCGGGGCAACCGGGTCGCCGAGGAGGGCGACGGTCCGATGGGACCGACGCGGCTGCGGCTGTCGAAGCCCGTCATCGCGGCGGTCGCGGGGCACGCCGTGGCGGGCGGGCTTGAGCTGGCGCTGTGGTGCGATCTGCGGGTGGCCGAGGAGGACGCCGTCTTCGGGGTGTTCTGCCGCCGCTGGGGCGTGCCGCTGATCGACGGCGGCACGGTACGGCTGCCCCGGCTGATCGGCACGAGCCGCGCGCTGGACCTGATCCTGACCGGACGGCCGGTGCCGGCGAGCGAGGCGCACGCCATCGGGCTCGCCAACCGTGTGGTGCCGACCGGACGTGCCCGCGCCGAGGCGGAGGAGCTGGCCGCCACGATCGCGCGGTTCCCCCAGGCGTGTCTGCGCGCCGACCGTGCCTCGGTGCTCGACCAGGACGGGCTGGACGAGCCGGCGGCGCTGCGGGGTGAACTCCGTCACGGCATGGGCGTGTTGACGCAGAGCCTGGAGGGCGCGGCCCGCTTCGCCTCGGGTGCGGGGCGGCACGGTTCGTTCACGGACCTGTGACGACGTCGCCGTACGGCAATCCTCATCGCGGGCCGGCCGCCGGGGCGCACGCGGCCGTGAGCGGCGCTCGTACGGCGCTCACGCATCAAGCGACCCCCGGGGTGCGGTCGTTCGCCCCTCGGAGACGGCCGGAATCCGCGCGAGAATGCCCGAAAGCGACCGATGAGGACGTCCGGCCGACGATCCCGGCACGAACACGTGTACCCGATACGGCAGGATGAGCCCTCGTGTCGGCCACGGGGGATGGGGTGGCCGGCACGACGGCACATCGCGGAATCGAGCAGGTGACAACGTGACGAGACTTCACATCCGGCCGTCGGCGAAGGGATTCGCCGCAGCTTTTCTCCCCGGAGGTGACCGGTGAACCGAGCTCTCACCGTGGATGACCTGGTCATCGCCGGGATCGCCGTGGCGGCGGGGCTGCTCGCGGCCTTCCTGCTGCGGATGCTGCTGCGCTGGCTGGGCAAGCACGCCGACCGCACCCGCTGGAGCGGCGACGACCTCATCGTGGACGTGCTGCGGACCGTGGTGCCGTGGGCGGCGTTCCTCGGCGGCGCGGCCTCCGCCGGCGCGGCGCTGCCGCTGACCAGGACGGTCCAGCACAACGTCAACCAGTGCCTGACGGTGCTGCTCATCTTCGTCGTGACGCTGGCCGCGGCCCGCGGGATCGCCGGAGTGATGCGGTCGGTCACCCAGTCCCGCCCCGGTGTCGCCGGCTCCGCCACGATCTTCGTCAACATCACCCGGATCCTGGTCCTGGCCATCGGCTTCCTGGTGGTGCTGCAGACGCTGGGCATCTCCATAGCGCCGCTGCTCACCGCCCTCGGCGTCGGCGGTCTGGCGGTCGCGCTGGCCCTGCAGGACACGCTCGCCAACCTCTTCGCGGGCATCCACATCCTCGCCTCCAAGACCGTCCAGCCCGGCGACTACATCCGGCTGGCCAGCGGTGAGGAGGGCTATGTCGAGGACATCAACTGGCGCCAGACGACCGTGCGGGCGCTCTCCAACAACCTGATCGTCATCCCCAACGGGGAGCTCGCGAAGACGAACATGACCAACTTCATGCGTCCCGAGCAGCAGCTGACGATCCTGGTCCAGGTCGGCGTCGCCTACGACAGCGACCTCGACCACGTCGAGCGCGTCACGAACGAGGTCATCGGCGAGGTCATGGCCGAGGTCGAGGGCGCCCTGCCGGACCATGAGCCGATCATCCGCTTCCACACCTTCGGCGACTCCCGCATCGGCTTCACCGTCATCCTGGGCGTCGGCGAGTTCAGCGACCAGTACCGGATCAAGCACGAGTTCATCAAGCGCCTGCACAAGCGCTACCGCAAGGAGGGCATCAACATCCCGGCGCCCACGCGCACGGTCGCGATCCAGCAGGGCACGGTGTCGATCCCGCAGCAGCGCATTCCCGGTGAGGGGGGGGGGGGGGGGCCCCCCCCCCCCGGCCCCCGCCCCCCCCCCCCCCCAACCGGGGGGGCGCTTGTTGGGGGGGCGGCGGCGCCAGCCCGAGGTGGGGGCCGCGGGCC